>NZ_JBVYOJ010000020.1:25756-134697 GCF_056120465.1 Paenibacillus sp. sgz302148
CCCGCTGGCGATCCTGTCGCCGGAAATGCCGAGCCGATCGGCCACGGCAATGGCGGCCAGGGCATTATGGACGTTGTGCTTGCCAAGCAGAGGGATGAACAGATGAGGGAGCTCGGGGCGATTGGTCATGAAGCGGATGCCCCCGGGCTCCTGCTCCATCGAAGTGACATCATAGTCGTACGATGCAGCAACCCCGAATTCAATCCGCTCCCAGAGGCCGCCCCCTTCCCAAGCGGCGTTCGACAATAACGGCTCACCGCCCGGAACGACAAGCGTTCCGCCTGCTCGCAAGCCCTGCGTAATCTCGCGCTTGGCCGCGGCGATCCGCTCTCGCGACCCCATGGACGACAGATGCGATAATCCGATCATCGTAATGACGGCGACGTCCGGAGCGGCGATTTCCGACAGACGGGCGATTTGGCCGGGCTCGCTCATCCCCATTTCCAGAACGGCCACCTCGGTTTGCGGATCGATTTCGAGTAAGGATAGAGGAAGTCCGATTTGGCTGTTGAGGTTTCCTTTTGTTTTGTAGACCGAATAGGTCGTGGAGAGAATGGCATCGATCAAATCCTTGGTCGTCGTTTTCCCGTTGCTTCCCGTGACGGCGACGACTTTAACCGGAAGCCTCTTGCGATACGCCGCGGCAAGGCGCTGCAAAGCGGCAAGCGTATCGTCGACATGGATGAGCGGCACGCCCTCGGGAGCGTTCGGCTCCGACTTTTGCCACAAGGACGCTGCGGCGCCGTGGGCAATCGCCGCCTCCACGTACCGGTGTCCGTTGTCCACCCGCCGAATGGGAACGAACAATTCACCGCCTCGTATCGTTCTCGAATCGATGGAAACGCCCCTCATCGTTAACGTTGCATCAACCGCGGCGGCTTCAACGTTTCCGTCTACGATTGCGGCGATATCCCCAAGGCTTGATTCAAACATGCTTCTCGCCTCCCTATACAAATCATGCAAACATCAACGAAAAAACACTTTACGCACGATTAAATATACAATAAAATGTATAATTATTCCGAACTTGCATAAATCGATTTGAAACTGGGGCTCGGAAATAACACAATACAGCCTATCGGGGGAGCCAATATGATGACAAACGAACAGCGCAGCCTCGCCGCTTTCATTGAGGAACTCGCGAGTAACACATGGCCGGCCAAATATGTGCAGCATTACGGCAGCTGGACGTTCCGAGCCAACGACGGCGCTTCGAAACGGGCGAACAGCGTTCTGCCGCTTGGCGCGATGCCGCCTTACGCCGGTTGGTTGGATGAGGTCCGCGCCTTCTACGCAAACCACAGGCTGCCGGTCCGCTTTTCGATCAGCGACGCATCGCCGCCCGAATTAGATCCGATGCTGGAGCAGCTTGGGTATGTGAAGGAAACGGAGTGCTCGATTCTGATCGCTTCTGCGAGAGATGTAGCTTCAACAGCCGGCAACCGGCTTCCGGAAGGATATTCGGCCAGCTTCTGCACGAGACCTTGGCAGGCATGGATGGACGCTTACATTCAGATCGAAGGCTACGCCGAGGAAATGCAAGCTAAATACCGCGACATCGTGAGCCGGATCGCGCCGCGCAAATCCTTCATCCTCGTCCAGCAAGGCAGCGAGGCGGTCGGGATCGGCACCGTCGTTGCCGAGCGAGGCTGGGCCGGCTTCGTCAATATTGCCGTAAGCGAAAGCCACAGGCAGAAAGGACTTGCCACCTTCATCATGGCGGCTCTGTCCGAACAAGCGGTCCGGCTCGGCGCCCAAAGTCTTTATCTGCAGGTCGTGAATGACAATCCACCCGCGCTAGCGCTATACGGAAAGCTTGGATTCACCCCGTTATATCACTATCATTACCGGACGGAAATCGGGTCCTCAGCGCCAAAATCGAGCAGCAGCTTGTCGGCCATCCATTTGGAATAAGCCAGCAGTTCGCGGCCGGTGTTCCAAGGAACATTCATCACTTTGGTCGGCGTCGTGGAAGCAACCGGGTTCTCGAAGCCCAAATAACGAGCGATATCCAGCGATCGGGCCCCGTGATAGCGATGTGTGATGATGACCGCGCTTTTCCAGCCTTTATCGTCCATCAGACGTTTGCTGAACAATAAATTTTCGTACGTATTCGTCGCTTTATTTTCAAGCACGATCCGATCCTCCGGCACGCCCATGGCAACTAACGCTTTGGCCATGCCCTCCGCCTCGGTGAGCCGAGAGTTGTTCCCGTCAAGACCGCCGGTTACGATCAATGCGCGTACCCGGCCCTCTTTAAATACTCTGTACGCTTCCTCAAGCCGTTCTTTCAAGCCGGGGCTCGGCTTGTCTTTCCATAACGCGGCGCCTAACACGATGCCGACATCCGCCGGTTCGGCGTTCGGCGTGTTGTCCACCGTGAGAATATGCCACAAAATATAAACAAACCATATGAAAGCTGCTAACGCAAAAAGAGAAACAATCCTCAGCGCTGTCGCAAGCGCTTTGAGAACTCTCCGCTTCTTCCGCGGAACGGTCTTCATTAACATCACCTTTATCGTCTATTTCTGCAAAAAAGCAAGAACCGTACGGAACAATTCGTCCGCCTCTTTGTCTTGACAAATCATGTGCCGCGATTGCAGGAACCAGCGCAATTCCTTCTCTCCTTGAACTTGATCGGCAATGTAACGGGCGCTCGAAGGATGGATGACCTGGTCCCGTTCGCCCTGAACGATTAATACAGGCACGCGTATGCGGCTGAATTCCGGCTTCAATTGACGGACAAGCCTGCTGAATTGCCAGGTTGCAAAAAGCGGCGTCTGGTGCGTTTTGGACAAAAGCCGCCTTACGGAACGGTCTTCCTTCCACTGCTCCAACGCCGCTTGCGCGAATCGTACCGGACTCATATATATGACGGCTGCGTTCAGCAGCACAAGCCTTCTTACACGGTGACGGTTGGCCAAATAAGCCGCGATAAGGCCGCCCATGGAGAAGCCGACGAGGTCAAATTGGCCGTACGACCGTTCGAGCCTCTTCGCGGCTTCCGTACCGCTGGCTACCCACTCCTGCCACTGGGTATCGCGCATGGAGCGGCTGTCCTCGCCGTGACCGGCAAGCGTAGGCGTATCGCAGGCCCACCCATGCCGCTCCAGATATCGTGCGAGCGGCTCGATTTCATGGGGGCTGCCCGTAAATCCGTGCAGCAGCAGGCATGCTTGCGTTGCCGAGCTATGATCCATGACTGCCCCCGTTCCTTGGCACAGCCGTGAACAATTCCGCTCGATGCCTTACCGACATTTGCAAAAAATTGAATTCGTTGCGGCGAATCGTCTCTAGCACCTTCGCAGCCTCGGCTTTCGCCATCCGGTAGTCGTCATTCGAAATGGCGCCCTGCTCATAAGCCTCCAACAGCTCATCCTCGTCGAGCAGGAACACCTCGCCCGAAGGCAGGACGATGATATCCAGGAACAAATCGTCGAACCAAGGAACCCCTTGATCGGTAACGCCTTGAGACTTGCAAATATCTATGTACCATTGAACGACATGTTGCTTGGCATCGAACATCGTCGTCACGACGTAATGCTCGTTTTTCGGGAAATGCTGAAGCCAGGAATAACCGTTGTCCGCCAAACACAGGCGGGTACCGTTGTATTCCTTCCACAGCGGGTCCCGCAGCTGGTGTATGAGGTAAAGCGTGACGTAACCAGTAAACTCGTCGCCGGTCAGATAGAGGGATTGATAGCTCTTGCTCGTAATCCGCCTCCAATTCGCCCGATCCGAAAATTTTCGTTTCATGACGATGTTCCTTTCCCGCGGAACGAAGAAACAAAAAACGTGCTGCGTGCACGTTTATCGCTTCTGCTGCCGCTACTTTTCTTCGATCTCGATCGAGTCGATCGTAACTTTTTCCGTCGGCTTGCTCATTTCGTCACTAGCTCCCGGCCCAACAGGAGTCGCGGCGATATTCAGCACCGTGTCCATACCTTCGACGATTTTGCCGAAGATCGGATAGTACGGCTGAGGATTCAAAATCTCCGAGCTTTTTTCCGTTGTGCAGATAAAGAATTGGCTGCCGCCCGTATTCGCGCCTGCGTTTGCCATCGCGACAATTCCCGGTTCGTATGAATATTTGGAACCCAGTTCGTCTTTAATGGCATATCCGGGGCCGCCTGTTCCGTTGCCGAGCGGATCGCCCGTTTGAATCATGAAATCTTCGATAATGCGATGGAACGTTACACCGTTGTAAAAACCTTGTTTTGAAAGGAATACAAAGTTATTGACCGTGATCGGAGCGTCTTTTGCGAACAGTTCGATCGTAAATTTGCCTTTGGAGGTCGTCACATGAGCTTTATACGTCTTGCTCGTATCGATCTCCATCTTCGGAGGTTCCGTCCAGCTTTTCACCTTGGAATCCCCATTCGACGAGGCGTCCGGTTTGGTCGGTTTTGCGCCGCATCCGGCAAGCAACAACATGGATACTACTAGTATACTTACAAATGGCAGCCATAATACCCTTCTCAAAGCTTGCTTCACTCCAACTCGTTGTTTTTTTCAGAAAATTATACCATACTCGTCCTTTCGATACAAAACTAATGCAATATGATAAATGGCATTTATGTTTAATGTCATTAATCATATATGAGATAAAATAAATAACCCTCAGCGGGTGCAGGGGTTATTGTTTTTTGCGTGCATTTTTTGTCCCCCGTTCAGGAGGAAGCAGATACTGCTCCCTCCATCGTTCTGAAAACAAGGAATAATTAACACATACCTGCAGTTTCAGTTCTGATAAAAAACATAAAGTATTAGTCGAACATCACCCTCGATATTACGGCACAATTTCGGGATACACATGCGGCAGCTTCGTATCAATTTCGTTGGCGTATTGCGACAAGATCGCTTGAATATTACTCCCCTTCTTGAAAAGGGCCTCAACATCCAAGGTTACAGCAAGATTGCGGTTATCATTAAAAGAGTTGTAAAAAATAAAAGAGGCAGGCTCTGCGTCTTGTAAACCCCGACTCAAAACGTTCAGCAGAGATTCATCGGCCACCCATTCCGAAGTGGAATCACCGGTTTGATTCTGTATCGTATGGTTGATGAGCAGTGGCATAGGTTGGTCTTGAGCTAAATACTCCAAGAGCTTCCATGAAAGTTGTTTGTTTTGCGATGCGCTTGTCATCGACAATCCGCTAATGGCGGCAGTGTTGAAGCGCTGTCCTCCAATGCTCGGCAATGAGGCAACCTTGACCTTAAGGTGATCTCGATAAGTCAGCCAACCGGCGTATGATTGGATCGTAATGGCGCAATTGGCCTCTAAATTGCAATCAAAACTAACGATCGAAGCCTCCTTTAGCCGTTGGAATGCAACCTGAGTGTCCTTGCTATCGAAATATCCTGCAGCTTGTTTACGATCCGGTGAACTGAAGCGGCCTCCCATCCCCATAATAAAAGGCTCGAGGATATTGAACATGGGGTATATTGCGGTCTGATACCCATACGTTCGAAGTTGTTCAGCAATGTTGAGGAACTGCTCCCAAGTCCAACTGTCATTAGGATAAGGAATGCCTGCGGCATCAAACGCCTCGGGCTTGAAGTACATAACAATAGGATATGCAGTTATAGGTAAACCAAGGTAAGCGCCGTCGGACATCGTTGCCTTTAACAAGTTTTCGTAGATGGGATCCCATGAAGTGCCTCGGTTCATGAGATACGGATTCAGATCCGAAATGACTTGTTTATCATATAAATACCGCATTTGATCAGGAACGAGCTGAATAAGATCATACGCAGGTTCTTTATTGCTAGTTGATAGGCGGGAAAACATTCGCTCGTAGTTGAAATTAATAAGTTTGTCCACCTTGATCTTCACGTTCGGATGTTCCGCCATAAACTCCTTCATTTTTACTTCGATCGGCAGCTTCTTCCTAAGGTCTTCGTTGCTCACCGACAACAAAATGCGCAAAGTCACAGGCTCCGTATTTTCTTCCAATACTTCGACTTCGCTTGCCTTATCACAGGCGGAAACAAGAATAGATAACAACAGAAGAAGAATTGCTGTAAACCGTAATGATTTCAAATTTTTCGCCATCCTAACTCACGCAGTTTTAGATATATCTTATCGTGCCGATTTGCACCAAACGCACTCATTCAAAAAGTTGATATATCTAATTTCCATTATACATAATATACCATAGTAATTCAATACTTTTATAGCAACTTTTGCTATAACAAAAAGCGGTTGCCAGCATTATCGCTGCGCAACCGCTTCTAGCGCTCCATTCGGAGCCATCTTCCGTTTATAGTCTCAATCAAACAAGAGACAGAATCCTTCTTCTATCCTTCCGGCGGCAAAATAACGATTTTGCCGTCCTCCAGCGTCAGCTGAACCTTGTTCGTATTTTTGATGCCGATCGACTCCAAGTAGTTCGTCGGAATTTGCAGTCGTCCCGCCCTGTCGAGCACCGCATATTCGACGTGGGACTCGTCTTCGGCGATAAGCCCCTGCTCCAGCTCCGCCAGCTCCTCGGCATACGATTTACGGCGGATCATCTCCGACGAGGTTTTGCCGTCCCGGATCGCGACGACGCGGTCGACCTTCTTCGCCAGCAGCGGATCGTGCGTGACGATGACGACCGTCAGCCCGAGGCTGCGGTTCAGGTCGCGGAACAAGTCCAAGATCTGGTTTGACGTCTTCGTATCGACCGAACCGGTCGGTTCGTCGGCAAGCAGCAGCTTTGGATAATTCGCCAGCGCAATCGCAATCGCCACGCGCTGCTGTTCTCCGCCGGACAGCTGGTTCAGGCGGTTTTTGGCGCGGTGGCTTAAGCCGACGGCATCCAGCAGTTCAATGGCGCGCTGCCGCTTGCGGCGCCCTTGCAGCAAAATCGGTAGCTCCACATTTTCAAGCGCGGTCAAATACGGGATCAAATTGCGCGCATTGTTCTGCCAGACGAAGCCAACCGTCTCGCGCTTGTACTTCATCAAGTCGCGCTCGGTGAACTTGAGCAGGTTTTTCCCGTCGACGAACAGGTTGCCCGCGGACGGCCGATCCAGGCCGCCTAGCATGTTGAGCAGCGTCGATTTGCCGCTGCCGCTATTGCCGATGATCGCCATCAACTCGCCGGGCTCGACGTGCAGATCGAGCCCTTGCAGCGCGACGACCTCGAGGTCGGCCGCCTTGTATATTTTCACCAGGTTATCGCAATGGATCACGGTTTAATCCTCCCCTAACTTGATCGCTTGATGGATTTTGATGCGCGACAGCAGGACGCTGAGAATAATTAAACCAAGCGTTACCATAAACGCGACGATGGAATACAACCGGATCGAGTCGAGCGAGTCGTTGATCACTTCGAACGGCGGCACTTGCGCGGCCGGGTTGAACGAAATCTGGAACATCGGAACGAAGAGCCGGCTCGCCAAATTGCCGCATAACACGCCGATCGCAATCGCGGCACCCGACGTCAATATTTGCTCCGCGATAAGCATGCCGACCAGCTGCGGGAAGGAGATGCCCATCGCTCGCAGCATGCCGAGCTGAAGCGTTCGTCCGGACAATGACAAGATCCAGTACAATAAGAACCCAAAGAAACAAATCGCGATCGAAATCATAAAGCCTAACGTCATGACGCCGTTAATCGACATTTGGAACGGATCGTTTTTGGCTGCTTTCAGCTGCTCCCGCGTATTGGTCAAGCCCGTGACGGGAATCTTCTGCGCGGCCAATTCATCGTATAGCGGCTGCACAAGGGCATCCTTTTTCAGCTTGATCCATACCTCGTAAGGCTCCAGTGCCAGTGCTCGCGCAATATATTCGCGATGGCCGACGATCAACTTCGGCTTATCGGCGTTGTTCGACTTTTCGCCGGACCCTTTCGGATTCGGATTAAAGCCGGGGAAAAAATCGATAATGCCGTAAATAACGAAGCTGCGTGTCCCGGCTTCGCTCCATCCGACCTGAATCGGATCGCCCTCCTTGGCCCCCGTTTGCTCGGCGATGGAACGGGAAATGAGCACGGCCGTCGGATTCGTCGACAGCAAATTCAAATAATCATAAAAATGGTGCGGCAGCAGACCGTCCTTCATCCATACCGTCCTGCCGAAGTCGTCCGTGTCGATGCCCATCAGCTTCGTCGACCCGGAATTGTTGCCCGCGCTGTAATCCGCGTTTTCTTTGATAAACACTTTAGCGGTTTGCTCCACACCGGGCAGCTTCGTCAGCGGTTCATACGGCGCTTCCGTATACTGCACTTTCTTCGGCGGGCCTTCGGCCGCGGGTGGCGGACCGCCCATACCTGGCATCGCCGGAGGAGGCGCATCGTTTTCCCACCGAATATTCAGAGTGAGATCGGCGCCGTTTTTATACAATATTTTTTCCTGCGTATTGATGTTGATCGTCCTTGCCGCACTGGCGCTGAACAATCCCGTCGACAGCGTGATGATCAGGAACACCATCAGAAACTGATAATGGCTCGTCGAACGGCCGACCTGAATAAGCGTCGAGTAAAGCGACGGCGGCCACCATTTGCGCCCGACCCAATAGACGAAGCGGACAAAAAACGGATAAATTCGTAATATAAACAACCCCGAACCGATAATAAACAATGCCGGGACAAGGAACAGCAGCGGATCGATGTTCATATCCGTCGTATCCAGCCCTAGCTTCTGGAGGTCGTTCATCCGAGTGTGGAACGTTCTTAACCCGTACACCGAAACGCCGATCAGAATAATATCGATAAAAAATTTATGGAAAAACGACGTTTTCTTCAAACGGGACATCTGCTGTTTGTGACCGACGATCGATACTCTCGTCGCCAGGAACGCCGGAATAAGCGTCATAATGACGGAGCTCACGACGGCGATAAGCGCGTATTGGTATGCCTGCTCGCCAACCCTCACCTTCAGTGACGCCCGTTGGACGAATTCGAGGAATCCGTTTGATGCACCCAGCATTTTGGTTAAGAGCATGCCGAGCATCGGCCCAGCGACAAAGGCGATCACCCCGAGCAGAATCCCTTCGATCACGTACGAGCATATAATTTGCAGCCGGCTGGCGCCGCGGCTTCGCAGCACCGCGATTTCGGTTTTTTGCCGGTCCGTAATGAGGTTCGAAACCATGAATAGATAAAAGCCCAACATAATAATGACCGGAATGTTAAGCGACCATAACAAAATCCGAAGCTTCGTCTCCCGTTCCGCATACTTCTCCATCGTTTTCAGAGCGGGCGCTTTGACCGCGTAGTTGAAAAAGCGGTTTTTCAGCACCGTATTCACCCAGCGGTTCGTATCGAAAAAGCTTTGCATCGTCGTTAAATCCAATTGCGTATAGTCAAGCGCAAAGTACCAGAAGTTCGATACGTGCGGCAGTTTCCCGCCGATCCGAAAATCCTTTTCATACAGATCGAACGGCACGAAAATGGACTGCTTGTAGCTGGAAAACGTAGTGTTGTACCAGAACGTGTCGTATTCCGATTTGCGCGTGAACACGCCGACCGGCTTGATCTTAACCGGCTCAAGCACCGCCTTGTCCTGAATGACGAACACGTTGCCGAGGACCATCTTAAGAGTGGACAACCCGCCGTCCGGAACCATCACCTCATATACGCCGTCAACGGGTTCATTGCTCGGCAACCGTCCGTCGATGAGCTCGATGTGCTCTTCGATCCCCTTCATGGCGCTGACCTGCGCGATACGGTTGACTTTCGGATCGATAAGCGTGCCCTCATCCGGCATCAGCTTCAAATATTGGGTGCCGCGTTCGAATACGATGAAATGAGCCGGAATGCCGAATGAAGGCAATGCCTTCTCCACCATGAACTTATCGACTTGATCCGTATATTTAAGCCGTTTCGCCGCGTCCAGGTCGCTCATATAGGAGGAACCCAGGAACGCTCCCGGGAATTGGCCGGAATCGTTTTGCGACAGCTCCAAATCTTTGACGAGCATCCGCTGCAGTATCGCATCCGTATAGATCGGCATGCTGCTGACGAGGGCAACGGATAACACGAGGCCAAGCAACAAGCTGAGTTCCAGCCATTTGTTTTTGACCATTTTGCGGAAAATCATTACAAAAAGCGCCATGGCTTAGCTGCCTCCCAACCCGTTATTGCAAGATCACTTGCTGGCCTTCCTTCAGCCCTTGCGTAATCTCCACTTCCGTTGAAGATTCGATTCCCTTTTCCACGTCGATTTCCCTTACGCTTTTGCCGTCAAGCACCTGGACATAGTTACGGCCCAAATAAGCACGCAAACCACGGCGAGGAATCTTAAGCGTATCCGTCCGTTTTTGCGTAACGATCGTAATATCGGCGAACTTGCCGATCTCCGCTTTATCCGGAATTTTATCCATCGTAAAATAAGCCGTCTTCGAGTACTTCTCCATCAATTCCCGATTTTCCGTGAACGGCGCCGAAGAAGGCGCTTGCACGACTTTGCCTGTATATTTGTTCTTGTCGAACTCGATTTCGGCGGTCATGCCGACTGTAACATCGCCAAGATTGTTGCTTTCGCTGGAATAAGATAAACGAAGCTGGCTCGTATCCGCGATCACGATCAGCTTGCGATCCGAATCGATGTAATCGCCCGGCTTGGAATCGTCGGTAAAGATAACTTGCCCGTCCATCGTCGCGCGCATTTCTTTGGCCGCTTTTTTCTTCAGCACGTTGTCGAGTTGGATTTGGGCGATATCGAGCTCCAGCATTTTGATTCTCATCTGACTCACGTCCTGTTGTTCCTTCGCACCGTCCAGTGCGACTTTCACCTTCTCCACTTCAAGCTGCCGCTGCTTGATTTCAAGGTCGATGCCTTCCAGCTCCAGCTGGACGAGCAGATCGCCTTTCTTCACCATATCTCCGGCTTTGACATTAATGGAAGCCAGCTTGCCCCCACCCGATTCGAACTTGTAAAATTCCTGCTTCGTCGATTCGAACGTCGCGACGCCCTTCACTTGCTTCTGAATATCGCCGCGCTTGACTTCGAACGTTTCGTAGTTTTCTTTAAGCGGCTTGAATAACGGCGGCTTTAATGCTTCCTCCTCCGCCGGAAGTAGCGAACATCCGGAAACGGTTGCCGAGATGCAGCTGATCGTGAGTGCAAAAGCGAGCCTTTGTTTAGCCTTGATCCACAATTTGTCCATCCTCCAATGCGTAAACGTGATCGACGATTTCCATAATAGCGGGATCGTGCGTCGTCAGGATGATCGTCATGCGCTCTTCGCGCACGAGATCCTTGAACAGCTTCATCACCTGCAGCCCCATCTTGCTGTCGAGCTCGGCCGTAGGTTCGTCCGCCAGAATAAGCCTGGGCCGGTGGGCGATCGCTCTTGCGATCGCAACGCGCTGTTGCTCTCCGCCCGACAGCTCAAACGGCCGATGCTTCATTCTCGCCTTCATGCCAACCGTCGATAACGCGTGCTCCGCAAGCTGCTTATGATCCTTGGTCGGCGTACCGGAGATGCGAAGGCCGAACTCCACGTTCTCGTAAGCGGACATCAGCGGCATCAGCGCAAACGATTGGAACACAAGCCCCATTCGGGTGCGACGCAGCACGTTGCGCTCCTTCTCGGACAACCCGGTCAGTTCCTGCCCCATAAAATAAATCGATCCTTCGGTCGGCCGGTCAAGCGCGCCGAGCAAGTTAATCAGCGTTGTTTTGCCGGAGCCGGATCGTCCTCTCAAAGCGACAAGCCTGCCTGGAGGTATCGATAAATCGGCACCCTTTAGAGCATGAACCGCCGCTTGCCCGCGCCCGAAAGTCCGTTTGACGCCGATCGCTTGAATAAGCGGTTCGCTGCTTGTTTCCGGTTTCGGTTCATTCAACATTCGTGCACCCCTTTTATACTTTGACGAAGTCAAGGTTGTTCATCTTCAATGTAACCTGGCGGCACACGGCAAAAAAGCCCCCATTTTGTTGGAAAAGGGGGCTTTTTGTTCGAAATGCTATTCGTTGAATATGTAAGAAAAGCTTCTATTCGAAGCCCTTTCCACGATGAATGACCCTGCGTAAGAGGAAGCTTTTCTTGCGCCACTGCGGTATCGCTGAGATTACCGTTGAAGCACGTATTCCTTGGGGGAGCAGCCGACGAGCTTACGGAACGTCCGGGCGAACGCTTTGGCATCGGAAAAGCCTACGGATTCGGCAATTTCATACACCTTCTTCGCATCCCCGGACATGAGCAGCTTCTTGGCCTCCTCGATACGGATGCTCGTTAACGATTCAACAAGCGATTCGCCGGTTTCCCTGCTATACAGATCGCTTAAATAGCTCCGGCTCAGCTTCACGTGATCGGCGATATCGACCGTGCCGATATTCCGCCGATAATTGTCGCGCATAAACTGAATCGCCTTGCGGACGAACGGATTGCTCGAAGTCGCGTGAATGACGCCGCCGAAGCGCCGGCTCCACAGCTCCCGCATCGCCGCCGACAGCCACTGCGTCAGACCGTGCGCATCGAAGCAATCCGCAATGGCCGGCTTGGAAACGTACAGCCGTTCAAACTCGTCCAGAGCCGCGTAGTTCTGCTCCCGGGCGTATCCAAGCGCAAGGGCCAGCAGCTCGAACGTAAAGCCATGCAGCTTCGCGATATCTGGCTTTGCCTCGCGAATCCAATCTGCAATCCCTTCGGTGCGGTGCAGGAGTGCTTCTCCGTTGGCGGTTGCGATGGCACGCAGCAAATCGTTGCGCAGCTCGTAAGGAAACGCCGGATCGTCCGATACGCCCGTAAGCCCGTCCAGCCCGACGATCGTGCCGTGAGTCGTTCCCGGCGCGGCGGCATAATAAGCGTGCCTGATTTGACGCTGATGAAGCTGTAGGCTGGCCTGCAGATCGGACAGCTGCCGAATGACCGGGCCGATGCCGACAAACCAGCGGGTGTCCGGTGCCGTCTCCTGTCCTGCCGAGTCCCGCAGCAGCCGGTTGACGGCAGTCGCATGATGATAGCACCATTGGTGCGCGAACAGCTTGGACTGCATGGCCGAAGCGTCGCAAGGGTAGTACAACAGCAGCGCCTGCTCCTGCCAGGTGACGGCGGCGGCGCAATCGGCGAACGGCAATCCGGCGGGAAGAAGCTCATCTTTGGGAGCCCAATAGACCATCAGCGAAACGACAGCCCCCGTCTGGGCGAACAGCTCGGCTTCCAGCTCGCCGTCCGCTGCGGTTTGCTGATGGATATACCGGCGAATCCGCTCGGACAGCCGCATTTGCTTCGTTTGCTCGATTTGCTGCTGCCACCGCCCCAGTTGATCGCGCGCCGCTCGTTCCTGCTCCAGCTTCTCCCGCATTCCTTGCAGAATGGCGACCAGTTCTTCGGTCTCCATCGTTGGTTTCAGGATGTAGTCGCTTGCCCCCAGCTTCATCGCTTCTTTCACGTAAGCAAAATCGTCCAAACAACTCAGCACGAGCACGGCGACATCGTGATTACTTTCGCGGGCTTTGCGGATCAGCTCCAGCCCATCCATGCCCGGCATCAATATATCGGTAATGAGAATATCGACCGCCTCGCTTGCCATGAGGTCCAGCGCCTCAAACCCGTCCGCCGCTTCACCGGCGAGACGAAAGCCATGTCGCTCCCAGTCGACCAGCGTGCGCAAGCCGACGCGAATGATCGGTTCATCGTCGACAACGATAATATTCATACGGTTATAACTCCTCGCTTGCGTGAATCGGAAGCGAAAGGCGAATCGTCGTCCCTTCGTTTTCCTTGGAGAAAATATGCATTTTATAATCGTCTCCGTAATACAAACGGATTTTGTCGCGAATATGCTGCAGCCCGATGCCGCTCATTTTCTCCTTAGCCGTCCGGTTATCGGCCCGGCCCGTCGGCAGCATGTCCGGCCTGCCTTCCGTCGCCTTGTCCGAATGCGGTTCGGCCTTATTGGCCATGGCCTTCGCTTTCATGCCCACTCCGTTGTCGCTGACCTCGCAAAGCAGCATGTCGCGATCGAGATAAGCGCGGATCGTAATGACCCCTTCGCCTTTGCGCGGCTCGATCCCGTGGATCAACGCATTCTCGACAAGCGGCTGCAGAATGAGCCGCGGTACTAGGCACAAGGAAGCGACGGATTCGATCTCGAACACCGTCTTGACCTGATCTCCATACCGGAAAGCTTGAATATTCATATAATCTTGAATAAGTCCGATTTCTTCCTTGATCGTAAGGAAATCGCCCTTCTTGCCGAGGCTCGCTTGCAGCAGCCGGACAAGCGCGCTGACGGCGTCGGCGATTTGCGGCGTCTTGTGAATTTTCGCCACCCATTTGATCGTATTCAGCGTATTGTACAAAAAATGCGGGTTCAACTGATATTGCAAAGCGGTAATTTCCGCTTCCTTCTTGAGCGATTCCTCGATTTTCACTTTTTTGATCAGCTCCTCGAGCCGGTTCAGCATCTGGTTGTAACTCTCGCCCAAATCATTCATTTCCTGCGAGCCGCCGGAAGTCCAATAGGCCTTCAAATCGCCGAGCTCGGCTCTCTTCATCAGCAGCCTGAGGCTCTGCAGCGGATTTGCGATGATACGTGCGAAGAACAATGAACTGATCACGGATAAGAGCAGGACAACGCCAAAAAAGATGATGAGCGTCTTGCTAAGCGAAGACCAAGAAGAGCTTATGTACTCGTTGGGCACCGACAGCTCGGAGGTCAACCGGATCCCTCCGGAATCGACCGTTCGTACGGAAACGATTTCATCCGCTCGCATTGCGGTTCGGTTCGCACCGGTTGCATCCCCCTCCGTATCGATCGTACCCTTGGCGGCGTGGTTGTATATCGTTCGGCCTTGCGCATCCTTGATCGTATGCCTTGCCGAAGACTGTGCGCCGTGAAAGTCGTTCATAAGACGGGAAATATCGGTCACGATGACCAGGTGGCCGATAATGGCGTTGGAATCCAGCCGATACAGCGGCGCAACGAGGCGCAAGCCGTACCTTGAATTCCCTTCGTCCAACATATGAAAAGGCTGAAGCAGCCGCTCGTTGCCGAGGGGCTGCCCAGATTCTTCTTGCGGCGGGATGACATTCGTATCCGAACAAAACGTCGTGTCCAAGATAAAGCAGACATCGGTGACGTAAGGATCGTTCATCTTCTGGATGCCGATCATTCGGTCGGTTTGCTGCTTCAATCGATCGAACGTGTCGGATGCGCTGCCTGTTCCCATACCGAATTGATATTGCAAATAATAATCCGTATTGATATTGCGGTAAATGCTTTCGAGTTGGCCGATTTCCTGGACGATTCGCTCGGTGACCCGGATATTCGTCTGGTCGGCGTAATCCTTCAATTCGTTCTCGGCATACCCGGATGTCTGGCCGAAAAAAACGAACATTCCGGCCAACAAGGGGACCGAGCCGATTACGAGCAAATACAGCAATAAGATCAACCGAAAACTGAACACAGGCTTCATCGATTACCTCGTGCCTGAAGAATTTGTATTCGAAGTCGGATTCGTCGAATTCGTTCCGACCTCAGAACCGTCAGTTGTATAACCGGTACCGTCGCCAGTATCCGTTCCGTTTCCAGTATCGGTACCGGTTCCGGTGTCGATTCCGGAATTTCCGGTATCCCCGGTACCGCCGTTGTCTGAGTTGCCTTTGTTTCCATTACCATTACCGTTGCCGTGATTTCCATTGCCTTTTCCGTTGCCGTTTCCATTCCCATTGCCGTTCTGCCCGTTCGAGTCTTTCGGCGGCAGAATCTCGTCAATCGGAGGTTCCTCTTCCATCGGCTGCTCGTCAGGTGGAAGGATATCCGGTTCTTTATTGATAGCATCCGGCATAACGACCGTCACCACGTTCGACTTTTCGCTTTCCAGGTTCGACTCCGCAAAATAAGCGGTCACGTAATATTGATACGTCTTGCCTGCAACAGTCGACATATCGACGACTTGGGTGCCTGCCGCGATCTCCTGAAGCATCGAGAACTGCGCCTCGGAAGCTTCCTTGCGGTACAGACGGTAAGTGGCTTTATCGGGGCTCGCCTTCCAGGCCAAGTCAACCGATTCCGTTTCCGTATCGACCGTCGCCGTCAGATCGGAAACGCCACTCGGAGGCTCCGTGACATCGGCGACACCTTCCGGTTTTTTGAAATCGACCACTTTGCGGCCGGCGAGCGCCTTGGACATGACCTTGCCCCACAATTGGGCAGCTTGGCCGCTGCCCTTCTTGAGATAATGGTCTTTGTCCGTCTTGTCGAAGCCCATCCATACGGCGCCGGTCCACTCCGGCGTGTAACCAACGAACCAGATGTCGCGGTTGCCGCTCGTTGGCACGCCTTTGATTCCGACTTGCGTCGTCCCCGTTTTGCCCGCAACCGGACGGTCGATCTTCGCTCTGACTCCGGTGCCGCCGGGCGTTAATACGCCTTCCAGCAATTGGGTCATCGAAAAGGCCGTTTGTTCGCTCATCACCTGTTCCGCTTTCAGCTTGCCGATCGAATAGACGGGGTCGCCTTCGGTCGTCGTTATTTCCGTAATCGCATGCGCCTCGTACATCCTGCCGCCGTTCGCAAACGCGCTATATGCCTGGGCCATGTTGAGCGGCGACGCGCCTTTGGTTAATCCGCCAAGCGCGATCGCGAGGTTTTTATCTTCGTCGGTAAGTGGAATGCCCAAGCTCTTCGCAAAATTGTAGCCCGTTTTCATGCCGATTTGATCGAGCAGCCAAACAGCCGGCAAATTGACGGAGCGCTTGACGGCGTCCATCATGCTGATCGGGCCGACATATTTGTTTTTGCCGTGGTCGCTAGGGCAATATTTGCCAAAGCATTGCTTGTCGTCGCGCAGCGTGGAATACGGCGACCAATTGCCCGATTCGATGGCCGGCGCGTATACGGCAATCGGTTTAAACGACGATCCCGGCTGACGCGGTGCGACGGCGCGGTTGAAGCCCTTCTGGATATAGTCCCGCCCGCCGACCATCGCCACGATGCCGCCGTTGCTCTGATCGACGATCACCATGCTCGCTTGCTGCTTCTGATCCGGACCGTCCTCCTCGAACATCTTGTCGTCGGCGAAGACGGATGCCATCGCGCGCTGAGCCTTCTGATTCATCGTTGTCGTGATGATATAGCCGCCGCGCAGCAACTCGTCCTCAGAAAGCTTGGTCAGCTTCATCGCCTCTTCGATCACGTAATCCTTATACGCCAGAAACTCGCTGTTCGTGTTGCGGACCGGAGGCTTATATTCTTCCGCCGCCGCCTTCTCTTTCTCTTGTGCCGTAATAATGCCTTGCTCGTACATAAGCTGCAGGACAACGCCGCGGCGTTCCTTCGACTTTTCCGGATTGGAAATCGGATTGTAGGTGCCTGGCGCCTTCGGAATGCCCGCCAGCGTGGCGATTTGCCACAAATCAAGCTTTTCGACGGGCTTGTTGAAATAATACTTCGACGCCGCCTGGACGCCGTAAGCCCCTTTTCCGTAATAAATCCGGTTTAAATATAATTCCATGATTTCATCTTTAGATCTCTTCGTTTCCAGCGCAACGGCGATCGAAGCTTCCGTCGCTTTGCGGAAAAACGTTTTGTCCGCGCTCAGGAACAAGTTTTTGGCGAGCTGCTGCGTGATCGTGCTGCCGCCCTCGACGGCGCTGCGCTGCACGACGTCCTTCACGAGCGCCCGTCCGATCGACCAGAAATCGACGCCCTGATGCTCGTAGAAACGCTTGTCCTCCGTGGCGATAACCGCTTGAACGAGAAGCTTCGGAATTTTGTCGTACGTAATGTACTCCCGGTTTTCCGGCCCGAAGCGTAGCACTTCCTTGCCATCCGCATCTTTCAGGATGGACGATTCCGCCATATCGAACTTATCCTTTTGCTCCGTCAAGATGCGTTCCCCGTTCAACAAAATAACTAGATAACCGGCGATTCCGCAAAATACGGCAAACGCCGCCGTAAAAAACAGCCATAAGAACAGTTTGCTTTTTTTAAACTTTTTGCGCGGTTTTTTCGATTTCTTCGGTGTTCCTTCGCCGCCTGCTTGTTCTGATGATCTAGCTGCCATAGGTACCGACTCCCTCTCCCAACATAATTTCTCTCTAAAGTGTCTTTAAGAAAAGAACAACCCTCGAAGGGTTGCTCTTAACCTTACATATTCATATACGCAAAACGGGCTGTAAATGTTTCGGCCGGTTTTCAAACGCCAATTACTCTGCGGTATTGTCTTGCATCAGCGAAACGTTGCGCTGAGGCGTAAACGTCGAAATTGCATGCTTGTAAACCATTTGTTGGCGACCTTCGCTGTCAATAATGATCGTGAAATTATCGAAGGCACGGATGACGCCGCGGATTTGGAAGCCGTTCGTTAAATAAACTGTCACCGGGATGCTTTCTTTGCGTAGCTGATTAAGAAACGTGTCTTGGATATTAATGGTTTTGTTCATTGGCCGAATAACCCCCATCGATTAAGATTGTTCTGAAATATATTCAAGATTCATCCGAAACTTTCCTGCTAGTATAGCATTAAT
Source organism: Paenibacillus sp. sgz302148 (assembly GCF_056120465.1). NCBI lineage: Bacteria > Bacillati > Bacillota > Bacilli > Caryophanales > Paenibacillaceae > Paenibacillus > Paenibacillus sp. sgz302148. Next base: position 44,169 of record NZ_JBVYOJ010000020.1, read on the forward strand.
TTTATTCAAATGTCCGGAAAAATTCGTTGAATCGGTAACATCAACCCAGTGTATGCCCTGCATGTGGCGAAACCATGACAATTGTCGTTTGGCAAAATGGCGCGTATCGCGCTTGAGCAGCTCGATCGCCCGGTCAAGATTGTATTCGCCCCGCAGGTACGCGGCAATCTCCTTGTAGCCGAGCCCTTGCATCGAGATATACTCCGTGCGCATTCCGCGATCCAGCAAATCGCGCACCTCGTCGACAAGACCTTGCCGGATCATGAGATCGATACGTTCTTCAATACGTTTATATAGCAAATCCCTATCCATTGTCAACCCGATGAGGACAAGGTCGTACGGAGACTGCTTCTCCTGGCCCCGCCGCTGCCCGGTTGACGTGCTGCCTGTCAAATGATGGACCTCCAACGCCCGGATGACGCGACGTTGGTCGTTCGGGTGCAGCCGCTCGGCCGCTTCGGGATCGATTTGCCGAAGCTTGTCATGGAGTGCCTCGGCACCATGCTTTTCCGCAAAAAGACGCTGCTCCTCGCGAAAAGCCTCGTCCGAGCCGACCTCGCTGAACTGGTAGTCGTAGCAGACCGATTCGATGTACAGGCCGGTACCGCCAACAATAAAAGGAATGCGTCCGCGGTCATTGATCTCGGCGATCAGCCGTCTGGCCGTGGCCTGGAATTCCGCAGCGGAGAACGGATAGTCGGGCTCGCAAATGTCGATCATATGGTGCACGACGCCTTCGCGTTCCTGCTCCGTGATTTTGGCCGTGCCGATGTCCATCCCGCGATATACCTGCATGGAGTCGCCGGATAGGATCTCGCAGCCAAACCGCTTGGATATTTCGATACTCAGCTTCGTTTTGCCGGACGCTGTCGGACCAAGCAGAACGATGAGCTTCGGCTTACGCTCAGCCGTTGTCAATATGTATCACTCCGTAAGCAATTTTCGAATGGGTGCGCTGGATTTGCGCGAAGCCGAGCCGAGCGAACTGGTCGCTGTCGCGGTGTTCCTTCAAGACGACCGCTTTGCGGGCGACCCGCCTCGCTTGCTCGATCGCCTCCGCCGCGAGCGGGCGATCGTCGGCTTCACGGCGCAGCGGCGACATCGCGCTCGATTCGCCGATCGGCTGGCGGAACATCGGATCGAAGTAAACGATGTCCACGCTGCTTGTCTCCATCTGCCGCAAATACGGCAGATGGTCGGTATTTGCGATGCGCACGCGCCGCATCGCTTCATTCAGCTGCGGCACGTCGGATTCGTACGTGCGCAGGCCCTCGAGGAGAAGCGCGTACAGCCTTGGCGCGCTCTCCAGTGCCGTTACCGCGCCGCGCTCGCCGACGGCATGCGCCAGCACGATAGCGTCGGAGCCGAGCCCTGCGGTGCAGTCGAGCACGGCGTCGCCGGGCTTCACCCCGGCGAGCACGACGAGCGTGTCCGGCTCGCCTGCGAGCATCCGCTTGACGCGTACGACCGCCATGCTGGGGTGGAAGAACATTTGCGCACCGTCCGCGCGAATCAGCTTCACTTCCTCATCTGTCAGCAGCAGCACGTCTTCCGCTTCACCGCCCCGGGAAACCGCCAGCTTCGCAAGCGAAAGCCCGCCGCGCGGCACATAGGATGCCCCTAGTTCTTCCGTAAGCCGTTTCGCCCGCAGCACGAGCTCCTTCGACGGGCGTAAGGCGGTCGATACGATCATTACATCACCCGCTTAAACATTTTTTCCAGCTCGTATGTCGAGAAGCTGACCACGATCGGCCTGCCGTGCGGGCACGTATAAGGCTGCTTGCAGCGGCGCAGCTTGTCGAGCAGCGCTTCGATCTCCAGCAAGCTGAGACTTTGGTTCGCCTTGATCGAAGCTTTACACGAGCATAGAATAGCTGCCTTCTCGCGCATCTTCGCGAGATCGACCGCCTTGCGTTCTTTTAATATCCAATCGGACATTTCCTCGATAATATGCCTTTCTTCGCCCGCCGGAAACCAATACGGGTGCGAGCGGACAATAAACGAGCCGCCGCCGAACGGTTCCAAATGGACGCCCGACTGGGCGAATAACGGCAGCCTCTCCTGAATAGCAGCCGCATCCGTCGGCGTAAATTCAAGCGTAATCGGAATGAGCAGCTCTTGGCTTGCTTCCTCCGGATTGCCGAATTTCTCGTAATAATACTCGTAATTGATACGTTCGTGTGCGGCATGCTGATCGATCATGAACAAGCCGCTATCGTTCTGGGCGATCACATACGTGCCATGCATCTGGCCGATCGGGTATAGCTCGGGAAAAGCCGGAATCTCCGCCGGCTCGGCACCCGCTCCCGGCGGTTTGAACATCGCCTGCAGCTTGGCTGCCGCGGCTGCATCCCATTCATTGCGCGACTCTCTCGCAGGCTGCTGTATTCTTCCGGAGGACGGAGCGGCACCCGAAGACATCGCTGCGCCGCCGTTGGAAGCGGCATACCGCTCCCGCGCCGAACTCGAACCGGCAGCGGAATTGGCCTGGCTGTTCGAATGACCGAGAAGAGAACTCGTCTCCATAGTTCCTGCGGCTTCTGCGGATACTGTCCCATGTTCGGCTCCCCCGGCAAACGATTGAAATGGGGATGCCGGTGATTCCGGCGCAACAGGAGGGACATCCTTGTCGCGTTCGTTCAAACGATGCCAAGTAATCGCGTCGGCTGCATCTACCGTTTCGCCGGTTCTTTGCCGGCCGAACGGCTCTTTCTCTTGCTGCTGCGGCGTCCCAGCGGCGGAATCCGCCATTTCTCTGACCTTGCCTCCGGCTATCGTCCCATTGTGCGTCGGCTGCTGCCAGTTCGTTCTATCTGCCGCTTGAGACGATTGAGTCGTTGAAGCGGACGGATGTACCGGCGATGCAGGTATAGCCGATGACGCCGCCGTTTCCGCCCGATAGAACGCAAGCTGCTCTTGAATGACGACCGGCTTCTTCTCCGCAGGCTTCACCGCTTCCGGGATGAGCACGAGCTGCTTCAGCTTGCTCCTGACCGCCGTTTCGACGAACTGCATCAGTTCGGCGTCCTTGCTGAATCGTACCTCTAGCTTCGAGGGATGAACGTTGACGTCGACAAGCGTCGGGTGCATGTTCAGTTCGAGCAGCACAAGCGGAAACCGGTTGATCGGCAGAAGTGTATGATACGCGCTCAGAATAGCCTGTGTCAATGTGTAGTTGCGTATGTACCGGCCGTTGACGATCGTGGACATCGCCGTGCGATTCGCTCTCGTAAATTCGGGCCTCGAGACGTAACCGCGGATCGAATAGTCCGGGTTTTCGCTTTCGACCGCTATCATACTCTTCGCAGCAGCCGTCCCGTATATGGCCGCCAGTACTTGAAGCGCGTCGCCGTTTCCTGTCGTCTGAAGCAGCAGATTGCCGTTATGCCGCAAAGTAAAGGCGATTCTCGGGTGCGCCAAGGCTAATCGGTACACATAATCCGAGATGTGGCTTTGCTCCGTCTGGATCGTTTTCATATATTTCAGCCGTGCAGGCGTATTGTAGAACAATTCCTTCACGGCGAAATCCGTTCCTTTGGCCGCCATGGCGTCCTGATTCATCAGCAGCTTGCCGCCTTCGATGACAATTTTGCGGCCGAGGCCGCCCGCCTCCGTCGCGCTGGTGCACTCTACCTTCGAGACGGCCGCGATGCTGGGCAGCGCCTCGCCGCGAAAGCCGAGGCTGCGAATTTGGAACAAGTCTTTGCCGGTCGCGATTTTGCTGGTGGCATGGCGGTAAAAAGCCGTTTCGATGTCATCCGGTTCGATGCCGGAGCCGTTGTCCTGAATCCGGATGAGCTGCAAGCCGCCTTCCTCGACGGTTACGTCGATTTTGGTGCTGCCGGCGTCGATCGAATTTTCCACTAGCTCCTTAACGACCGAGGAAGGGCGTTCTACCACTTCCCCGGCGGCGATTTGGTTCGCGATATGCTCGTCAAGCACGCGTATGATGCCCATCGGAACACCTTCCCTTCAACCCCGACATAGATTACTTTTTATTTCGATTTAAAATAAAGCTCTATGCGCTTGGCATCCCCGGACCAGCTGAACTGCGGGAAGCTCGCCTGAAAGCGCCGCAGATCGATATACGTTGTTCCGTCTTTGGCGGTTTTTAACCCGTCCGCTTCAGTCGCGAACGTTTTCTTGACCGCTCCCGAGTCGATATCCAGTCCGCGAGCCGAACCGTTCCAAGTTAATTGCCCTTGTACCATCGCCGCCAACACGCGCGATGGGACGTAGAGCTTATTCCCCTCGCTCAGTATAGGGAACGTATCGGGAAAATCGACGCCGTTCACCGTCAAGGCTTTGCTGTCCATCGCCACATCGAGGCTGGTCAAGCCGGCCGCATTCAAGGCGGTCAGCAGCTGCGCCGCATCGCCTTTGACTTCGATGTCCGGCGTGATGCCAACCTTGTTCACCTTGTGCTGCTTCGGCGTCAAATACTCCTGGATCGTCACCTTAAGCACGCCGCCTGTGGAAAGCGGTACAAGGCTCTGCACGCTGCCCTTGCCGAATGTTTTCGTGCCGACCACTTTTGCGACTTTATAGTCCTGCAGCGCTCCGGTTAACACCTCCGATGCACTTGCGCTGTTGCCGTTCACGAGCATGAATACCGGAATGCCGAGCTGCTCGCCGTTCGTAATTTGGATCGGATTGTCCGTGCCGTTCCGGTCTTTCGTATGAATAAACGCGCCTTCTCGGATGAAATGTTTGCCGATGTTCGTCGCCGAATCGAGGTATCCGCCTCCATTATCTCGCAGATCGACGATAAGCGAGGATATGCCCTTCATCTTGAGCTCCTTCAGCCTTTCGGCGAACAGCTCGTCCGCGTTTTCAGAGAAGGTCGACAGGTCTATATAACCGATGCGGCCGACCATTTTCGCCGTCACGATCGGAATCTGAATCGTCTTCCGCTGCAAGGTCACCTCGCGCGAAACGGTTCCGGAACGTACCGTAATCGTTATGCTTGTTCCTTCCTTGCCTTTGATGGCCCCCGTCAAATCGTCGACCTTCATGCCTTTGGCGGATTTCCCTCCAACGGCGGTAATATAGTCGCCACGCTTCAACCCTTGCCCTTCGGCCGGAGAGTTCGGGAAAACCTCCGCTGCGTAAAAGCCTTCGCTATCCTCGCCGACGCGAACGCCGATGCCGACATAATTGTTCTCGAGCGAGTTCTGGAAGCTTTTCCATTCGTCCGCGCTAAAATATTGCGTATACGGATCGTTCAGCTGCTGAATCATACCGCGAATCGCCGCATCCTTAAGCTGTTCGGCGTCCGGCTTGCTGACGTGATTTTGCTCCAGCAGCTGGAGCACTTCCTTCACTTGCGCATCGACTTTGTTAATCGCATCGGCCGTGCTTTCTCCGGTCTGGCCGGCGGCTTGCGAGGGCAGTGCCGCTGCCGTCACGGTCAAGCCGACAATGACGGCGAACATGATGACGACGCCATATCTGCGCAACAAGGCGACTGCTTTGTTTCGATCGAAATTCATCGGAAGCCCATCCCCTTCGTTTGATGTATTCGGTGTGCGTTGTGCTACTCCTAGACCGGCCTCATGTTCTGTACGGCTAATCGGTTCTTTTCCGTGAAAGTCCTTCAGAAAACTGAGAAAGACTTTCGAAAAAACGGGTATTCAGAGAAAACTGTAAGAGGTACCGAGATACTGTAAAAAGGTACTAAGATAACTGTAAAGGTACTGAGATTACTGTTAAAGGCATTCAGAAATTTTTGGCTGAATTTTAGATACGAATTTCTGAAGCAAGCTTGTCATCAAGCGATTATTCGCGACTTCAGAAATTTCTTTCTTTTATTCAGAAATTTTTGGCTAAAATTAAGAAATTAATTTCTGAATTGCACAGATTCCGCTCAATAGCGGCTCAAAATCAGAAAATCTTTTCTGAATTTCAGCAATTAATTTCTGAATCAAGCTCGCCATCATACGACTATTCGCGACTTCAGAAATTTCTTTCTTTTATTCAGAAATTTTTGGATAGTTACGGCAATTCCTCGGATTGCTTCTTCAGCTCGTATACAAAATTCATCGCCATCAGAGGCGTCATATTGATCAAATCCGCCGTTTTCAGCTTTTCGATAATCTGGAGCGCCTTAGGATCGATCTTCGGCTCAGCAGACGGTTCTGCAGACGGTTCAGCCGATGCTGCATGAAGCGCGACGATGCGCGGCTCGGCATCATCGGTCTCCGGCTTCCTTTTGGAACGGTCGGTCGCTTTCCCTTTCGCGGACTGTTTGTCCTCGTCTCCGAAAATCGAAAGCTGGACGACGCCGTAGGCTTCCTGCGTCTCCGCCATGCCTGCCGCCGTTTCCGCCAGCACGGAGCCCGCGGCAGCTGCAGCTCGCTCTTCGAATCCGGACAATAAGGCATAGGCACGGTCGATAATGAGATCCGGCAAGCCGGCAAGCCGAGCGCAGTAGATGCCATAGCTTGTCCCTGCCGCGCCTCGTACCAGCTTCCGCAAGAACGTCACCGTATCCCCGCTTTCGGCGACCGCCATGCAGTGATTGCTCAAAAACTGCAAGCTATCCTCCAAATGCGCCAATTCGTGAAAATGTGTCGATACCAGCGTCTTGCAGCCAACATGATCGTGCAAAAACTCGATTACCGCCTGGGCGATCGACATCCCTTCGCCCGTCGACGTGCCGCGGCCGAGTTCATCGATGATGACCAAGCTGCGTTCGGTCGCCTTCTCCGTCATCACTTGAATGTCCTTCATCTCGACCATGAACGTGCTTTGGCCGCCGATCAAGTCGTCCGCCGCGCCGATCCGGGTGAAGATCCGGTCGATGAGCGGCACTTCGGCTTTGTCCGCAGGCACGAAGCAGCCGATTTGGGCCATGATGCAAATTAGCGCCACTTGACGCATATACGTGCTCTTGCCGGCCATATTCGGCCCCGTGATGAGCAATACGCGCGTTTCGTCCGCGGTCAGCGTCGTCTCGTTGGCGATGAACGCACCGCCGTCCATGACGGCCTCCACGACGGGATGCCGCCCGGCTTCTACGACGAAGTCATAGCCGTCGGTAATCGTCGGTCGCCGGAACCGATACGAGGCGCTGACCGTCGCCATCGACTGGTAAGCGTCGACCGCCGCGATCGTTTCGGCCAATTGCTGCAGCCGCGTCATTTGGCTTGCGATGCTTGTCCGCAGGTCGAGGAACAGCTGCTGCTCGATATCGACCATCTTCTCCTCGGCCTCAAGGATCAGCGCTTCCTTCTCCTTCAGCTCCGGCGTTACATACCGCTCCGCGTTCGCCAGCGTTTGCTTGCGTTCATAACGGCCTTCGGGCAATGCGCCCATGTTCGCCTTCGTCACTTCAATAAAATATCCGAATATTTTGTTGTAACCGATTTTGAGCGACTTAATACCTGTTGCTTCGCGTTCCTGACGCTCGAGCTCGGCGATCCATTGCTTGCCGTTCACGCTCGCTTCGCGAAGCTGGTCAAGCCGCTCGTGGTAGCCGGCCTTGATGAGCCCGCCGTCCCGAATCGAAACGGGCGGTTCGTCGACGATCGCGGCTTCGATTTGACCGGCAATGTCCTCGCAGTCGTCGAGTGTCTCCACGAGGCGGCGCAGTGTCGAAGAGTCGCTTGATGCGCACAACTCGCGCAATCCGGGCACCTGCCGCAACGACGCCTTGAGCGCGATCAGGTCGCGGCCGTTGGCATTGCCGAACGAGATGCGGCCGACGAGCCGCTCCAAATCATAAATCTCCTTCAGCTGCTGGCGCAGCTCCTCACGCAGAATGAACTGGTTATACAGTACATCCACAGCCTCCAGCCGCTCCTCGATTCCCTTCTTGCTCATGAGCGGCTTGTCGATCCAGCGGCGCAGCAGCCTTGCTCCCATCGACGTATGCGTCCGGTCCAGGAGCCACAGTAGCGAGCCTTTCTTCGCGCGGTCCCGCACCGTTTCCGTCAATTCCAGATTACGGCGCGTAAACGGATCGAGAATCATATATTGATTCGGTTCGTATTGGTGGATCCGCGTCACATGCTGCAGCGAACGCTTCTGCGTATCGCTTAAATAAGCGAGCAGCAAAGCGACCGAGCGGCGGCGCGCGGTATCCTCCGCACCCCATTGTTCGCCAGGGAATTGCTCTGCAAGCAGCTTCCCGTCCTCCCGATCCCAAGCCGTGAACAAGACCGGCTTCGACCACTGGCTCGCATAGCCGGCTTGGCGGACCTCCTCGAGTACGGCGCTGTCGCCGATCATTTCCGATGGTTCGTACACGTTCACTTCATCCATCAGCTGCTCGAAAGTCCGCGCTAGCGAAGTCACGTACAGCTCGCCCGTCGTCAAGTCGCAAGCCGCAACGCCGTACGAACCGCCGTCCGACGCCAGGCATACGAGAAAGTTGTTCGCCTTGTCGCCAAGCGTCTTGCCGTCCATCACCGTTCCCGGCGTAACGACGCGCACGATTTCCCGGCGGACGACGCCTTTCGCTTCGGCCGGATTTTCCACCTGCTCGCAAATGGCGACCTTATATCCTTTTTCAATCAGCCTCGTTATGTAATTTTCCGCCGAATGGTACGGAACGCCGCACATCGGTATTTTCTGCTCCACGCCGCCGTCACGGCCTGTCAGCGTGATCTCGAGCTCCTTCGCCGCGAGAATCGCATCGTCAAAAAACATTTCGTAAAAGTCGCCGAGCCTGAAAAACAAAAAGGCGTCCTGCGCTTCTTGCTTGACCGCCAAATATTGCTCGATCATCGGTGTATACTTCAACTCGCCTTACCTCCAACCCCATGCATGTACGAACATTCCCCAACATTATACCATGAATGCCAAAGGGAATCATGAATAGGGCTTAATTTTCCACGACCGGCGTATATCCTCCTGCTCGTTCCACGGTTCTTTCCGCTCCATCTGGCGGAACAGCGGTTCGATCGCCTCGCGGAAAGCGGCAAACGCAGGCAGCCGCTCCAGATCGGAGCGAAGCAAGGTGAAAACGCGCCCGATTGCGGCTTTATCGCCGTCGTAGTAGTGCTGCTGCATCGATTCGGACGCAAGCGGCCGCCGATGAAGCTCGCGATAGTGCGTGGCGATGACGACCGCCAGCGCGACGACGCCGGTTGCGACCTTCGGCGATACGAGCCAACTGGGCAGCGTACGGTATTCGAAGCCGCCGTGCGGCTGCAGCCGGAAATCGCCGAGGAACCCGTATTTCGGCCTGCGTTGGGCCGTCGTCGAATCTTCGATTAAAACGAGCGGCAGCGCCAAATAGTTATCTAGAGAGCGCAGCAATTCCGCGTTCAGCCATACGCCGCTTAAATGCAAATGTCCGCCGAGCGGCAATCCTCTGTAAGGCATTCCTCCCGCAAGCCACATGAGCGAGTCGTCGGCGATCTGATCGGCCGCCATTTCCATCGCCTGATGCAGGTTGGCGATCAGCTGCCCGGGCTCGGGACTCGGATCGGGGCGCAGCTCGACGAGCGGATAATATTTACGCTCGCGGATGACGACCGAATCGCAGCCGACGACGCCTTTTTTGGCCAAATATTTGGATGCCGATACGATTTTCCCGTCAACCCGGCGCAATATAAATTCAGGATCCGTTCCGACGACAACCGGCCGTCGCCGCGCCTTGGACTCTTCGTCAACGCTTTCGGCAAACGCGGCAATCGCGGCCGCGTACATCGCCGCGAGCCGATCGTCCAGCTGCGGGGAAAGGTCTACCTTCATCACGGCAAACGAGCCTTGATCGCCGAACGCGATGTGGACATTGGCGAAATCAAGTCCGAGGCTGTACACCGTACGCACCGCGGCTCGGGTGATGCTCCTCACGATCGGCGAGTTGGCATTCATCTCCAATTGCCGGTATGTCGATGGAAGCGCAAACACACTAGGGGACGCAAACAACCCGATAGGCTGCAAATGGAACACCGGTACGATATAACCTCTGCCCGCGCCGAGCTTGATCGTCGCCCCGTCCTGCCGAGAGGACAGGCGTGGCGCCAAAGCGGCCGCCTGAATGCCGTGCCGGCGCAGCATGCTGCTCATCCTGTCTCCGTCGAGCTGCGAAACGCGCGCCGCTTCGGCGTTTAAAGTGCGGGAGCCCCGCGGACGTACGGGCGTTTGCGCCGTTCCCCAATAGATCACGGTTGTTTCCGCCTCGTCGGGCAATTTCGACCCATGAGCCACGGTCAATTGTTCGAGCAGCCGGACCGGAGCATTGCTCTCGTCGTACAACAGAAACGATGACATCGTCCATCCCCCTTCCCCACAGCATATTAGAACGCTTCGCTTTTTATCCGAAAAATCAAACAAAAAGAGGGCACCCGCCCTCTTCGCAATCCCGTATTCCGCATATACTGAACTATGAAACGACTTAGACGCCGTCCTCGAGCAGGTCCGCATCCAGATCCTCGAATTCGCCGTCGTCTCCACCTTCGGCGAAGTCGTAGTCTTTGTCGCCAAAATCGTCGCAGCCGTGCGGGCAGACCAATACGCACACTTTCGTTTCCGCGATCATCTCGACCGCGAATTCCCGTTCTACGCGAATAATAACGCTCGTGCCCGACGACGATACGCTGGCTTCGACGCAGTTAGGCTCTTGCGTAGCCTCTGCGTCCACTTCCTCCGTCGAAGTCCTATGTTTGGGATCCACATAAGATAGCGGGACCAGTTCTACATACGAAATCGTTTCTTTTGCTACGTCCGTTTGCGAGTTTTTGTCGTATGAATACCAGATGTTGATATCGTAAGTACCAATGACTTCGATGCCATCCCCGGACTTGACCGCTTCATATTGATGATTTATAATCCACGCACCCAAAATGCTGCTCGGATTATGAGGCGGCGTTACGGTATGGGTCACGCATGCATACTTACGTCCTTTGCCGCAGATCGCTTTCGTGATGATCTGTCTGCATTGCACATCTTTATCTCGAACTGACATCCTTTCAACCTCCTCCACTACAATCATTCATTACAAGTGTATGCAGGACATTCGTCTAGAGTGACAAAAACTTTTATCCCGCCTCGATTACTTTGTAGACTTTCATTCTATTGGACTGCGCTTTTTTCTACCTACCGATTCGAAAGCATTTTTTTCTCGATATAAGCGACAGCCTGGTACATCATCGTCGCTACGGCCGCAATGATGAACAATCCGGCCAGTACCAGCGTGAAATTGAAAACTTGAAAGCCGTAGACGATCAAGTATCCAAGCCCTTGCTGCGAAACGAGGAACTCGCCTACGATCACGCCGACCCAAGCCAGCCCAACGTTGACCTTCAGCGTCGACACGATCGCCGGAATGGACGACGGAAGTACGGCTTTCGCGAAAATATTCCAGCGCGATCCGCCGAATACGCGGACAACCTTCACGAAATTCGGATCGGTCTGCTTGAAGCTGCCGTAGATGTGCAGCATGGTGATGATGACCGTAACCGACAGCGTTGTTGCGACGATCGCCGCGAAGCCTGCGCCGAAGCTGACGATAAACAGCGGTCCAAGCGCGACCTTCGGCATGCTGTTCAGCACGACGATGAACGGATCGAGCACGCGCGCAAGGAACGGCGACCACCATAATATGGCGGCGGCTGCCGTACCAAGCGCCGTGCCGAGCACGAATCCGACGAACGTTTCCAGCACGGTCGTGCCGATGTGCGGCAGCAAGGTGCCGTCGATGAGTTGATCCCAGATAAGGCGTGCGATTTTGCTTGGGTAGCTGAACAACAAAACGTCAATCCACTTCAGCTGCCCGGCAATTTCCCATAGCGCAAAAAAAGCGATCAGCAGAACAATCCGGACGGCGAGTACACGTCGCAGTACCCGTGTCTTGCGAATTTGATACTCCTCTCGAAGCCGGAGGGCGAGCTGCTTGCTGTCTTGACGATTCATCCGGAACGGCGCGCCCATGCGCGATCACCTCTTCTCCTCCGTGGATTCCAGCTGCTGCCAGATGTCATTGAACAAGGCATGAAACCCCGGCTGCTCGCGAGCATGGAACGGTTCCACCGCCCGGATCCGCTCAGGAACGTAGAACTGTTTGCGGATCGTGCCCGGATTGCGACCCAGTACGATGACCCGATCGCTCATGGCAATCGCTTCGGACAAATCGTGCGTCACGAGTATCGCCGTCTTATGCCGCGTCTTTAATGTGCGGACAAGCAAATCCTCCAGTTTCAGCTTGGTTTGGTAATCCAATGCCGAGAAAGGCTCGTCGAGCAGCAGCAAATCCGGTTCCGTCGCCAGCGTCCGAACGAGGGCGACGCGCTGCCGCATGCCGCCGGACAGCTGATTCGGATATGCGTCGCGGAACGTGCCCAGTCCCATATCGTCCAGCAGCTGCACGACTCTGCCGATTCCTTGCTTGTTCAACTGCCCGGTCAGCTCCAGACCGATGATCGCGTTCTGGTAGATGGTGCGCCATGGGAACAAATAATCCTGCTGCAGCATGTAGCCGACTTTGATGTTCGGCCCGTTCACCGCAGTACCGCCTACGCGAACCTCTCCGGCAGAAGGAGCGAGCAATCCGGCGATGATCGACAGAATCGTCGTTTTGCCGCAGCCGCTCGGACCGACCAAGCTGACAAACTCGCCTTGCTCCACGGTCAGGTTAATTTTGTCGATCGCAAGCGACGCTCCTTGCTCGTTCACGTATACTTGCGATACATGAAAAAGCTGTACCGCGGGCTTCATGGCCTAGCTTTTTCCGCGAAGCTGTTGTCGACAAGCGTGCCATGGTCTACACGCTGCTTCAGCTCGCCCGCCGATTCGATCACATCCTGCAAATTGTTCCATTCCTGCTCGTCGATGATCGGATCGACCGCAAAGGAACCTTGCGACTTGTAACGGTTAATGACGCTAAGAACGATGTCCCGGTCCACATTCGTAAAATACGGCATAATCGCGTCAGCGATTTCCTCCGTGCTGCTCGACTGCACCCACGCTTGCGCCTTCTGTATGGCGTTCGTGAACTTTTGCACCGTGTTCGGGTTATCCTTGATGAAGCTTTTTTTCGTCATAAACGCAGTGTAAGGAAGGTGCCCGCTTTCTTTGCCGAATGACGCCACGACGTACCCTTTGCCTTCCTTCTCGAATACCGAAGCCTGTGGCTCGAACAGCTGCACGTAATCGCCGGTGCCCGACGCGAAAGCTGCCGGAATATTGGCGAATTCCACGTTTTGAATCAGCGTCAAGTCTTTGTGCGGATCGATTCCGAATTTCTTGAGCGCGAACTCGCCTGCCATTTGCGGCATGCCGCCTTTGCGCTGGCCGAGGAAGGTCGAGCCCTTCAGCATATTCCAGTCGAAGTTTTCGATCGGCTTGCGCGATACGAGAAACGTGCCGTCGGTTTGCGTCAATTGGGCGAAGTTGATCACGGGATCGTCGGAGCCCTGCTGATACACATAAATCGACGTCTCTGAGCCGACGAGCGCAACGTCGATCTGACCGGACAGAAGCGCGGCCATCGTCTTGTCGCCGCCAGGCGTCGTCGTAAGTTCAACGTCCAAACCCTCTTCCTTGAAAAATCCTTTAGCCAGCGCGGCATATTGCGGCGCATAGAAGATCGAGCGCGTCACTTCGCCGATCGTCACTTTCGATTGTTCGGCTTTCCCGCTGCCGCAAGCGCCCAATACGGCCGCAAGCAGCAGCATTACGGCCAGCAGCACCGCCATGTTTCGTAGTTTCATCGTTCTTCCCCCCGTTTGCAGGATATTACGATATTCTATGCACCTGCCCAGGCATTTGGTGAGAACGACAAAGGCGCCTAACGTCTTCGTTAAGCGCCTTTGTGCAAATTTATTTTCATATGTTCGGTTACAAGTTGTAGATGTCTTTGTATTTCCGCTCCAAGTAGTCAACGAGATAGACCGGATTCAGCGGCTCGCCGGTTACCTTCTGCACGATCTCGGAAGGCGTGAGCAGCTTGCCGTACTGATAAATATGCTCGACGAGCCACGATTTGATCGGAGCGAAGTTGCCTTGTTCGATGAGTTGGTCGAACTGCGGAAGCGATTTGTGCATCGTGTTCGCGAATTGCGCCGCGTACATGTTGCCGAGCGAATACGACGGGAAGTAGCCGAAACCGCCGCCCGACCAATGAACATCCTGCAGCACGCCTTCACCGTTGTTCGCCGGAACGACGCCGAGGTATTCTTTGTACTTGGCGTTCCAAATCTCCGGTAAATCGCTCACCTTGACGTTGTCGTTGAACAGCATTTTTTCGATTTCGTAACGGATCATGATGTGGAGATTGTACGTCAGCTCGTCGGCTTCAATTCGGATTAGCGACGGCTTCACTTCGTTGATCGCCTTGTAGAACGTCTCAACCGGTACGTTCAGCTGCTGCGGGAACAGCTCTTTGAGATCGCCGTAATAGCGATTCCAGAAACCGCGGCTGCGTCCGACGACATTTTCCCAGAAACGGGATTGCGATTCGTGAATGCCCATCGACGTGCCCGTGCATAACGGGGTGCCGAGCAGATCGAGCGAAATGTTCTGCTCATAGAGCGCATGACCGCATTCGTGTATGGTGCCGAATAAGGCGCTGACGACGTCGTCCGGCAAGTAGCGCGTCGTGATGCGAACGTCGCCCGGGTTCAGCCCCGTCGCGAACGGGTGCACGCTTTCGTCCAAACGTCCCGCATCGAAGTCGTAGCCGAGCTGGCCAAGAATGAACCGGCTGAATTTCTTCTGTTGCTCCTTGTCGAATTGCTGGCGAAGTACCGTCGTATCCGGTTTGTTCGCGGCATGCTGAATGGCCGATACGAGCGGCACCAGCTTTTCGCGCAGCTCGCCGAACACTTGATCCAGCTTGGCGACCGTCATGTCCGGTTCATACATGTCGAGCAGCGTATCATAACGGGTTTCCTTGTAGCCCCACAGATCGATGAATTCTTGGTTGAACGCGACGATCTTCTCCAAATACGGTTTGAACGAATCGAAATCGGAGCTTTCCTTCGCTTCTTCCCAAGCGGATTCCGCTTGCGACGTCAGCACAACGTAAGCTTCGTATTTATCGTGCGGAATTTTTTTGCTGCGCTCGTATTCCTTGTGGCATTCGGAGACGACTTTGCGATTGATTTCGTCCAATTGCCCGAAATTGTCTTTTTCCATAAGCGCCGTTACATAATGGCCCATTTCATCGGAGGTTCGCAGCTTGAATGCTTCGCCCGACAACGTTCCGACCGCTTCGGACCTTGCCGCGATTCCTTTGCGCGGAGCACCGGTTCGCATGTCCCAATACACGACGGCCAGCGCTTCGTTATAGCTTTGGATTTTTTTTACAAGCTGCCTAAAGCCGTCGACTTGCCGCTTTAAAGCATCGTTCATCGTTCGTTTCCTCCCTGGATTATCGTGATTCGTATGTAACTTAACTTGATCATACAAGTTCCAAGACGTATAATCAACATGTTACACAACGGGTTTTTTACATGTTATGGAAAGGAGCGCTTCAGCATGTTTATTCGCTTTACCGATGCGGCAGTGGAACAAATTCGCGAAAAATTCGGCGACCGATCCGCTTATCTAAAGCTCGCCTACGATACGGAAGGATGCGGCTGTGCCGTCAACGGCGTAGCTCAGCTATGGATTATCGAGGATCCGCCTCCTTACGATGTCCAAGCTTCCGGAGACCCTTTCCCCGTATGCTATGATCCGAATCACGAAATATATTTCGAGGATCAAATGGTAATCGACTATGCCGAACGGACCCGTTCGTATAAATTGAGCAGCTCAAGCCAAATCTATAATGCGTTTATGCCTTTGTTGGATAAACGGCCGGTAGTTTTAAAGTAGTGGGAGGAATACGATGTCGAACCTATCGAATATATTGGAATTCAACAAAACGTTTGTAGAGAACAAAGAATACGAAGCTTATTTGACCGATCGGTACCCCGATAAAAAAATGGTCATCATTACTTGCATGGACGCGCGGCTCGTCGAGCTGCTGCCCAAAGCGATGAACCTGCGCAACGGAGACGCCAAAATTATTAAAAACGCCGGCGCCATCATTACAATGCCGTTCGGCAACGTTATGCGGAGCGTACTTGTCGCCATCTATGAACTTGGAGCTCGCGAAGTGTTCGTCGTCGGCCACCATGGCTGCGGCATGACCGGAATCGACCCTGAGAAGGTCATTCAGAAGGCGGTCGACTGGGGCATCTCGGAAGACGTTATCAATACGCTGAAAAACTCCGGCATCAACTTGAACCGGTGGTTGACCGGCTTCGATAGCGTACATGAAGGGGTTACGAACAGCGTCGAGATTATTCGCAAGCATCCTCTCCTGCCTCCCGGCATACCGGTCCACGGCATGATTATGGATCCTAAAACCGGAAAGCTGGAGCTGGTAGTGAACGGCTACGGCGAACATCAACCTGAATAAATTGTTCGAACGAACAAATAAGAGCACAGCGGCGCTGTGCTCTTTCTTTTCTTCGCGATGATCATGCGCATGGGGATACACCCGCTCAAAGGTTGTTCTTCCGGTTGCGCAGCTCGAGCTGCTCTTGTCTCGCTCTTATGACTTCGGAACGGTCGCGGCGCGTATGCCGATGGATGAGCTCCTCGTTCGTCATATCGCTAGGCTGTCCCCAGACAAGCCCTCTTTTCTTGCACAATTCCTCGCATGCAAGCTCCAACTGCGCATCTGCGATCGGAATGTTGATGTCCGCATACGGCGGCGCATCCTCCTCCAGCTGCTCCCCACGCTTTCTCAGCGCGTCCAGAAACGCGTCGGCATCAATCCCAAGGTAGTGCAGACCCGCTTCGTTCAAATTGACGAGCGCTTGCCGGTTCATTTTACGTGCTCCAGCCAAATTTCCTCTGCGTCCATGATACAGCGACACCGCCGTTTGAATGAGACCGACCCAAGTTTTGGCGTATGGGCTTTCCGGATGTTCCTTCCAATATTCCTCCAATAGTTCATGGCATTCAAAATAATCGCGGTTTGCGTGAAATTCGATCAAATAATCGATATAAGCCGAAGGATAAACTTGCAATCGGATAACCTCCGAAAAATATTTTTTGAAACCAAAGCAAATACTATACGTAGAACTATACGGGGAAACCTATCGAATCGCAACAGGAGGATGGGATTAAATGAAGAAACTTGTAGTACTGATGCTGGCGTTCGCTGTATTTGCCGGGTTTTCGGGATTTGCGGCTGTGGACCATGCGGATGCGAAAGGCTTCAAATCGGGGAAAAGATCGTACAACCAGACGCCTTCCAAATCGACCGACAACGTATCCAAAACGGATGGCGGCGCAACAAAAGGCACAACGAACACCGGCGCGGCAACGACAAACCGCGGATTTTTCAGCGGCGGGGGCTTCATGAAAGGTTTGATGATCGGCGGCTTGGCCGGCATGCTGTTCGGCGGCATGTTTGGCGGAATGGGCTTTTTCGGCGACATGCTAGGCTTGCTCGTTAACGTCGCGGCCATTGTGATCCTAATTGCCGTTATCCGCAAAATTTACGTTTACTTCAAAGATCGTAAAAAACTTGACGAGAATCCTAAGAGGTATTAATCGGTATGCGTTTAAGTATGGATGAAATCGTCAATGCGATATGTTTGCATATGGCGGAACGTAAGCAACTGCAGCCAAACGATATCGAAGTGGAATTAAGCTGGGACGAAGAGCTCGGTTTTACCGCTGAAGTTTGGGTGCAGGGCCGAAGCCAATACTTGGTGGAAGCCAACATGCTCGAAGCGATCGAGCGTTACATGTTCACGCAATATAATCAACGCATCTTCCGCAGTCAAATTCAACTCGTTGTTGGAGAAGATGAAATGGTTGCGGATATCGTCGAAAACTAAAAGCAAGATGTACAAGCTCCGTTTCCCGTCACCGGGTACGGAGCTTTTTCGCGCCTTATGAAGGGGTCCATTATTGATTCTTAATTAACCGAATCATCGTGGAGATCTTTACAAATCGATATCCTTTCCTGCGCAATCCATCTATGATGCGTGGCAGAGCCGCTATTGTTTGTTTACACGTATCGCTTGCATGCATCAGAACGATATCGCCCGGATGAACGCGGGCAAGTACTCGGTTCACAATCCGGCGCACTCCCGGGTTCGTCCAGTCGAGGGAATCCGTGTCCCACTGTATGACTTCATACCCCATTCGGTTTAACTTTTTGATCACCCTGCGGTTGTGATCTCCATTCGGAGTACGGATCAATCGGGTTCGAACTTTTGCAGCTCGAAATATTGCCGCTTCTGCTTTTTTTACTTCTTTTTCGATCCACTTGTTCCCATGCTTGGAGTAATTATAGTGCAAATAACCATGTGAACCAATTTCATATCCCACAGATCTTATTCTTTTGGCTGTTTTCACATTGCGGATGGCCCAAGGGCCGGCCAAAAAGAACGTCACATTCGGGACGCGTTTTTTTTCCAATATGTCCAATACGGGATTTTGGACCTTCTTTCCCCAGCCGATGTCGAAGGTAAGGGCGACGATTTTCTCTTTTGTATGCACGTTATATACCGCTGAAATGTCGTTCATTATTTATAACATCACCTTTTCTTAACCCTTGTCTTTGCGTACTTAAGAAGTTCTGTAACAGTCACAAATTTATAGCCTCTTCTCCTTAAGGAATCTACAATAACAGGTAGAGCCTTCAAGGTCTGGGTCCAAGTATCGCAAGCATGCAATAAGATGATATCCCCTGGATGGACATGAACTAACACTCTTTTCACGATTTTTCCAACCCCTGGCATGGTCCAATCTAGCGAATCGGTATCCCATTGAATGATGGTCTGGCCCATGGAACGCAATTTTTGAATGACTCTTAGATTCATATCTCCGCTAGGCGTACGGATCATGTTGGTTCTAACCCCGGTTGCCCTGTAGATGGCGCGCTTCGCCTTTTTGACTTGCCGATCGATCCATATATTGCTGTGTCGTGAATAATCCCGGTGGAGGTAACCATGGGAGGCTAATTCAAAGCCTTGTCTATGAATTCGACGCGCGATGGCGGGATATTGATTTACCCATGTGCCGCTAAGAAAGAAGGTGGCCTTTTTTACTTTCAGCTTGTTTAACAATCTCAGCATGGCGAGTGGTACTTGATTTCCAAAAGCAACATCGAACGTGAGAGCAGCAACCTTTTTGGAAGTGGGTACCTCATAAATGACATCGTCCCAAGACATCCATTCCCCCCTCTCCTCTCCGCCCCGCAACAACTCCGGTTTCTCACTTCCCGGCGTTCATTTTATTTTTTAAGCAGACCGTGTCGACGCAGTACTCTTAGCATAAACTTGGCTCGATTTTTATAATTGTGCTTGGCGATCGTCATTCTTCCTTGTTTCCGGATGCGCTCACGTCCTTTTGAATCTTTCAAGTAGCGCTTTACCAAACTTATCGTTTCGTTCGGGGAAGAAGCCGCGACAACATCACGTCCCGGTTTCAGCAATTTTCGAATTCCCGGTGTATTGCACGTTAATAAAAATCCGCTGGAACCTAATATTTCGTAAGTTCTCTGAGTTACCATATCGGGATAATTTTGTGGTCCAAGCATAATTTTCGCAGAGCTATAGACTCTGCTCGCGTCCTTGTAAGGGATTTTCCCGTGAATCCACCGGCGAGGTATTCGGCGGCCCAGATAATGACCCATTTTATCCCAATTACTACCGTAAAAGTCTACTCTCATGCCTTTTTTGAGTAAAGGACGAAGTAAAATGTTGATGGCCCTGCGGCGATAATGCTTTGGATATTTTTGCAGAACTTCCGGGTAGGCATTCGCAACAACCGCTATGTCGGTTTCATATTTTTTATTAGGTTTTAAGCGTCTGTGAATACTCGAATGATAAGCAAAATCCATATACGCGGCGGGAAGGCCCATTTTCCGGTAATATTCTGCAGTCTTCGCCGAAATGGTGAAAATAAAATTCGGCTTCATTCGCCTTATTAAGGGCAATGTGTACTCTTTCGTAAAGTTAGGATCCTCCGTAGCCCAATAAATCAAAGGAATGTTCGCTGCTTTTGCAAACTTCCCCATCCAACGTTGCTTCTCCTTCGTATGCTCGGGTCCCCAACCAACCGTCACCATCAAGTCAGGACGGAATGATTGAATCAGAGCGGGTATTTTCCGGCGGGTCAGAGGTCCCGAAATAAGCACTTTATGACCTAATTCACGCAACCCGCCAGGCAATCCCCGCGACCAGATCGGTCCGCTCTCGAAAAACAAAATTCTCATCTGATAACCCGCCTTTTCGCAACCATAGTCCACTAGGTGTAGGTAACTTTGCGTATAGATACAAAAATTGTATTCACCGCACTTATCCGGGGAATAAGCAAAGTTCCTAATTTGGCGAAAATAGGCTATCGTTGCAATCCTCTTCCGTTACCCATGAATACGATGGTGGGAAAATGCAGCAAAGGGAACGGGTGATTTGTATGAAACGAGTGGTAGGTTCTGTCTATGATCCCCAAGTTAATAAACGGATTTTTGTATATACAATTCCCGGAAAAAGGCCTCGAGCCTTCTTTTTCCGCAGCAAATTGGCCATAGACGCGGATGGTTCCCCGCATGCTTACAATCCTCAAAATACCGGACTAGACGATTTGAGCCATGCAGGCAGGCCAGGCAACTGGTGGGGAATTGTGACACGCAACGGCAAGCCGTCGGGGAGACCTGTAATCCAAAAGAGAAGCGATCCCGCCCCAGGGTATTATGTTTCTCAAACATCCCTTTCGGATTATAACAAGTCTCCATTTGATCCAGCCGCTTATGTGAATTCAGAAACAATCCCTTACATCGTATTGCCTGCAAACCAAAGTTTCGGTGCGGTTTTGGGGGATTTTGCCGTCGTGTATAACCTGAAAAATAAAAGATTTGCGTATGCGATCTTTGCCGATCAAGATGTGGGGTTAGGCGAAGGGTCCATTGCCTTGGCGAAAAGGCTGGGAATCAAATCAAATCCAAGAAGCGGTGGAACAGGCATTAATAGGAATGTTCTATACTTGGTATTCCCTAAGTCGGGCAAAGGAGATGGAAGCATCCCTTCCCTCACGGTCATTTCACGAAAAACAAGAAGATTATTTAATCAATGGGGCGGTCTTTCATTTTTGAATGAGGTAAAAACATGTTAATTAATTGAAAAGTCTAATGGGAGGATTACCGTGCGGATTTTATTCCTTGAAGATCACGCCATGTGGATTCACGGATTACCGAATGGGTTTCGCAAGTTAGGCCATAAGGTAAAAACGTATTCCCCCGATTCGAATACGAAGCTGATCATTAATCGATTTCAACCCGACTTGATCATGACGATCGGTTGGACCGAAGCGAACGGATCTGCAAAGAAGCAACTTCAAATTGCTAAGGCGGTAAAGCACTCCTGTGTCCCGCATGTCTATTGGTCGACGGAGGACCCCGGCTATACACAGAGCTTCTCCCTGCCGTTAATTCGTCGAATCAAGCCTGATTTTGTGTTTACGATCCACCGGCCAACAATGAAGCTCTATCGAAAATTATCCATTCCGACGGCTCACCTTGATTTTGGTTTTGATCCGTCCGTTCATAGAAGAGCAAAGGTTCACAAGAAATATCGAAGTACGGCAGCGCTTGTCGCAAACGGATACGTGCAGCTGTACAGGGAAAAACCGAAACATTATCGATTTCAAACTCTTCGTCATTTAGTGAATCCGTTCTTGAAAAAAAATTTGAAAATAAACTTCTACGGTCGTTACTGGGATCAGATGCGCCACGTATTCAAGCAACCTATTCCCAAACATTGGATTCGCGGTTATTTGCCGTATACGAAAGCAAACAAGGTGTACAGTTCAGTTGATTTTGTCATCGGTCCCCAAAACGGTACCGATCGGCTTACTCAGCGGACATATGAAGTTCTTGCATCAGGTGGTTTACTGATCACATCAGACACTCCGGAGGTACGAAGGCTGTTTCGTCCCGGGCGTGACCTTCTTGTTTCGGCATCAGAAAAAAAGACCCGCAAGCTGATAAAAAAGTATTTGCAGCTCCCCAAAGAACGGAAACGAATTCGTCGGAATGCGATTCGGGCCGTTCGAACCCACTCCTACAAAAATCGAGCGTCTTATATCCTTCGTGTACTAAGAAAACATCAGATTATTTAAATAATAGGTTAGGATGAAAAAGGGTGAATAAAAAAAATATAAAGACAAAAACAGCCTACTTAACATTCGACGATGGCCCTTTACGATACACAGAGGCCATTCTGAATGTTTTACAGCAGCATCATGTAAAAGCCACTTTTTTCGTAACGGGCAGCGAAACAAATTATGGTTTGAAGATGTACGAAAGAATCGTACGGGAGCGTCATGCGGTTGGCAACCACACTTTTTCTCATAATTACCGCTACATTTATTCTTCCGTTCATCATTTTAAAAAGGACTTTTATAGACTTGAGAACCTTTTGCGGCGTAGCGTAAAAATAAAAAGCCGTATTTTCCGTTTTCCGGGAGGATCCAATAATAAAGTCAGCCATCGTTATGGCGGCAAACAAATCATGCCCAAAATCATAGCGGAAATGAACAGACTAGGATACAAGTATATTGACTGGAATGTAGATTCAAACGATTGTAAGATGCCAAGGAGAACGCCGGACGCGATCACTCGGACAGTATTACGGGAATGTAGGCGAAAACGAGAGGCCATCATTATCTTTCATGACTTTAGTAAATCAACCGTAACGGCTTTACCCGCTATTATCCGCGGATTAAAAGAACAAGGCTTCACATTCGGCAAACTCTCCAGGACGTCAGGGAGCTTTCAACTAAGCTAGTCGGAGGAAGTGAATTAGAATGCGGATTCTGTTTTTAGAAAGCCATCCTATGTGGATACACGGGCTGCCAAACGGGTTTCGGGATGCGGGGCATGAAGTAAAAATATCAGGTCCTTTATTAAAGCGCGATATACCGAAAATATTAGCCACATTCCGGCCTCATTTAATTATAACCTTAGGGTGGACTGAGGAACACTCCCCTCCTCAACAACAAATCGTCCGAAAATATGTGAGCAAATCTCGAATCCCCCATGTGTATTGGGCTACCGAAGACCCTACCCATACCAAATCTTTCACCTTGCCTTACATTCGATATGTGAAACCAGATTTTGTCTTTACCATCTCCCCCAAAAGGGCTAAACAATATAAAAAAATAGGTTTCCCATCCGCTTATTTGGATTTTGGATATCATTCAAAAGTGCACCATCCCGTAAAACCCCTAAAAAAATATAAGCGAGATATCGCGATCGTCGCTAATGCCTATCCGCGAAACCTTACGAAATATAAGGACCATTATCGCATTCAATCCTTGAGAAATCTGATTCGCCCTTTAGTAAAAAACAATATTCGGGTTGATTTCTGGGGAAAAGAATGGGAGAAAATGAAACCCATTCTCGGCGTGAAAATTCCTAAAAAGTGGATACATGGTTACTTGCCCTATACAGAAGCGAATAAAGTATACAGCTCCGCGAAAATTGTTATCGGTTTACAGAACCGGCTGACTCAGGTTACCCAGCGTACTTACGAAATACTTGGCTCCGGCGGATTCCTTCTAACAAACGATACACCGGAAATTCGGCGGCTGTTTAAAAATAAAAAACATCTCGTTGTTTCAAAGTCTGCTAAAAAAACTTTAGATTTAGTTCGTTATTATCTAAAACAATCGAAGGAACGAAAACGAATCCGACGGAACGGATTAAAAGCGGTAACCCGACACTCCTATAAACGACGCGCCATGCAAATGATTCGTGTGCTAAAAAGACATCATATTGTTTAAAAGTATCCGGAAGATTCGCAGGCGCCTGGCAGGGGCGTCTTTTTCATTTCTAATCACAACCGACGTTCGAAGCAAAGTGTCCAAGCTCCGTTTCCCGTCACCGGATACGGAAACTTTTTGCGTCCACCCCCTCTCCCTCTTTTTCCCACCGCAACCTATCGCGTAATTTCTCGTTAATAGAATAGACAGCGAGAATACGAGGAGGCCTGAGTCATGAAATCGAAAACGACGTTTGCCCTTACGCTGCTGCTCCTGCTTACATTCGGACTGCAGCAGATGGCATTCGCCGGCGCATCGGACAAAACAACGCATTACCGCGTGTACCAGAAAGACCGGCTTATCAAGGAATTCGCCGCTTACGGCAGCGCACTTGCATATGCCAAAGGAATTACATACGGCCGGATCGAAGAAATCGGCACAGGCCGATGGGTGTGGGATAACCTGCCCCGCTTCAAAATTTATCAATTCGGCGCGTCGGATCCCAAATGGGAGTTTCGTACGCTCAGCGAAGCGATCGCCAAAGCCAAAACGATGCGAAACGTCAGTATTCGCGATCTCGAGAACATCGGCTGGGTATGGAGCAATTACGCGCAATACCGCGTGTACCAGGGCGATAACACTCTGCCTGATTGGGAGTTTGCGGATCTGCAATCCGCCGTCAAAGAAGCGAAGAAATGGACGAATTCGCACATTATCGATCTGAAAACAAACCGTTGGGTGTGGGATAATCTGACGGTTGCCGCGAAGAAAAAACTGCGGGCTGGTACAGTTGTATACCAAGTCAACCAAAACGGAGTAACTGCGGACGATTGGAAATATGCATATCTTGAAGACGCGGTCGGCCGTGCCGTCAGCTTGGGCAACGCGGAAATCGTCCGCATCGATACCGGACGAACGGTATATACGAATAGGCGTCAGCACGAAGTTTTTTCGCAAGGGAAGCCGGTCAAAGCATTCGTCAGCATGAATGACGCGGTTCAATTCGCCAAAAGCTTGCCGTATGCTCAAGTCATGCGCGGCGGCCAGGAAATTTGGACGAGCATTCCGTACTTGCAAGTTTACGAAAACGACCGGCTCGTCGCGCGGTTCCATGCGCTGAAGTCCGCCCTTGCTTATGGAGCGGCGCACAAAAACGTGCTTGTCATGACCAATGACAACCGCAAAGTATGGAACAACTTCAGGAAATTAATTTACATGGGCTGGAACGGGTCGTCCAATGATGAAACCATTCAATCGCAAGTTGCGCAAACACAAGGACTCGATATCGATTCGCCGACCTGGTTCGAGCTCAAGGATGCAGCCGGAGGAATAACGGATCGCTCCAATCCCGATACAGCGGCAACACTCATGAGCCAAGGCTTCAAGGTGTACCCGCTTGTCAGCAATACGTTCAACACGGAGCTGACCACGAAGTTCCTGAGCGATCCCGCCGCTCAGCGCAGCTTTATCGATACGCTAGTCGCCCGCCTGAAAGCGCTTGGCGTCGGCGGGGTCAATATCGACTTCGAGAATGTCGCAGGCAAAGACCGCGACCGGTACAGCGAGTTCATCCGGCTGCTCAGCGAATCGGCGCACAAGCAGAAGCTGATCGTCACGATCGACCTGCCGCGAGGCGACGTCCTGTGGAATGCACGCAGCGCCTACGATCACGAGAAGCTGGCTCAATACGTCGACTATATCATTACGATGACGTATGACCAATATTGGTCAGGCAGCGAATCTCCCGGTTCGGTTGCCGGTTTGCAGTGGGTGGAGACGGGAGTTTCCGATTTTCTCTCGTACGGCGTTCCCCGCGACAAGCTGCTGCTTGGCGTACCCTTCTATGTTCGCGAGTGGAAGCTTGATCGTGCCGGTCAGTTGGTCAGCAATCGAGCGGTGATCATGAAGAGCCTTGCGGACCTGATCGCTTCCACCGGAGCGACTAAAACTTGGGATGCCGCTTTCGGTCAATATCGCGTCGATTATGTGAAGGACGGCTTCCGATACGTCCTCTGGCTGGAAGATAACGCAACGGTCAAGAGCCGGGTCGCCATCGCCAAAAAATACGAATTGGCCGGCGTCGCCTTCTGGCGTCTTGGCTACGAGGCACCCGAAACTTGGTCGTTGTTGGTCGGAGAGAAATAGAAATGGTTGCAGGGTCAGCCTTCGCTGCTAGCGGAGGCTGGCCTTTTTTTATGCCCGTTGCCGCTTAATCCCGCTCTCGGCGGGGTTTTCGAAGGTCGAACCGCCGTTTGTCGTCTACTGCTTTTGTATGAAAAAAGGTATATTCGAATGTATTTATGAGTGCATTTCGTTATAATCAAGCTAAGAGCTGACGAATCATGTCGAATCTTATCGATTTATCTGAATTGCAATTTGTTGATAAGGAGACATTCCATGCTTGTATATCGCGAAATCAGAAATAAACAACGCAAAAAGATCAGTTTAACCACCCTTTTTACCGGGCTTGTCTCCTTATCGGTCGTTCTGACGCTAACCATTCTCCTCATCGGATCCTATCATCTGAAAAAACAAACGCTGATCGATACGACGCTCACTTCGAATTATGCCGCCGCGGACAAGATGAGTCAGACGATCGACTATTTGTTCAAATCGATGCGAAGCAGCTTGCAATACTCCTCGGCTTTAATGGCCAATATCAAATCCATGCCCGCCGGCGAGGTTAATTCGTATTTGGAAATCATCCGTCGCAGCGGAGGCTACTTCAACTCTATGATCCTTGTGGACGAAACCGGTCTTGTCCGATACAGATCGCCGTTATCCGGAGGTTCGACCGGGATGTACGTGACTTCGAAAGAAGCAAGAACCGCATTAGCCTTGAAGAAGCCGTATATCTCCATTCCGTACATACCGCCGCAGACCCAACGTTTGATCACATTCGTAAGCGAGCCGATTTACGATATGGCGGGCCAATATCGCGGGTTTATCGGAGGGTCTTTATTTCTTCAAGAGGACAACATCTTGAATTCGATTTTCGGGAACAACCCGATCAATGAACTAGGATCGTACTTCTACATTGTCGGTTCCAACGGCCATATCCTGTTCCACCCCGACCAAAGCCGAATCGGCGAGGATGTCAGCGCCAATCCGGTCGTCGGCAAACTCATCCAAGGGCGCAGCGGACAAGAACCGGTAGTCAATTTGAGAGGCGTTGCTTTGCTCGCAGGTTACGTCAGGGTTCCGGAGAATGGCTGGGGTGTCGTTGTGGTGTCCCCCGAGAGCGTTGTAAATAAACAATTAAACGATTATATTGGAACGATGCTGTTGTACGTACTGCCGCCTTTCGCCGCATTGTTGCTGGCCGCCATCTGGCTTGCCCGCAGATTGGCGAAGCCGTTCGTCGCACTGACCGATGCCGTAAGCAAGATCGGCGAGGAAAAAGCGGAGCTGCCGAAAGGAAAGCAGCATTGGAATCGCGAAGCCGATTCGTTGACCAAAGCAATTCGCAATGCCATCAAAAACATTCGCAAACAAACCGATCGTTTGGCGCACGAGGCGATGACGGATCCATTGACCGGGCTTACGAACCGAAGGACGCTGGAAGCGAACATGCAGCGATGGATCACGGAAATGAATCCTTTTTCCGTCATTATTATGGATATCGACCGATTTAAAGAGATCAACGACATATTCGGGCATCTGGCCGGAGACGAAGTGCTAAGGCATTTCGCGGAAATTGTCGTTTCATGCATTCGGCCGGGCGATGTATGCTGCCGTTACGGGGGCGAGGAATTTGTCGCATTAATTGCACACGCCAATGCCGATGAGGGTTATCTCGTAGCCGAACGCATTCGCCGTACGCTGGAGGAAAGCGAAAACCCGATCAAGAGGCAAATTACGGTTTCACAAGGCGTCGTGCATTATGCAGCGGACACCGCTGCATCCGCCAAAGAGTTGATTCGCCTTGCGGATCAAGCATTATACAAGGCGAAGAGATCGGGGAGAAACCAGACGGTTATCGCCGAAAATGATGAATGGATGCCGGATCAAGATTAGACTCCCGCCGCGTTGACTTGCCAAGGTAAACATATGAAAAGGTCAGCTTCCGCATCTTGGGGTCGCTGACCTTTTGCTTAAGAACGTCGATCGATTCCATGCCTTTGGTCTTGAATATGGAATATATTACTGCACTCTTAGGTCTTTTGGTATATAATCAGAGCTAAGATATGGCGAATTATGTCGGTTAGCGGATCACTTTCTTTCGTACAAAAGGGGGCAACAAATGCACGTATTGCGCGAGAAAAAAACAAGCCAATGGAACAAAATTAGCCTGGCCACCCTTTTAACAGGGCTTGTCTCCCTATCGGTCGTTCTAACTTTAACCATTATACTTATCGTATCGTATAAATTGAAAAAACAAACGCTGATCGATACGACGCTTACGTTGAATTACGCAAACGCCGGCAAAATGAGTCAGACGATCGACTCGTTGTTTAAATCCATGCGAAATAGCCTTCACTACGCTTCAAGCATCTTGTCGAATAACAAGTCTATGAATGGCGAGGATGTAAATTCGAAGCTGGAAATAATACGCCGCAGCAGCAACTACTTTAATTCCATTGTCCTGGTCGATGAAACGGGACTTGTCCGATACAGGTCTCCGAAATCCGGAGGTTCGGTCGGAAAACATATTTCGACCCCAGCGGCAAAAACCGCATTGGAATTGAAAAAGCACTACGTTTCCGATCCTTACATAACTCCAAATACGAATAGACTTATCGTGTTCATGAGTGAGCCGCTATACGATATAGAAGGTCAATATCGGGGGTATATCGGTGGAACTCTTTTTCTTCAGGAAAACAACATATTGAACATGATCTTCGGGAACAATCCGACGAATGAACTAGGCTCTTATTTTTACATCGTAGGTTCCAGCGGTCACGTCCTGTTTCATCGTGACAAAAGCCGGATCGGCGAAGATATTAGCGCCAACCAAGTTGTTCGCAAATTGATTCGCGGACAAAGCGGACAAGAACAGACGGTCAATTTAAAAGGCGAGGCTTTACTGGCTGGTTATGTAAAAGTTCCGGAAAATGGCTGGGGTGTCGTTGTCGTTTCCCCGGAAAGTGTTATGATCGAACAATTGAATCAACAAATTCTTGCCATTCTGCTATATATGCTGCCGCCTTTTATCTTATTAATGTTGATTGTCATCGGTCTTGCGCGCCGATTGGCTAAACCCTTCGTTTTTCTCGCCGACCTTGTAAGCAATATCGGCAAAGATAAAGCCGAGCTTCCTAATGGAAAGCAGCACTGGAATAGGGAAGCCGATTTATTGACAAAAGCGATTCGATACGCCCTACATGATTTTAAAGAGCATACCGATCAATTGGCGCATGAAGCAATGACGGATCCATTAACCGGATTAACGAATCGAAGGACACTCGAAGCCATTTTGCAAAGCTGGATTATGGAGCAAATTTCTTTTTCCGTTATTATTATGGACATCGATCGATTTAAAAGCATTAACGACACCTACGGTCATCAAACCGGTGACGAGGTGCTCAAACATTTTGCCTCAATTATGGCTTCTTGCGTCCGGCCAGGCGATATTTGTTGTCGCTTCGGGGGTGAGGAATTCATCACACTCATTTCACATGCCGATTCTGAGGCTGCATATCAAGTGGCAGAACGCATTCGCAATTTATTGGAACATAGCGACAACCCGATTGGGCAGCCTATAACGGTCTCGCAAGGCATCGCTCATTATGCATCCCACGCCGATATGGCGGCAGAACTGATCCATAAGGCGGATCAAGCCTTATATGAAGCCAAGAAGTCGGGACGAAACCGAACCGTAATCGCCAAAATCGAGTAAGTATGAATCAACCCTGTACCAAATAGGTACAGGGTTATCTATTATTATTACGGCAAACCCACGGCTGAAAACGGGACACCCAGGAGTTAAGCGACGTATGATATCGCTTGGCTGCCCATTTGCACCCATGCTTTCTCAAAATTGTCGCGCAATACTTTTTTGTTCGGCTCGTCTTCGTAAGGGTCATTGATATACACGTATTTGTTATCATACCCAGTCATCACGACGCTATGCTCTTTATACGTAACTTTCATGGAGCCGTTCGCCGTTTCCCATATTTGGAAAGCATCGTCGTCAAGCGGTGCAAACTTCGTCGTCGTAATGACCCATACCGGGAAGCCGTTATCTAGTGAATCGTACAGGTCGTCGATCGTGCCGCCCGACAGATTGATCAGCTTGTCCGGCAAATATTGCTTGCCAAGCGCAAAAATCGGGTCCCCGTAAACGCCTAGACCAGGGTTGTCGAACGTATAGACATCGCCGACGAAACCTTCGTTCATGTCGCCGTGAAGACCGTTTTTCTGAAAAGGCACCTTTGCAACTTGCTTCGCCAGCGTCATTTTGTCCACCTGAACGCCTGCATCGTTCAACAACATCGCGAGGCTCGTTACCTCGCAGCCCCGAGCCAGCTCCGGCATTTGCTGAATCAGGGGGACGTCAAGCGGCAGATTCGTTTGGGCATGCTGCTTGGTCGATTGAGCCGAGGTTGCGGAATCTGTCGCTACGGCTTGATTGTCTTGGGCGGGAGTTGGAGCCGCTGCTACTGGCGCTGTCGCTGCAGCCTTGGATGACCTCGCCAGAATAACCTGATTGTTATGTTCCAGCAGATAACCGCCTGCTATTATCAATAAAATAAAGGTGATGGCGAGACGCCATTTCTTCATCTTGCATTCCTCCTTGCTAGTTATTGCAAAAAAAAGAGATTAAGATGATCCTAGACTATAAATATATAATAAAAATGACTTCATTTTTGTAAGTAAATATTGCCAGATTCCAGAATAAACCAAATATCATTGGATCAAGTGCCTTAAAAACGCAAAAAGGACGCCTCTCTACGAGATGCGCCCTAGTAACTATATTTCATTCGAAAATAATATGAATTAGTTCATGCCAACCGTCCGTACGATATCTTGTTTCTTCTCGTTCACGATCAATTGAAAAATGTCCGGACGGCTGTAATGCCCTGTTACGTCAAAGTCAAAACGGCTTTGCACGACTTGGGTAAGATCCAGTTCCGCGATGAGAATGCCTTCCTGGTCATACAGCGGCTTAGCTACATATTCCCCAAGCGGTCCAACAATGGCGCTTCCCCCTCTGCTTAGGATGTCATCATCTTCCTTCATGTCTTCATAACAAGATAAATCGGCTGGATATGAAGCTTTTGTCGCAAACTGATTGCAGGAAAGGACGTAACAACGGCTTTCGCAAGCGATATGCCGAATCGTTGCCTGCCACGTATCGCGGGCATCTGCCGTAGGCGCGATGTAAATGTCGATTCCTTTCGCATACATGGCCATGCGGGCAAGCGGCATGTAATTTTCCCAGCAGATCAAACCGCCTATTCTTCCGAAAGGCGTATCGATGACGGTGAGCGTGCTGCCGTCCCCTTGTCCCCATAAGAGGCGCTCGGAACCCGTCGGAACCAGCTTTCGATGTTTGCCGAGTAAGCTGCCGTCCGGTCCGAAGTAGATCATGGAGTTATATAAAGTTCCTGTGCTGAGTTCCTGATCCCGCTCCACGACGCCGATCACCAGATAAACCCCCAATTGTTCGGCGAGCTCGCCTAAAATTTCGGTTTCCGTTCCCGGCACGTCGACGGCGCTATCCCAATATCTTTCCCAATCTCTTCTCCCCGCGGCATTGCGGCTTCCGACTCGTGTACCGAAGCTTAAGCCGCGCGGGTACCCCGGCAAGATCACCTCAGGAAATACAATCAGCTCGGCTCCTTGTCCGGCAGCTTCCTTCGTCTTATTCGCAATCATATCCATTGCGGATTGTTTATCGAACAAGATGGGTGCGGATTGAACGACGGCTACCTTCACATTTCGTTTTTTCACTCGGACATCCCCCGCAGCGTTGATTTATTTCGGTAGTAATGAGTTAACTCAATAATCATGGCGCCCATGCGCTCATTCTCAGGCGTCAGCACGCGCTGAACTCCCTCTTCCTTCAATGCCTCCGCCGTGACTTTACCTACCGCTACCGCGAGCACTCTTTTTTTGAAGCAATTGTTCACGTCCAAGTACCCTCCGCTGGCTTTGATATAATCATAAAAATAACGAACTTGAACGGCGGTCGTGAAACAGACGGCATCGACGGAACCATGGATAATTTCTTGACAAAGTTGCATAGAGACATTACGATCCGGGGCAACATGCTTATAGGGCATGAGTGGCCTGACCGCGGCTCCTTTATTGACAAAGAAGTTCACGAGTGACGGCATTGGTTCGCCATGAAGTTGAATCGTAACGCCTTGACCTTCAAAATCGAAGGCGGCAAGTTCCCGTATAAGTCCCCGCGTCGTGCCATCGTCATCGATCACGATCGGTTTCATGCCAAGCTGCTTCAGCAGCGCAAAAGTTTTGTACCCTCTGGCCCCAACCTTGGACTGCTTCATCATGCCCAGAAGCTGCGGCTGGATCCCGATTCGCTCCGCCTGAAGCAGCAAAGCTTCTAGCCCGGTACCTGTCGTAAAAATGAACCAGTCGGTCCCGCTCTCCATCAGGCGAGATAAATCGCGCTTCATATCATCTTCCGCTAAATACAGGGTTCCTTGCTGCGGACGGGCGATCGCTTCTCCTCCCTGTCTTGCGATTATCTCGCTCAGTTCCCCGATTTTGCGCGAACCGGTGATGACAATCCGTTTTCCTTCCAAACCGCCTGTCATTTCGTAGGCTCCTTTCTCGAGCAAACTGCAGATGTATTCGACTTAGCTGCCCATCTCGCCGACTTCTTCGCCTTGGAATCGTAGTTTGCCGGCTCTGCGCCAATAACTGCCGAAATCCTCTTCCGGTTCCCGCTCCTGAACATATGACATCAATACTGGACGGACGGTGTTTAGCAATTGTTCGAACGGCACCGCTTCCCGAAACCTTTCGTTCAGTGCCGTGCCAAGGGAGCTGCCTCCCAAGAACACGTCATACTTTCCGGGCGCCCTACCGATAAATGCGATATTGGCGTTGTAGGGACGCGCGCAGCCGTTGGAGCATCCGGTCATCCGAATGGTGATGTCTTCCTTGGCGAGATGAAGTTCATCGAACAATTGCTCGAACTGCGGCAACAAATCCGGCATCGCTCGCTCCGACTCCGCCAAGGCAAGTCCGCAAGTCGGCAGCGATACACACGCCATCGAATTTTGCCGGACTTTGGATATTTCATCCGGCAGAGGCACGCCCGCTTCCCGCAACCGTTCTTCGATGAGCGGCCGATATTCGTCTGCGATTCCGCCGAGAATTACATTTTGCTGGGATGTAAATCGGACGGTCGGTTGGAATTCTTGCACTATATCTCGCAGCGTCGATTTCAGCCGTATCCCTTCGGTGTCCTTAATGCGTCCGTAAGGAATATATAAGCCAAGGTAGCTGATCCCCTCCCGCTCCCTATGCCACCCGAGATGGTCGCTCCCATTGTGCCAGGTCAGCTGCCTCGGCGGCTCCAGCTTACGCTCTAGCCTCGCCTCGACTTCTTCCCGGAACCAATCGAGTCCGCGCCGGTCGATCAAATATTTCATGCGGGCGAAGCGCCGGTTGGCGCGATCGCCGAAGTCGCGTTCGATGGTGACGATGGCCACGCATGTATCCAAAATCGTATCGACGGCTTCGCCCCTCGCAACATAACATAGCGGACTTGCAAGCCTCGGATACGTTTCCTGGTCAAGCGCCATTCTCCCCATGCCTCCGCCTACCAGAACGGTATAACCTTCGACGTGTCCGCCCTCGATATGTGCTACAAGCCCAAGATCGTTATCGTAAACATCGAGGCAATTATCCCCTTCCGGCACGATGGCGACTTTAAACTTGCGCGGCAGGTACACATCGCCGTACAACGGCTCTTCCGTTTCGCCATCCGCCAGTTGTACGGGCTCGCCATCCACCCAAATTTCATGATAGGCATTGGTCTTCGCACTTAGCCGATCGGCCAAAGCAAGCAAGTCATGGCGCATCTCGTCGCGGTACGGCTCGTCGCCGGGTTCCGCGCAGCAAATCGTATTGCGGCCGGAATCTCCGCAAGCCCCTAATGTCGTCACTAGCGCTTCATTCAGCGTCTTGATCGTCGTCTTCAAATCGCCCTTGAGAATGCCATGAAGCTGCAGCGTTTGACGCGTTGTGATGCGCAAGTTTCGATAATCCGAATACTCGTCGGCCAGGCGGTCAAACACTAAGTATTGGTCCGGGAATAATAACCCTCCCGGAATTCGAGCGCGGATCATCATGCTGTAATGCCGGTCTTTGCCCTCTTTCTTCAACTGGGCGCGCAGATCGCGATCGTCCTGCTGATTTACGCCATGGAACTTAAGCACCTGGACGTTTTCTTCCTCGAATTTGGGCTGTCCGTCTTGAAGCGCCTCTTTAATCGTTCCCCGCAGGTGCCGGCTTTGCCGCTTGATCTTTTCGATTTTGGATACATTCTCGTCGTCAATCGCTGCCAATGAACTCACTCCTTATTTGAATTCCTACTTTTCCACTATGATATATGAATGAATGACAAAACAAACCATCCAATACCGGATGATTTCAAGCCATCCATTTGCCGGAACAGATGATCCAATTGGTTAAGCAGATAGACCAACCATGTTCAAACAATAGTAATACATTTGTCATTGTTAAGATAAAAAACTTATCCATATGTATTGAAAAACAGTGATATGATAAAAAACACAATCATATCCAAGCGGAGGGAACATAAGCATGTGGAAGCCCGATCGTCAGAGCAATAAACCTCTGTACGAGCAGATTGCCGATCATCTGGAACGAAGAATCTCATACGGCGAATTCCCGCCAGGCAGCTTGCTGCCTTCTGAGCGAAAACTGGCCGAGCAACTCGGCGTAAATCGAAGCACCGTCATTTTGGCTTTTGCGGAGCTACGTTCGCTTGGGATCATTGAAAGCCGGACGGGCAGCGGGACGCGCGTAAGCAAGTACAAATGGGGGGCCACGCCCAAGCATACGCCGAATTGGAGTCGATATGCCGAGGGCGGAAGCTTCCTGCCGAACTTGCCGTTTATGCGCAAAATTCGTGAAGCGCTGACACAGCACCCCTCCCTGATCGATTTCGCAAGCGGGGAGCTGGCATCGGATTTATCTCCGATGGATGAAATCGCAACACTAATGGACAAGCATCGTTACACCTCTTATTTGGGCTACGACAACCCGCAAGGATATATTCCGCTCAGACAATCGCTGGTGTCGTACCTCGGCAAACACCGGGGCATCCAAACAACCGAATCTTCGATTCTGATTACTTCCGGATCTCAGCAATCGTTGTATTTGATTACGCAATGCTTGTTGTCCCCCGGGGACGCCGTCGCCATAGAGGATCCTTCCTACTGTTACTCCCTGCCCATGTTTCAATCGGCCGGGCTTCGGTTATACCGTCTTCCCGTCGACGAACACGGCATTCGTCCCGCGGACATTCGCGCTTTATACAAGAAACACCGCATCAAAATGGTGTTTATGAATCCGAATTTTCAAAATCCGACAGGCACGGTGCTTGCTGCAGAGCGGCGCGTACAGCTGTTTGAAATCGCCAGCGAATTGGGCTTGCCGATTGTTGAAGACGATCCTTTCGGTCTGACCGCTTATGACGGGAATCCGCGCGCTCCGCTCAAATCGATCGATCCGGTCGGCTCGATTCTTTATATCGGTTCGTTCTCCAAAATCGCCGCTTCCGGACTTCGCGTCGGGTGGATGGTCGCGCCGCGTTCCATCGTCGAGCGTCTTGCCGATGCCAGGCAGCAAATGGATTTCGGACTAAGCGTCATTCCGCAGCAGGTGGCTGCGCAGTTTTTGGACTCGGCCTATTTTGAGCCTCACTTGGAGCGCTTGCGTACCCAGCTGCTCTTTAAACGCGATTTGATCATTGAAGCACTGCAGAAGGAGCTTCCGGATCTTGTCCGTTTCACGATTCCTCAAGGGGGATTGCACTTATGGTGCAAGCTGGTCCCCGAGGTCCATGACGGCAAGCTGCTGGAAGAAGCGATCAAACAAGGAGTTGTATTTGTGCCGGGAAGCGTGTACGGATCGGATTCCGGTTTCGTGCGGTTTACTTATGCAAGGCCCAAAGCGGAAGAAATTGGTCCAGGAATTGCAAAATTCGCGAATGCGCTGCGTGAATTGATGGGTTGAAAGCAAACAACCGCCTGCAGCAGGCGGTTGTTTCTTTACTTGATCCGATTCATTTTTCATTTCATAAACGCGAATTCCATCCCCCATCATCCATCTATCGCTGCAATGCTTTGATATCTTTAACGATTGTTTCGTAGGGGGTGTCCGTCATCCCGTCGTACTTGGCGACAACCCTTCCGGAAGGATCGACCAGATAAAAGAAGGTGCCGTGAATGACTTGATCGTCGGAGTCCTTCGCGATGGCGGAACGGAACGATTTCAACAGAAACGTTTTGATTTCGTCGAACGAATACCCGGTTAGCCCATGCCAATCCGTAAAATCCGCTTCGAATTTGGACAGGTAACTTTTTAGTGCCGCGGGATCATCCCGCTCCGGGTCGACCGAAAACGATACGAGTTCGGCCTTCACGCCCTCGGACTTCAACTGCTTCTGCAATTCCGCCATATGAGCGGACATCGTCGGACAAACCGTCATGCAATAGGTGAATACAACGTCGGCTACCCATACTTTTCCTTTCAAATCGGACAATGAAAACGGTTTGCCGTCTTGATTGACGAACTCAAAGGGCTCGACCTGATACTGGAGCTGCTTTGGCTTGCCGCCGCATGCGGTGACCGAAACCATAACAACGATGGAGAGGCAAACGAGCATAATCGCTTTTTTCACCGCCTAATCCCCCTTCGATTCTTTGTATTTCGAGATCCATAGCGCAATCGCCTCAATTTCGGAGAACCGGTGAATCCGATTTTTGCGCACAAGCACTTAGCAATACGATGAAGAGAACTGGGACAATGCCCTTGCAAATTCTGCTCATCATGTTAACCTCCTTAACCGATGGAACTCGCATTCTGCATACTCATAACGCTACCATGTTGTACAGCATGACCCACATCGACCCGGCTACGATCACGACCAAGATAACAAGGCCTAGAATCAGAGAAATCAGATTATAACGAGGCTTCTTCTCCTCTCGCAAATGCATGAAGAAGTAGAGCTGCACAAACAATTGCAGTACGCCTGCCGACATCAACACGATAGCGTTTGCTGTCCCCTCCAACCAGCCGCCCAAAGCGATGGCTATAGGAATGATCGTCAGTACGATGGAGCAGAGGAAGCCGATCGTATACGATTGAAATGATCCATGCGATTCCTCCTGCAAATGAACCGTATCCGTATGCGCCATCCTAGCTCACCCCCATTAAATAAACAACCGTGAATACGAAAATCCAGACTACATCGAGAAAATGCCAAAACAAGCTGATTACGTTGACTTTACGCTTCGTTGCCGGCGTAATTCCGTGTTTGGACAGCTGCAACATGATCGCGATCATCCAGACCAGTCCGATCGTTACATGAAGACCATGCGTGCCGACCAGCGTATAAAACGCCGATAAAAACGCGCTGCTGCCGATCGTTGCGCCTTCGCCAACGAAATGCGCAAACTCGCTGATTTCCAGCCCGATGAACACTGCGCCGAGCAAAGCCGTCACGGCGAGCCAACCGAGCAAGGCACGCTTATTCCCGCGATTCATCGCAAGCAGCGCCAGTCCGCATGTATAACTGCTTGTCAGCAGAATAAACGTGCTTGCAATGACTCCGCCCAATTCGAACAGCTCAGCCGGACCCGGGCCGCCGTTCGTGTTGTTCTTCAGTACGATGTAAGCGGCGAAAAACGTACCGAATATCATAATGTCCGTCATCAGGTAAATCCAAAATCCGAATGTTCTCATCTCTTCCAAATCCGGATGACCGTGTTGCTCCTGTGGGGAGACGCCGCGATACGCCTTATTTTCCGTCAAATGGGGTGAACTCATGAGGTTCTCACCTTCCTTATGGCCGCTTCCGTGCGTTTGATCTCTTCTACCGGAATATAATAATCGGTGTTATAGTTGAACGAATGGACAAGCATGCAGACCGCGACGCCGGCCAGCCCCGGGATGATGAGCCATAACCACTGAAACACGAATCCGAATCCGGCCAGAAACCAAAAACCTGCCATAATAATCGGGATACCGGAGTTTTTCGGCATATGAATCGGCTCCAGCTGCTTTTGGGCCGGAACGGCTTGTCCCTGTTGCCTGCGCCTTTTCGTCTCCCACCAATCATCCTGTTCCGTAACTTGCGGAATCACGGCAAAGTTATATAGCGGCGCCGGCGAAGGAATCGACCATTCCAAGGTGCGTCCGTTCCACGGATCACCCGTCGTGTCGAGATGTTTACGATGATGCTTGACGCCATGCGCAATTTGCCAAACTTGAAACAAAAACGCGATCCCCATTAGGCCTGCGCCGACAGTGGACACCAGATTCAAATCCCACCAACCTTTGTCCCAGCTGTACGTAACGACACGCCGGGTCATGCCCATTAATCCGAGCACGTATTGCGGCATGAAGCATACGTAAAACCCGATATTCCAGAACCAGAACGCCCACTTGCCGATGCGCTCGTTCAGCTTGAAGCCGAACAGCTTCGGCCACCAATAGTACAATCCGGCGAAATAACCGAATACGACGCCGCCGATAATGACTTGATGGAAATGCGCGATCAGGAAGTAGCTGTTATGGAATTGAAAATCCGCAGGAGCTACGGACAAAAGCACCCCGGTAAGTCCTCCTACTACAAAACAGGGAATAAATCCGATCGTCCACAGCATCGGCGTCTCGAACGTGATTTTGCCCCGGAACATGGTGAACAGCCAGTTGAACACTTTGACGCCGGTCGGAATGGCGATAAGCATCGTCGTTAAAGCGAAGAATGCGTTGACGTCCGCGCCCGAGCCCATCGTGAAGAAATGATGCGCCCATACGAGGAACGACAATACGCTGATGATCATCATCGCATACACCATCGAGTTGTAGCCGAACAGCTTTTTCCGGGAAAAGGTCGATACGATTTCCGAAAAAATGCCGAACGCCGGCAGCACGATGATATACACCTCGGGATGACCCCACATCCAAATCAGATTGATATACATCATGGGGTTGCCGCCGCCGTCCAATGTGAAGAAATGGGCGCCTGCATACCGGTCCATAAACAAAAGCGCGAGCGTAGCCGTCAAAATCGGGAACGAAAAAATGATTGCGATGCAGCTCGACAATACCGACCATGGGAACATCGGCATTTTCATCAGCTTCATGCCCGGCGCGCGCATTTTCAGAATGGTGACGATAAAGTTGATTCCGGTCATCAAACTGCCGATCCCGGAAATTTGAATGCCCCATATATAAAAGTCTTGACCGACGCCCGGATTGTACATCAGCTCCGAATAAGGCGGATAAGCAAGCCACCCTGCATCCGGCGAACCGCCGATGACAAACGACAGGTTAAACAGCATCGCGCCGGCGAAGAACAGCCAGAAACTGAGTGCGTTCAGGAACGGGTAAGCCACGTCTCTCGCCCCGATCTGCAGCGGGATGATTACGTTAAATAAGCCGAACATAAACGGCATTGCCATAAACAAAATCATAATGACGCCATGCGTCGTAAAAATTTCGTTATAATGGTCGGGCTGCAGGAACTGAAATTCCGGTACGGCGAGCTGTGCCCGCATCAAGAGAGCGTCGACACCTCCCCGAAACAGCATCAGAAACGCCGACAAAATATACATGATGCCGATTTTTTTATGATCGACGGTCGTGAGCCATTCCCGCCATAACCAGCCCCATTTTTTGAAAAATGTCAGTGAAAATATGATCGCCAGAAGCGTCAGCACGATGCTGACGTCCGCCCCATAAATCATCGGATCGCCCGTTACGAAAAATTCGGACGCGAAAGCCTTCACGTTCTCCCACATGATTCGATTTCTC
The DNA here is from genome assembly GCF_056120465.1 of Paenibacillus sp. sgz302148. NCBI lineage: Bacteria > Bacillati > Bacillota > Bacilli > Caryophanales > Paenibacillaceae > Paenibacillus > Paenibacillus sp. sgz302148. The sequence goes on from NZ_JBVYOJ010000020.1 coordinate 83,883, forward strand.
CTTTCCTATCCCCTCTGTTACTTGTCCGTTATCATGTCTTGCATCTCTTTCCAGGAGAGTCCATGGTTATGGGACGACGCATATTTAGTAACCGTCATTTCAAACAAACCCTCGGGGAACGAAGAGTACGTCATGACTTCGGACGCGGAGGGCTTGACCAGTTGCTTGTAGCCATCGAGCGTAAGCGCAGGCGACTTGCTTTTAATCTCGGACACCCACTCATCGAATTTCTCTTCCGTCGTGGCTTCCACGCCGAAGTACATTTTCGCAAAGTCGGTTCCGGTAAAATTGGCGCCTGACCCCCAATATTTCCCGTGTTCGTCGGCTTGCAAGTAAAGCGTCATCGCCATGCCGGACATGGCGTACATTTGACCGCCCAGCTGAGGAATCCAGAACGAATTCATCGGAGAATCGGCCGTAATTTCGAAGCGGACCGGCACGTCCGTCGGAATTTTCAGCTCATTCACCGTCGCGATCCCCTGCTCCGGGTATTGGAACAGCCACTTCCAGTTGAGCGAAGTCACTTGAACGGTCAATGGCTTCACCTTGGATTCCAACGGCTTGGATGGCTCCAGCGCATAGGTGGATTGGACGGTAATGATCGCCAGCGTGAGAATGATCGCGATCGGTATCCCCCACCAAACGACCTCCAGCTTCGTGCTATGCGACCAATCCGGCGAATATGCCGCATTTCTGCCCTTCCTGTCCCGATAACGCCAAATGATAACGGCCGTCAAAACCAGAACAGGCACAATGACTATGCTGCATAGCAATGTTGAAATAATCATCAAGTCTTTTTGCTGTTCTGCAATCGGACCTTTCGGATCAAGCACGATGACGTTATCCGTACAGCCGGTGGAAACCAGCAGCAAGAATGCCAGCATCGATAAGGATGCCAGCCATCGCAGCGCTTTTTGCAATTTCATGTTTTCAGCTCCTATCGTCTTGCATGAATATGTCTCACTATAGTAAAGGGGCCTGCAAGTGTCACCAGCCGCTTATGTACGCCGTCAAACCATCCAAATTCAACAATTCGTTATATTTGAACAAAATTTGTACGTTTATGAAGTGGACCCGTCCAAGGTGTACACAATTGGGTGGTTACTTTCCCGGAAAAACGATTTACATTCAAGGCACAAAGAAATCTCGATCTCGATTGATGTCATCATTCAGGGAACGGAGTTGAAAACTGTGCTTACCGAACAAACTTTGCATGGCGTATGGGTGCCTATTGTCACTCCTTTTGACCGACGGGGGAGGTTGGATACAAAATCGATTGAAAAGATGGTGCTGCGTTTATCGGGCAAAGGAATTCGCGGATTCATCGTAAACGGAATAACCGGGGAATCCCCGGCGATTACGTCCCGAGAGCTGGAACTCGTGATCGGTGCAACGTATAAAGCACTCGCAGCATCCCGCTCCGTCCCGCTCGTTGTTGGAACCGGATCGAATCATATTATGCGGAGATGATGAGCTGTTCTTTGCTTCATTATGCTGCGGGGCGCAAGGAGGAATATTAGCCGGCGCCAATCTGGATAGCGAGCAGTTTGCGCAAGTATACGAACTTTTCCGGGCCGGGGATATCAACGCGTCCAAACAAAGATTTGACGAGCTGCTGCCGCTTGTTCGATTTCTTCATTCGGAGCCGTCTCCCGCTCTTCTGAAATGGCTTCTCGCCGAGCGCGGGTACATCCGTTCGGATCGACTGCGCTTGCCTGCGATATCGAAAAAAAGGAGGGCTATACAATGAAGGAGACAATCTTATATTTGACCAGACATGGGCAAACGGAATGGAATACGGAGAAAAGAATGCAAGGACATCGGGATTCGTCGCTGACAAGCTTAGGCGTTCTTCAAGCGAAAGGGTTGCATGAGCGATTAAAAACGATACAATTCGATGCCGTATATTCGAGCTCCAGCCCTCGGGCGTTAAACACGGCAAAGCTAATTGTAGGGGACAACCGACCACCGATCATTCCAATGGATGAGCTAAGGGAAATCAATATGGGGTTGTGGGAGGGACAACGTATCGAATGGATACAAAAACAATACGCCGAAGCGTATGCTAACTTTTTCGATCATCCCCATCTATACCGGCCTATTGGGTCAGGAGAAACCTATGCGGAGCTAATGCGTCGAGCAATACCGGCGATCGAAGGCCTATTATCCAAACATAAGGGCGAAACTGTGTTGGTCGTGACGCACAGGATCACCTTAAAGAGTATCATGGGGCATTATGGGAAAATAATGTTGGATCAGCTTGCAAGCTTACCGGATCTTGAACCGGCGAGTCTTTGCAAAATCTCGGTGAAAGACAATGTTCCCTCGATTGTAATGTACGGCGATACGTCTCATTATAAGACTTCCGAATAGCTTGTCCATTGTTACAAAAAGCGCATCGTTCATTTAGTCGGTTTCACGACCGATGATCGATGCTGTTTTTTGTGCCAATCCGCTTCGGGTTGTTCAGTATTGCCATACCGAACCAATTTGAGCGTTATAGCTCGGAACATTTGACCTGCCATGCATCATCGTTTCGAAATATTGAACCGCCGCAGTTGCAACCTCGATGTCTTGGGCACTACTCCCCCCGCTTACGCCAATTCCGCCGACAATATGACCCTCATGAGTTAACGGAATGCCCCCTCCTAGGATCACGAGTCTACCGTTATTCGTTGTGTTTATACCAAATGTAGGACCACCCGGCTGCGCGGATTGCGCCAAATTTGACGTGGGCATTTGCATGCTTACGCTCGTCCAAGCTTTATTCTTGGAAATTTCAATTCCGGCGATTCTTGCATGATCCATTCGATGAAAGGCAATTAAGTTTCCTCCGTCGTCAACAATCGCAATATCGAAGGGAAGTCCCAACTGACGGGCTTTGTGTTCGGCGACTTCCAGCAACTTTTTTGCCATTTCCAAAGTAAGTTTATGCAAACTTTCACTCCTTTCCTTATACCGCTACAGCATATGATGAGGATGCCCAAATTGTGAATTAGTCAAATCAAGAGCATCGAATGAACCTGTTACAATACAAGAAGAATGTATTAAAGGGGAGTTTTGGTGAGGTGAAGGCGCCCTGCACGGAGCACCCCCTCAATCGTCCAATCAACGATTGTCATCGTCACATATAATGGCTGGATAACTAAACCATTGAGGATGATATTACATGATCAATGTTTTTCTTGACGATCTGCGGCCATGCCCGAAAGGTTACAAATACGCAAAATCGGCTGATGAATGTATTAAACTGATCAAGAAAAATAAAGTAAACGTATTGTCCTTGGATCATGATTTAGGCTTTGCTTGTCCCTCAGGGTTCGAAGTCGTTAAATATATGGTGAAAAACAAAAGATATCCGAATCAAATCATACTGCACACGGCCAATCCATTCGGAAGATTTCGAATGTTTCACTTATTGAGACAAAATAAACCGAAGGAAGTTTCGCTGCTCGTCCGACCAGAACCGCTATACTTAGACTTTAATATCGAGCTATGAGCACGATAAACTAATTAACCGAATAGAATGACAGTACAGGCTGCCGCAAAGATTAAGATTATTTCCAGCAGCCTGTTTTTTCCTTATCCAAGGCTTCTTAAATTGAATTATGACGGGCATCAATGATACAATGTTGGATGTATCACAATTAACATTTCAATTGAAGGAGCGATTGCCAATGTCTCTTGATGTGTACATTAATTTTAACGGGAATTGTCGTGAAGCCGTCGAATTTTACGCCAAAGTTTTTGGTACGGAAACACCGAAAATGATGACTTTCGGCGATACGCCGCCTCATCCGGATTATCCGCTCCCGGAAGAAGCCAAGCAATTAATTATGCATACGCGGCTCAATATTCTCGGAAGCACAGTCATGTTCTCCGATGTATTCCCCGGCATGCCGTTTGTCGCAGGCAACAACATCAGCCTTTCCGTCGTCAGCAAAGATATTGACGAAGTGAAGTCTTTGTTCCATAAATTGAAAGAAGGCGGCAAAGTTGGCATGGAGCTGCAAGAAACGTTCTGGAGCAAATGCTACGGCAGCGCGACCGATAAGTTTGGCATTGAATGGCAATTCAACTTAGACAACGGCGAATCCTTCATGTAATTTCAAGTTACATAAAGTCAATGAAAAAGGATACGGAACTTTTCCTCAAGTGAAAAGCGCTGTATCCTTTTTCTAATTAGGTTCAAACCGATTCGTAACGCAATCAATCTCTCGGATAATCGATTCTCATAATATCCATGAAAGGAATCTTTAACGTATTCTCATGCTGCTTGACATGTACTTTTCCTGTACGCGAGTCCAAAAGGACGATTTGTCCCCGCACAGGCTCTTCCCGCCCCCACACGGTCAGCAGAACAATGGATTGTTCATAATAAGCTTCCGTAATTTGGTTGCCGATTTCCTCCAATACGAACTCATCTCTAGTCGGTCGTTTGGCGACCTTTGGTTTTGCCACATGCAACGCTCCTGACATTCATCTAATGATAAATCAACGTATCCCCTTCGTGATCCACAAATAGGGAGAGAAACTCCTTAAAAGCATCCGTTTCCGTAACCTTGCTCAAAGCCGCATCGGACATGACATAGTCCAGATAAGCATCGTCCAACTCAATTGCCTTAATGAGCATATCCGTTGCTTCATCGATCTGATCGAGATAGCATAGGCATTTGCCTAGCCCATATTGGAACCCCGCATGCCCAGGGTATTTGTCCGCGGCATCCCGGAAGAACTGCATAGCTTCCTCGAACTGTTTAAGCTCGATCAATGTGGCGCCCATCCTCGACAGAACAAATTGATTATCCGGTTCGATCGCAAGCCACCGCTCGTAAATGGACCGTTCTTTATCGTATTTGCCGAGCTGATGATAGCAATAAGAAATGTGGTAATACCCATCCGGATCGTCCGGAGCCATCTGAATATATTTAATAAAATCATGTATAGCCAGCTCGTACTGCCCTAATGCTTTATTGCACATGCCTAGACCGTACCTGGCATGACGGTTGTCGTCTTCCATCTTGATCGCTTCGTAATACGATTGTTTGGCCTCTTCATGCCGATTTAATCCAACCAGCGCATTCCCTTTGTTCGTAAACTCGTAGCTCGTTCCCTTCGTCAACGCGATCGCTTGATTCACATAAACTAACGCTTCTTCATACCGCCCTATATTATGCAGCGCCCAGCTCTTGTTATTTAAAGCCGAATCATGATACGGATCTTTCTCCAGTATGAGGTCGAACAGTTCAAGCGCTTTTTCGTTCTTGCCTTGATAGACGAGATACATGCCTTTTTTGTTGAGAGCGTGCGGATCGTTCGGGTGGATCGCCAGAAATTCGTCAAGCCGCTGAAACGCCTCATCCGGCTTCCCTTCTCTCCACAACTGATTGATCGACTGATGATCCAGCGCATCGTGCTTGCTGATTAACAGCCGATTGATCTTAATGCTTTTCCCACTAACATAATGAATAAACAATGCAAAAGGATATAATATCCGATTAATATGTTTAACCAACTTTCGATCACCTTGCCCTTAGAATAGCGAGCTAAAAGTTATAAAGCCCGTGTCCACCGGGCACGGGCTTCATACTAGTTTAACTTATCAAATTTATCGAGGCTTGTCCATAGATCGTTAATGTTCACGTAAACGTCATTATGTAACGATACTCTTCTCGATCATTCGGAAAGTTGTGCCTAAACAGACGGAACACCCTTGGTTCTTTAATTCTTCGATCGTTGGAATTTCGGCTTGAGACCCGACTAGAACGGTGGCACCGCACGACTTGCACTGATAGGTTCGTAACGTACGTCTAACCTCACCTGTGTAGAGCGCATCTTCGAAACAACCGTCAATTTCCGGCAAGGTCGGGCGATTTATGGGCATACGAAAGGAAAATAGGCGAGCCCTTCCGCCTCTTTAAAGATGCGATTCCCCTGGACAAAAATAAGGTCAGTCCTTGAAGCGTATAAGGCGGATCCGTAAAAAAGCAGTCGAATTGCCCGGTCAACTCCTCCGGCAGGGGCTGCCGCAAATCCAGAGCCTGGCAACGAATAGGCAGACCTTCCCGGTCGGCGATCTGGCGGATGCAATGCAAAAATCGCTCATCGATATCGACGACGGCAATCTCCGTTTTGGACCTATTGGCGCCCGGAAATAACCGTTGATGCATGAACGTTAACTTGCGGACGTTGCAGGAATGTATTTTCAAGCATGGATAATATGTCGCCTGTGACTTGGTTCGCAAGACCGTCACCGGTCATGATATCATAGTACAACGTTTTGTTCATGCCCCCGTAGCCCATTCCTCCTCAATCCATGAGATGCCTTCCTTCGTGCAGCGCACGCCTCGATCTTGCTGCAAAACACCGGCTCGGATCAATTCCTTCTTGACCGCAGCGGCGACCGGAATGGGTAATAAGGTCCTGCGAGCCAATTCTTTGGTTGAAATCCCCGGCTGCATATAGCATTCGACAACGATCTGCTCGATGACCCCGGGCCCTTCTTGCAGCCACACACGAGCATGTACCTCATTAATTACATGTTTCAAAAGCTTGATCTCCTCCTCATTTGAAAAACCAACGCAAAAAAGGCAGAAGTGAACATATCGTTCATCTTCTGCCCTTGTGATTGGGATGACTGATGCCAGCGTAATACCGTATTGCAGTGGAAATGAAACACCTAGATAGGTTGTTGGCAGATCCCGGCATATCGCAAAAAAAACCGTGCCCAAGAGCACGGTTTCCGCAGGTTAAATTATACCCACCATTATACGCGGCCGATAATCAAAAATCAAGTTTCGATGACTTCATAGCCCGTTATGCTCAATGTCTTCCATCAGTCGTTCGGTCGTTGGAAACAAAACGTCTTCTTCGACTCTGAAGTGCTCGGACACGATCATCAGCAATTGCATCAGGTAAGTCAATGCTTCTTCCGCGTCTTTGTATTCACCGGTTGCCTCGTAGCAACGATTCTTCTCCAGGAATGCTCCGTAAAATTCTTTGGCCAGCACATGATCCTGTACCAACACGTTTACCGGTCCCATAGTCCCGCCTGTTTGCGGTCTCGCCACGGGGAACAAGGCGCGTTCTTCCCTCGCAAGATATCGTTCCACATCTTCCATGAACGCAATGAACTTATCTTTGGCCAAGTCCAGGGCTGCCGAACACTCCACATATGCCGAACCGTTCGGTTCCCACTCGATCGTCTGCAGCAAGTCGTCCAGTCTTGCTTTTAAAGCGGCGTGTTCTTCCTTCACCTGATCGAATGTGTTCATGCATTCCAGCAATGAAAGGGCTGCCGACGATGACGGCTTGACTTGAATTCCCGGAAGGCTCATTTCTCTCCGCTCCTTTCTATTCTATTATTCAGCTATTGCTCCATCACCTTGGCAGAGGGTTCATCTTGTTATTGGCGGGATGATGGCCTTTGGTTCCGGTACCGGGACGACGCGTGAACAGTTTGCGAAGCAGCGGAAGAACGTAGTAGTCCGCTCCGAATTTGCCGGCGTTAGCGCCGCCGATCACTACGATCATCCCGAAGAGCATAAGCCAAGGATTCGTCGAAACGGTTCCGGCGAACATAAACATGAAGTTCATCAAGAGCCCGAAAAATGCCGCGGCTGTCGTGAGCGCACCAAGAATTAAGCCTAACCCGACCAGGAATTCCCCTAACGGAATGAGGAAGTTGATCAGCTTGACGTTCGGCAGCGCAAAATGATCCACGAACGATGTGAATGTCGGATAAATCATCTCATTCGTCGCTTTATCGATAACCGGTTTATTGACGGCATTGTTCAGGAAGCCCGTCGCGTCAAAGGCCGTGTCTCCCGCAAGCTTGTGCCAGCCTGCCGTCATCCATTGCCATCCCAAGTACACTCGCGCCAGCAACAATAATGCTGCCGCCCATACATTTTCTCTCATCCATTTGACTAACATTTGCACCAGCTCCCTTCGAATTGTAAATCCATTTCATTCAACTTGCGTGATGAAGATCGGCTGTTGTACATCCGCATCACTTCCTTTTGTTTTTCTGACTTCAGTATAGTTGGAAGTGTCTTCCGACGGTGTGAGTTTAATCACAAAGGGATGTGGCGTTTTATTGAACGGCAGCCGTAGACGTAATAATTAGAAAAGGGATTGGCATACTACGAATAACTACAATTGGAGGAGTACCCTCTGTGCATATACGCATGATTGAAACCTACCCGCTTTTTTATCGGCTACCGCGTCCATATGGGGACGCAAACGGTACTAAATCGTACAGATCCTGTTACCTGATCAAGCTCACGACCGATACGGGGATTCAAGGTTGGGGCGAATGCGTCGACTGGCTGCCCACGCTGCATAAAGGCTTTCATGAGCGCATTATTCCTTTTCTAACGGGAAAAAATATCACCGACAGAAGTCATTTCATTCGGACGATCAAAGGATGGCATCCTCGCGCCGCGGCAGCGGTCAGCATGGCTTTGACCGAAATCATCGCCAACTCGTGCGGAATACCGGTTTGCGAACTTTGGGGCGGCAAGTTCCGGGAACAAGTTCCCGTATACGCTTCTTTCCAGTCCTATTCGGAGGAGGACAACTGGCAGAAGAGGTCCTTGGATGCCATACAACAAGCAATCGATCTCGGGTTCAATTCATTCAAAGTTAAAATCGGCGGAAAATCGATTTCCGAAGATCAACAGCATATCAGTTCCGTCCAAAGCCTGCTGCAAACGAAGCTGTCTCTAGCACTCGACGCCAACCAGAGCTATGATCTTACCGCCGCGATGCAATGGAAAAGCAAATTGGAGAATTGGCCGAACCTGCTCTGGCTGGAGGAACCTATGGATGTGAAGAAAGTCGGCGATTACGCGCTGCTGCGAAGCCGCCTGCCCATCCCTTTAGCCGGAGGAGAAAATATCGAAGCAGCGGCGGATTATATTCCTTTGTTATCCGGGCAAGCTTTGGACTATGTCACTCCGGACCCGCTGCATGTATCGGGCATCGATTGTTATATAGAGGCTTTAAAATTAGCTCGAAATTATGCCGTGCGAGTATCGCCGCATTGTTTTGACGGCGCGTTGTCCCGTTTATATGCAATATTTGGGCAAGCCTGCTTGGAGCCTTGGGGGAAAATCGGATCGGACGTCATTGAACCGGTGGAATGGGACGTCATGGACAATCCGTTCGTCAACATCATTCCGGTTAACCCTGTCGGCGGAGAAGTACGGATCCCGACGGGGAACGGAATCGGCGTCGATATCGACCTGGATTTGCTAGCTCATTATCGTTGGGATGGAACAATCTATGCTTGAGAATCAATTCTATTGACTTTGGAGCGCAAATCATATAATATCATCTACTGTGAAAAAAATCCGTTAACATAAGGTGATGACGAATATGGCGTTCCAACCAAACATTCTTTCCGTCGAATTGTCCGAGAAAAACGAGTCTGCCGGATTGTATCATTTTCTTGTCCGCTTTAACGGCGTCACATGCCGGGTATTCTATGAAAAGAATCCGACCCTGAAAGCCAAGAGCATTACGCGTTTGTTAGCAGAGCCTTGCCCGATCTGCAAGGCGGATTATTATTGCAATTGCATGCAAAGATTTCTGGAGCCGATTGAGCAGCAAATTAACGAGCGTGGTTTGATTACACCCGAAATGGTAGCTGCAAAGTAATGTTTTTGCCGATAGAGACGGATATTCCGTCTCTTTTTTCATTTGACAATTTCACAGAATTTTCATACAATTATGAAACTACGCAGGGGACTGGAGATGATCGCCATGAAAAATGTTATTGCTGTAGGTAAAGGTATGCTGTTCGGTTTGTTCGGTTTTGCCGCGCTCCCCATCCTTCTCGTCAGGAGCCTCATCGAGATATTAAGTTAGATCCATGCACTTATTCTTAAGAGGACGGTCATCATGATCGTCCTTTTGTTGCTTTTTGAAACAAAGATGTCACGATCCCTTAAGATTATTTTAATAATCGTTATGTATACTATTTACAAACAATCTATGATTGGAGGATAATCTATGAAAATTTTGGTTAAATTTAATAATAAATCGATCCCGGTATTCTTTAACAAAACGAAAAAAGTCAATAACAAACTTTTATCCGAGCTTTCCTCTCTATTGGAGAAAAAATATCAAAACGGCAAGCGTGCGCTCAGAACCTGCCTCGATACGCTCATTAGCATTGAAATTTTGGACGGCGAAGCGATTCTGCATTCGATTCGCGAGGACGACTCGCTTGCCTTATCTCTCTATTAATCGATTCGAGGCTACTAGGAACAAATAAACCCCGCGCTGATTCGTCCGGGTTTGTTCCCGCCCCATGCATATTTTGCATGGGGTTTTTGACATGGGGCCGTTGTCCGCGATAACATGTCGGCGTTACTGGGCATATGATGGTATATCCAAGTTCGAAAGGAAAATGAGTATGTACCGATATCAGCCCCAGATGGTTTATCTGATCGGCCAGAACGGCGTCCAGCCATCCGCTTCACCCATGCCTAACTGGCCTTATGGGAATCGACAGCAGCCTCAAACCCAATCGCAATATCCGGCTCAGAATCAACTTCAGTACGTTGCTCCAACTCAACAGCCGTACCTTGCCCAGAATCAATCCCCATATCCCGCTCAGTTTCAATCACAAATTACTGCTCAGGGTTATCCCCCTCAAATCCGCGCGAGCAGCGAGCCGAAACGCGAGAAAGTTCAGCCGCTCATATTCGTGCTCGTACATGGCTCCTGGGCGGATGCTTCCTTCTGGAAAGGCATAGCCGACGAGCTGCGCAAGATGGGCCATGTCGTCTATGTACCGGAATACCCGGGCCACGGTACGGACCAGAACAAGAATGTCACCCATGCGATGATCTCCAAATCGGTGGCCGATTTTATCGCAGCCCATGAGCTGCACAATGTCGTCCTGGTCGGCCACAGCTTCGGTGGGAGTGTCATTCAGAAGGTAGCGGAGGTTGTGCCGGACCGGATCAAGCGGCTCGTATTTTTTGACGCCTTCGTGCTTCAAGACGGAGAAAGCGTTGCCGACGAAGTGCCGCCCGAAACGCGAAAGGCATTTCAAGCGCTTCGCAAAAACTCGAGAGACGATACGATCATGCTGCCGTTCCCGATCTACCGTGAAACGTTTGCGAACTTGGCCAGCCTTGAGCTTACTCAGCAAATGTATAACGCGATATCTCCGGAGCCGGCTAAACCTTTGTTCGAAAAGCTCGATCTCAAAAAGTTTTATAGTCTCAACCTGCCGAAGAGCTACCTGTACCTGACTGAGGATGCTGCATTGCCACAAGGCAGCAGCACGTTCGGCTGGCACCCTCATATGTCCGACCGGCTCGGGCTGTACCGGCTTATTCAAGCTCACGGGGATCATATGTCAACGGCAAAAACCGAACCCGGCATGCTCGCATACAAAATTTACGAGGCCGGGCGTGACTGACGAGAAGAGGCGAGCAAACAAAAAAAAGCCGCGCCACAGCCGTGATCGGCTGCGGGCAGCTTTATTTTTGCCATCAAGCTTATAAGTATAGAGATTAATACACCAGAGAAGACAGTCCGTTGATGTGAGACAAGTAACGTACGTTGCTCGCTTCTTTCATCAGCGTTGCCGGCAGACCTTTCAGCTTCGTATTGTTGCCGCCGATCGTTCCGACTGCGTCTTTGCGGCCCAAACTTGCCAGCGTACCGGAAAATACCGGCTTGAACGTCTTCATCGGCGCACCTTTGTAAGCTGCGAACAGGTTGTAGCCAACCGTTTCGCCCATTTGCCATGCGATTTGCGCGCTCGGCGGGTATGGACGACCTTCCGGGCTCATGACAACAGCGCTGTCGCCGGCCAGGAATACGTCCGGATGCGAAGTCGATTGCAGGAAATCGTTGACAGTCGCGCGACCGCGATTCACTTCGATGCCGCAGTTCGCAACAACGGCATTGCCCGTTACGCCGCCGGTCCATACCATCGTGTTCGTTTCGATCACGTTGCCGTCCTTCAGCATAACTTTTTGGCCTTGAACTTCGGTTACCGCTACGCCCGTAATGAATTTTACGCCGCGTTTCTCCAAGCTGGTTGTCGCGCGCTCAACCAGATCTGGCGATAGCATCGCGAGAACCGAAGGCGCAGCTTCAACGCAGTACAACGAGATGTCGTTAAAGTCGACACCTTTTTTCTCGCACATTTTCGGCAGCATGTCAGCCAGCTCGCCAATCAGCTCGATACCGGACAAGCCGCCGCCGCCGATGACGAACGTTGCGTCCGCTTTATCTTTCGTTTGCGCGTATGCATCGATGCGCGCTTCGACGTGTGCGCGGATTTTGTTTGCGTCTTCTACCGATTTCAGCGTGAGGCTGTATTGCTCGAGGCCAGGGATGCCGAAAAATGCCGTTTCGCTGCCGAGTGCAATGACAAGCGTATCGTATTCCAGCGTCGTGCCGCTCTCCAGCGTGACTTTCTTCTGGTCTGGCGCAATGTTCGAAACCGTACCGATTTTGATATCAATTGCTTTATCGCGCAGCAGCTTGTCCAGTGGCAACGCTACGTTACGCTCGTTCAAGCTGCCGACGGCAAGACGGTGAAGCTCCGTTACGATTTGGTGGGATTGGTTGCGGTTTACAAGCGTGATCCGTGCCTCTTCAGCCGAGAAATATTTGCGAGCCGTTTGTGCAGTAAGCAAACCGCCGTACCCGCCGCCTAAAATCAAAATATGCTTTGACATGCTGATCCTCCATTCTGCTTCCGGTTTACCGGACTAGCGTTGTTTTTGGCGTTCCGACAATACGTCGAGAAAAGCTTGCGTGAAACGGAACATTTTTTGGACTTGCGGATCTTTCAACATTTTGAGCAAACCGAACAATCCGATCGTGGAGCTATCCAGATTCGAGCGGTCGTTCGCTTCGATCGCAGCGGAAGCCAGACCTTTCGCCGTATCTCCGATCGGCTTGACGAACTCCTCGATGCCGCCTTTCAGATCGTCGATCAGAACGCGATCCGTTGCGACGGATTGAGCTACGTCATACACCTTTGTCAGCATCGTTACCATTTCGGCCAGTTTCGGCAAATTTTCGACCAGCTCGGAAAGAGACTTCTGAACTTCCGGCTTCATCAGTTGGTCGAGCACGTCCAGTTCGCCACGGACAACTTGCGGTTCTTGCGTTAATGTTTCGGACATGAGTAAAGGCCTCCTTTGCATCACTTGTTGTTTGTACCGCATCTATCATCGACTGCGAATAAGCTGTGAATATTTTCACTACAAAAAGCAAGAGACGATTTGATCCGGCTTAACTTCTTTATCATTCTAATCCTTTTGCCCAAGAACTGCAATTCATTTTACACAAATTTTGTCGTCTTTTGAACGATTGTTCTAACTATTCGTAAAATATGCTGCAGGTACAGCATCAGATGGCGGCAATGAAAAGGCTGCCGACAATCCAAAAACCGGCGACTCCGGCATGATGTCTTATACCGTTCTCTTGTTTGCGAGCGGGCTCGTTGTTATGGTCGCTGCATCAAAATTGAGAAAAGCGAAATCTTGATCCTAGAAAATACAGACGAAAAAACCGGTCTTGTCTTCAAGACCGGTTTTATGTATTAATCGGTAACCAGTTTGGCGTGAATCACCAATCGCGCATCGTTAAAATCATAGCTGCACGTCGATAATGTAAGGATTTTATCCGCGCTGGTCAGAACGACATCCGTCTCATAAACCGATTTCTCCCGAATCGCTTGCAGAAACTTACCGAACTCCGCATCCGACTCGAATTTGGTCTGAATATAATTAAATTGCGTATCGGTTACGTAAGCCGAAAAAACTTCCCAAACCATCTCTTTGCCTATCGTATCGAACGTAAACGTCCGGTTTTCATTAAAAAACGTTTTGTTCTCATACTTGACGAGATGCTTGAACATCGAACCGTCCTTCATATGATGTCCGTACAGGATGGTGTTCCGGCCAAGCGAAACCGGGTCATTCCTGTAGTCCATAAATATGGCGCCGGCCCCGCTTTCTTTATGCTCAAACGAGTGATCGAGGTAGTATTCGTTGTCTTTGGCCTGAACTGCAGGGTAGTCGATATTCGTGCCCGCAATCTTCAACCATCCGACGGTATCGGGATTTATTTCAAGCAGCTTCGTAAAACGAGGGTTCATCGAATCGTCGGCTTGAGCATGATGCAGCAAGGAATCATCTGGGTTGGCGTTTCTTTCGACGGTCCGGTTCGGGACCGCCTTCTCCTGCCGATCCAAGCCGTTAACGGGCACGGGAAGCCGATTCCATGCATCATCCGCTGAACGTCCCTCGTAATAAGCATCTCGCAGTCGAGAATACGTTTGTTTGCTCTCGGATTGGTCATTGAGCTTGACTGTGATCATACATAAGCTGTAAATAAGGCATGCTGCGGCAACTAAACCAATCATGAACCAAACAGACTGACTGCGCTTCGTGCTTTTGATCATAAACATGTCCCCCTCCGCCTTTCCCCCTCTCCAGTATATCATACTAAAAAATGCTAAATTTCATTTTCTTAATGGTGGATCCTGTGAGCCTCACGTATGGCTTCTGCTCATAAGCGGATGTCCCTGTTTGTAATATATTTCGGGGTTCAGCTCCACAAAATAAATATGCGCATTTTCGTATCCGTATCGCATCAGTTCGTGGGACAGCCACAACGCAATGGCATCGTAAACCTCCTGATCCCGATGAAATAACGATATTTCAATATAGGGCGGATGATTCGTAATGGCTTCCATTTGGATGAGTTCCAGCTTGACCTTGTCAGCTTGAACTTTGGCAGTCCTCGCGACTTCCTGCACGATTCGGGGCGCCAGTTCCACGATGTCCGGTTTCGCAAATCCTCTAAAACGCAAAAAAGGCATAGTTCCCTCCTCGCTGAATCGTCGTTCGATTCTCGATTTTCAGGATTACTATATGCCTCTTTCGAATGATCGTCAACAAAGGAATCCGATTGAAATCATGAGATTTTGCCGGGTAGTGCGGTTTTTAACCCGAATTACGGGCTAGTTTGCTCCGTAGTTCGATTTCCGTCAAAATCGGCTCACCTAAACTCGTACCGGTCCAAGTTCAGATCCGGACTTCCGATCACGTATAGAGCAGCGTAATGACGAGCAGCTCGTAAAGCACAAGCGGCAAAATGACGTTGTTGTAAACGTATTGATCGTATAACCATCCCCTCTTCATGGCATCGTCCGGCGAAACGCTTAAGTATAAATGGCTGGTATCGGCATTGACAATCGTACCTTCAAACACGTGTCCGTCCATCGTCTGGACGCGAACAGGCTGATTCATATATTGCTGGGAAGCGATATGCACTCCTTCCCGCATCGATTGCAAAACTCGGGCCATGCCCGGATCGGCTTCGTAAATCACTTGCTGATGCGATTCATCTGCATACATCTCGATAACCTCCATCAAGTTCTGCGTTCCCATTCATCCTATGCATATGCCTACTAAACGGTTTGGCGAAAAGGGTATAAAAACCATATGGTTAGAAAAAAATAACGGCAAATCTAGATTGAGGAGGATCTTCTGCATGGCTGACAACAACAAGACTAACGAACCGCAAGACCAGTCGCGGCGCAGTTTTCTGAAATATTCAGGCACCGCGATCGGTGGCGTCGTCGTAGGCGGCGTCATCGGCGGCTTGATCGGCAACACGATGGGCAAGAAGAATCCCGAGCCTACAGCTCCTCAAGCGCCGGGAACAAAGCCTTCGGAGAACGTGCAATACAGCCATGCGCTCATGTTCTTCACGCCGGAGCAGTTTCAGTTGACCGAAGCTGCGGCGGAGCGGATTTTTCCGAAGGATGATCTCGGTCCCGGCGCGATTGAGCTCGGCGTCGGATATTTCATCGATCATCAGATGGCGAGCCCTTACGGGATAAACGCCAAGGACTACATGAAAGGTCCGTTCAGTAAAGGCGAACCGACCCAAGGCAACTTTCCCAGCATCACCCGCAGCGAGTTGATCACGCTTGGCCTGAAAGCATTGAAGGAATACAGCGCCAAAAAATACGGCAAAGCGTTTACCGAGCTGTCCGAAGCGGAGCAGGACGAGGTGCTCAAATCGTTCGAGAAGGGCGAAGATGTGGTTCTGCTTAACGGCAATACAACGACGGCTTTTTTCAACCTGCTGCGCAGCTTAACGATAGAAGGGGTATATGCCGACCCTCTGTACGGCGGCAATAAAGATATGATGGGTTGGAAAATGCGCAATTACCCCGGCAACCAGATGAGTTACATTAACGTCGTCGATAAAGAAGAGTTTGTCAAAATCGAGCCGTCCAGCCTGCATCAGCACATGCAAACACATTAATCGCCAAGGAGGGTTTCAGGTGGCCAAGAAATTACCGAAAATACCGGTTGTCATTGTCGGCATGGGTTGGGCGGGAGGCATCATCGCCTCCGAGCTGACGAAAGCGGGCATCAAAGTGCTTGGGCTGGAACGCGGCAGAAGCCGTACGACCGCCGATTATTTCATGGTCCATGACGAGCTGCGGTATGCGCAGCGTTATGATCTTATGCAAAATCTGAACAAAGAATCGGTCACGTTCCGCAATACCGACAAAGTTGCCGCGCTCCCGATGCGCTGGCACGGATCGTTCTTGCTGGGCGAGGGCTTGGGCGGAGCAGGCATTCATTGGAACGGACAAAGCCTGCGCTTTTTGCCTTACGATTTCGAGATTTATTCCAAGACGGTCGAGCGGTACGGCAAGAAAAAAATTCCCGACGGGATGACGATTCAAGACTGGGGAATTACGTATGACACGCTGGAGCCTTATTTCGATAAATATGAGAAGATGGCTGGCATTTCCGGCGAGGCCGAGCAGAACGCGATGGTGGGCAAGCGTTCGAGTCCTTTCCCTACCCCGCCGATGAAAAAAACGCCGAGCATCAAAATGTTCGAGGAAGCGACCAAGAAGCTCGGTTATCACCCTTATATGATGCCATCGGCCAATTTGTCCGAAAACTACACGAACCCGGACGGCATCGCGCGTGCCGCTTGCCAATATTGCGCCTATTGCGAACGGTTCGGCTGCGAATACGGCGCGAAGGCGGACCCTGTCGTTACCGTGCTTCCGGTAGCGGAGAAAACCGGGAACCTGGAAATACGAACTCACTCCAACGTCACGAAAATATTACATAACGGCAAAAAAGCGACCGGCGTCGTTTATATCGATACGATTACGCGCGAGGAGTTTGAGCAGCCTGCCGACACCGTTATTCTCGCCAGCTATGTGTTCAATAACGTCAAGCTCCTGCTCGTATCGGATATCGGCACACCGTACGATCCGAAAACCGGCACCGGGGTCGTCGGCAAAAACTATGCATACCAGGTTAATGGCGGCAGCGCAGTTGGCTTCTACGACGACAGAGAGTTCAACAACTACGCCGGTGCGGGTGCTTTGGGCATGGAGATTGACGATTTCAACGGCGACAACTTCGACCATTCCAATTTGAATTTCATTCACGGGGCGGGAATCCGGCTGTCGCAGACGGGCCTGCGGCCCATCGGCAATAACTCGACGCCGGCCGGTACGCCGACATGGGGCAAAGAATTCAAGCAAGCGTCGATCAAATATGCGAACCGCACATTAACGGTTGCGCCGCAAGGGTCTTGCATGCCGTGGAGGCATCATTATCTGGATCTCGATCCTGTATACAAGGACGACTATGGCGTGCCGCTCATGCGCATCACATTCGACTTCGAGGATCAAGACCGCGAGCTTGTGAAATTCATGGCCGCCAAAAGCGCGGAAATCCTGAAGGAAATGAAGCCGACATCGATCGGCTCCAGCAGCGAGCTCAAGAAGTACAATATCATCCCGTACCAATCGACCCACAATACGGGCGGCACCATTATGGGAGCCGATCGCAGCAGCTCCGTCGTCAACAATTATTTGCAAATGTGGGATATGGAGAACCTGTTTGTCGTCGGCGCTTCGAATTTCCCGCACAACAGCGGCTACAATCCAACTGCAACCGTTGGCGCCCTCGCCTATCGAGCCAGCGAAGGCATCCTCAAATACGTGAAGCAGGGCGGGTCACTCGTCTAGAAAGGCGGTACCATGCAGAACAATGAGTGGCTTATCCATCTGACCGAGCTTCGCAAACGATTGATCGTCATAACGGTATGGTTTGTGCTGATGCTAAGCGCGGGCTTGTACGCTTCTCCGCATATTCTGTTGATGTTCAAGGAGCAGCCCGCCGCGGCGATGGTGAAGTGGAACGTCTTTTCGTTTACCGACGGATTGTTCGTATATATGAAATGCGCGCTTCTTTTCGCGATCCTGTTTACGCTGCCGGTATTGTTCTACAACCTGTGGGCTTTTGTCAAACCTGGGCTGACGGAGAAGGAGGCGAAAGGAACGCTTGCTTACGTTCCGGCGTCCTCCCTGCTATTCTTGAGCGGTTCGGCATTCGGCTATTACATCGTGTTCCCGATGATGCTGAAGTTTATGATGAAGCTGAACCAGAGCATCGGCGCCGTGGAAACGTACGGAATCGACCGGTACTTCGCGCTTCTGTTTCACGTCGTCCTACCGCTTGGCATCGCGTTCGAAATGCCCATCGTCGTGCTGTTCTTGACCCGGCTCGGTTTATTGACGCAAGAGCGGCTTCGCAAAACCCGAAAGTACGCGTATCTGGCACTTACGATCGTGGGCACGTGCATTTCGCCGCCCGATTTTGTATCCCACTTGTCCGTAACGATCCCGCTGATCCTGCTGTACGAAATCAGTGCCGTCGTTTCCGGGTTATACAACCGCAAGCTCGCATCCATGAATTCGAATCCGAATCCCATTACAGATTAAAAAAGGAGTCCCCGCCCATGTTCAACAATATCGGCGTTTCCGGATTGATCATCATCCTGCTCATCGCCCTTGTCGTATTCGGGCCGGCCAAGCTGCCGCAGCTCGGCCGCGCATTCGGCGACACGCTTCGCGAATTCCGCCATTCCACGCGCGGCATCGTCGACGGTGACGCGGACGATCACCCCGACGACAATGTCAAAAAATTAAACTAAATTCAATCCCAAAACCCAAACGAAAAACCCGGCAGCGACTTCCTGCCGGGTTTGGTTTCGTAAGTATAGATAAGGCCAATTTTATGCTGTTAATTTAAGCCCAACGACCGAGCACAGTACAATGGCGATAAACAGCAGCCTGCGCCAATCCTTCGNCGTAAGTATAGATAAGGCCAATTTTATGCTGTTAATTTAAGCCCAACGACCGAGCACAGTACAATGGCGATAAACAGCAGCCTGCGCCAATCCTTCGATTCGCCGAAGAACAGCATGCCGACCAGAGCGCTGCCCACCGTTCCAATTCCGGTCCAAACCGCGTAGGACGTCCCCATCGGAAGCGTCCGCATCGCAAGCGACAACAGCAGGAAGCTCATGAGAAATCCGCCGAACAGCAAAGCGATCGATTTGAAATTTCGCTCGCGGTTCAGCCGGTTGATGCCCATGACGCCCACGACTTCGAACAACCCTGCAAACACCAGATAAACCCAGGCCATTCGATCACGCCCTTTCCTTTGTCTTCGAGCCTGACACAAGCTTCAGACCTATGATGCCGATCAATAGACAAGCAATAAGCACAACTTTGCTCCATCGGAACGGATCGCCGAACAGAACCATATCGAGAATGACGGTCCCGGCCGCGCCGATTCCCGTGAACACAGCATACACCGTGCCTACGGGCAACGCCTTGGACGAACGGATCATCAGATCAAAGCTGATATATATCGCGATGAGCGTTCCGATCCACGTGATCGCATTATACGAATGTTTGAGTCCCATGACCCATAATACTTCGACAAGTCCTGCTGCAAAAACGAACACCCAGTTTTTATTCATCCGGATCTCCTCCCTCATCTGTGTTCGTATTATTCGTTAATCCAAGCCAATACATTCTCCATGACGCCCGCATGCGCGCCGCCGAACGCTCATTGCCGCCGTAGAGCAGCTCGACCGAAATGCCATCCAGCAAGCAGAGAAACGCTTCCGCCGCCTCCTTCGGCCGGCGAAATGCGATTTCACCCGTATCGACCGCGGATTGAAATACCGGAACAAGCATGGCTGCGAAGGAATCCAAGCCGCGGTAAGCCCGCTCCATGACCGCGCCATAAAGATGGGCCGGCGGAAAAAATATCGTACGCAGCCAAAACTTGCTGCTTCGATTCGTTTCGTAATTTGTCATGTATTTCGCCAAAAATGACTTCAACCGCTTGTTCAAAGCCGTTCCGTTATCGATCGTAATCGATTGGCGGAAAAATTCGATCTCCCCCTGCAGCACTTGATCCAATACGGCGAGAAACAACTCATCCTTGCCTTGATAATGAGCATATATCGAAGGCTTGCGAATGCCGACGTCGGCTGCGATTTGCGCCAAGGAGGCTCCTTCGTATCCATGTTCGGCAAAATAAATCAAAGCCGCGTCCCGAATGCGTTGCGCAGTCATGCAAACTCACCTACCTAACGGTCGTTAGTTTAATGACATTACTTTCTCACATTCGATCGCATAAGTCAACCTTTTTCAACTCTGAATAAATAAATAGTCGCACCGAACAAATGTCCGTTGCGACTGTAAAACGATCGAAATCATCCCATTCTGTTATGGCGCGGCGCGGTATTCGCTTGTGCTGACCCCGGCGTATTCCTTGAACTTCTTATAGAACCAGTCCAGTTCCCGGTATCCGACCTCCAATGCGATCTCGTATACCTTCTTGTCCGTGCTTCGAAGCAGCTGCCTGGCCCGCTCCATCCGGACCCGCATCAAATAATCGTTGAACGAAATGCCTTCATTGGATTTAAACAGCTGTCCGAGATAAGCGGGATTCATATAAATCTGCTCCGCGATGCTTTTCAAGCTTAAGTTGGTGCCATAGTCCTCGTCCACGATTTTTTTCACGATCTCCATCGTCGTCGCGGGCTGAGACGGCTTGGCTGCATCGAGCAAATCGATCACTTCGATACATTTCTGCGCGGCATAACCGAACAGCTGCTGCATCGTTTTGGAATCCACGATGATCCTGTAATCGTTACGGTCGGAGTCGAACGCCTTCTCCGGGCTGCTTCCTTTCTCCCGCACGAGGTGAAACAATCCGGCGAACAGCTCCAGCACGGTGGAACGAACAAGCGATTTGGGCGCTTCGGCGGCCGCAAACCGTTCCATTTGCAGCTTAAGCAGACGACGGCATTCCTCCTTATCGCCGTGCTCTACGGCTTGGAGAATATGCTGCACCTCCTGCACGCCGGCCAGGTCGTTGCGCCGGAATTCGCCGGCAAACGCACTGCTCGCGATGATCGATTCCTTCCCGAGAAAAAATTTGCGCTCCAGCATTTTTTCGGCTGAATAAAACGATTTGACCGCATCCTTATAGGCATTTACGATTTCCCCGATGCCGATTGCGACGGATACCTTCGCGTATTTGATCACATTGTCTCGCACGGCTTCGGCAACGGCGGTGACTTCCTGCTCATCGGTATCGAACCCGCCGAACAAAACGAGTCCGTACCGCTCCTCGGATTCCTCGAACAAATAACCTGCGGCGCCGATGACCTCCTCTATGACGTTGCGGGCGGCAAATCGTTTGATCTGGATTTCGGAATCGGTCCAGAACGAATCGACCGTATCCATAAAGTCCATCTCTACGACCAAACAGCAGACGCTGGTCTTGCCCTCCGTGCTCATGTACATCATCCGGAATTGGTCTTCGATTTCCTCCTCCCGCACGTAGCCGTGCACCCAACGCTTCAGCATCTGGTCCCGCATGGCGGGAATGCCGTGGTACAGCTGCTTGTGCAGCAGCGTCTCATGCGATATTTCCGATTTGATCGTCGTCAGCAGCCGGCTTAAGTCCTCTTCGGCCACAGGTTTGAGCAAATAGTCCTTCACGCCGTATTTCATACATTCTTTCACATAATCGAATTCTTCATATCCGCTCATGACGATGATCGGGATTTGCGAAAACCGGCGGATGCGTTGGATCAGCTCCAGCCCGCTGAGGCCCGGCATCCGGATATCGGTAATCATCAGTTTGTAGTCGTGCTGCTCCAGCAGTTCGATCGCCTGCCTCCCGTTCGCCGCCTCGCCTGCAACGGCAAAGCCGTATTGCTCCCAATCCAGCAAATATTTCATCGCTTTGATCGCGCCGGGCTCATCGTCAACCAACAAAACGTTCAACATGCTCCAATCCTCCTTGGACTTATTCCGATACCGGAAGCAGCAGCATCGCTTTCGTGCCTGCGCCTAACGCGCTTTCGATGCGCAAGCCGTACTTTGTGCCGTATATATGCTTCACCCGTTGTTGAATGTTGCGAAGCCCGATATGCTTCCCGCCCGCCGCGTCGGACACGTCGTTCAGCCACTCGTTCACCTCGGCAAGCCTTTCCGGCGACATGCCCGGGCCGTTGTCCTCGACATCAATGCGATACGTGTCCGCATCGACGATATTCGCCCGGATCGTAATAATGGTCTGCTCCTCGTTTTTCTCCAGTGCATGAACGATGGCGTTCTCGACCAGCGTTTGCAGCGACAACCTCGGGATTTTGAAATGCTGCAGCTCCTTGGATACTTGGATTGTGTAAACAAGCCGTTCGGCAAATCGGAACGACTGGATCTTCAAATACGTATCGATGATGTCAAGCTCTTCGTTCAGCGTAATCATTTGACCGCCTTTGCCCAGCACGTTGCGGAACGACTGCGCGAGCAGCTTCACCATCTCGGCGTTTTGCTTGTCGCCTTTCTCCAGCAAGTTGCCGCGAATCGCGTTTAACGTGTTATACAGATAATGCGGATTGATTTGCGTCTGCAGCGAGTATAGCTCGGATTCCCTTGTCTTCAGCTCCAGTTCTTTATTATTGATTTCCGATTGGTACACTTCCGTTATGAGACGGGACATTCGGGCAATCATGTTGTTGAAAATAAAACCTAAGGCGCTAACCTCGTCATTGCCTTTGATTTCCGCGATCGGCTTCAGCTGCTCCATATTGACGTTTTTCATGCCGCTGGCAAGCGCCATGAGTCCTTTGGTCAGGCGCTGGGAAATGATATATATGACGATCATCGTGACGAGCACGGCGGTGATGAGCAGGATGATCGCCACCCGCTTCAGTTCATTCGCGTTCTCCAGCAAAGAATCGGCGGGGATCAAGGACATTACCTTGATGCCGCGCACGCTGCTGCGCGAGTGCAGCGTCTGATAAACGAGCAAGTACGATCGTCCGTCATTTTCGACAAACACGCTGCCCGAATCTTGATCGGCAAGCTTGTCCGCAAACCACTCCCTGTTCAAATTGTTTCCGTAACTGCCCCGA
Source organism: Paenibacillus sp. sgz302148 (assembly GCF_056120465.1). NCBI lineage: Bacteria > Bacillati > Bacillota > Bacilli > Caryophanales > Paenibacillaceae > Paenibacillus > Paenibacillus sp. sgz302148. Next base: position 107,214 of record NZ_JBVYOJ010000020.1, read on the forward strand.
CTGTGGCTGTCCATCAGAATGCTGCCGTCCGGCAAAGCCGCAATAAACCGATTATTGCTGTTTTCGCTGGCGATCAGGTTATAGAGCAAGCGCACATCCACCTCCAGCGTGACGTACAGCTCCGCGCTCGGATTCAAGTTGTTAAGGCGCTGAGTAAGCGAGATCGTGCCGATTTTTTTGAACGAATCGTAAACGACCGGCCACCATAAACGGACGGCTTTCGGATTCGTGTGGTACGCCTTATACCAAGGAGACGCCTTCACCGCTTCGGTAATCTTCTGAAAGCCTGCGAACTCCAGCATCGGATTTTCCGTAAAAAACGTAAATTATGCAGCCAAAGAGCCCCACACCCTTTGACAATTTCAGGATGTGAGGCTTTAATTCTTATTGGCCTACCGCTTTATTATACTGCTCGATGTAATTTTTCCAAACGGACGTATAAGCCTTCTCGACTTTTTCGGTACCCGCTTTTTTCGCTTGCTCGACATAAGCGTTCCATCTTGCTTCGAATTCCGCGGCGTCCTTGGCGAAAATAATATTCGGCGATTCTTTTTTGTACACTTGCTCGATCCGTTTTCTCTCCGCGCGCCCTTCCGTCGGCTCGTTCAGCTGCCAGATGTACGCCGGAATCACTTCCGGCTTCGGCAAGAAATCGGCCCATACTTGTTTGCCGTATTTCGCAAGTATTTCTTTGGTCGCCGGGGCGTATTGGCTTGCCACGTAATCTTTCGTAAGCGGCGTCGCATAATCGCCGTCTTCGAGCTTGGCGCCGTTGCCTACCGTAAACGATGTGTATGGACCAGAGGGACCGTCTTTGTAGCCTAAATCCGGATTGGCGGCGATCTTCGCCGCGTATTCCGCATTGCGAACGCGCTTGCCGTCCTTCACGTCGTAATGGACGCCTTCGATGCCCCAGTTGATCAGCTTTTGCCCTTCATCCGACAACAAGTAGTCGATGAATTGGATGACGCGTTCCGGGTTTTTCGCATTTTTCGAAATGCTCCAGTTATTATTCGAGTTCGTTGGCGTAATGGTGTTCGTATGGTTCTCCGTATTCTCGTCGAATAGAATCGGCAGGTTCGCGAATAAACGCTCGTTTTTGCCCGCCGCTTTCAGCGCGTTCTCCGCCCCGCCCTTGAACCAGGACGGAATCCAGCCGGCCAGAATACGGCCTTGCGCAAGCTTCGCCTGAGCGCCGTCCGCGTTCAGCGTGAAGAATTCTTTGTCCAGCATACCGGCATTGTACAGCTTGTTCAAGAATTGATAGTACTTCTTCGTGTAATCCGAAGTGACGTTCATCGTCACGTTGTTGTCCTTGTCTATCAGGAACCAGGAGTGGTCCGGAGTACCCCCGGCAAAGTAAGCAGGGTTGTTCAAAATGCTGTCCGGGCTGTCCGCGCCGCCCATACCGGAGAACGGAATCGTCGGTTGGCCGTCGATCGTCGGATGTTTCTCATAGTAGGCTTTCAGCACGTCGAACAGCTGCTCGAGCGTTTTCACTTCCGGGTAGCCGGCTTCCTTCAGCACGTCGTATTGAACCGCGAAGTAGCCTTGCACGTCCGCCGGCGTTTCCGTTGTCAGAACGGGGCTGTATAGCGAGTAAATATGCCCGTCCGCATCTTTGAGCAGATCGAAATATTTGCCGAATTTCTTCTTGATGTTCGGACCGTATTGGTCGATCAGATCCTCGAGCGGGATGACTGCGCCCGCATCGCGATATTTGCCGATATGCCTCGGCTGCATAATGATAACGTCCGGATAGTCCTCGCCGGCAAGCCACAGGTCGAGCTTCTGGTTGCGGTCGCCGACGATCGGCACGTATTCGAGCGAAACGCCGGTTTTTTCCGTCAGCTTCTGCGACACGTTGTTGTCCCAAGTCAGCTTGGAGTCCAAGACGTCGATCGTATACTTCACCGGCCCGTTGCCGGAAGCGGTACCGTCTTGCGACTTGCCATCGCCTTCCGTTTTGTCATTGCTGGAACAACCGGCAACGACAACCGCAAATGCGAGCATGACGGTAAGAAATAACGATAATTTCTTCTTCATTTGCATGTTCCCCCTAGAAGATTTTTATTATATCATCAGGCGATGCCCGAACGATAACGCTGGAAGCGAAACGGCTATTCTTTCATCGCGCCAACCGTAATGCCCTTGATGAAATATTTCTGCATGAACGGGTATACGAACAGGATCGGTACCGTAACAATAATCGTCATGCTGGCGCGGATCGATTGCGGTGTCACCATATTGAGCAGGTTCTGGTCGATTCGGCCGGAGGTCGAAGCTTCGGATGTGACCTGCTGCACGGATTGCATCAATATTTTCATCAGCTCGAACTGCAAGAGCGACAAGCTCGCTTTCGAATTGTACAAATAGTTGTCCATCCAAGAATTCCAGTGGCCGACCGAAACGAACAGCGTAATCGTTGCGATAACCGGCATGCTGATCGGAAGAATGACGCGGAACAACACTTGAAAATCGTTCGCCCCATCCATCCGCGCCGATTCGATGATGCCTTCCGGCAACTGGTCGAAATAACTGCGAATAATGATGACGTTAAACGCCCCGATCAAGCCCGGTATGATATACACGAGAAACGTATTGTTCAGGTGCAGGTCTTTGATCAGCAAATAATAGGGAATGAGACCGCCGTTGACGTACATGCTGATGATCAGAACATAATTGAACGCTTTGCGGAGCATGAATTCCTTGCGGCTCAGCGTGTACGCCAGCATCGTCGTGCAAATGACCGATAATGCGGTGCCAAGCACCGTTCTCGAAATCGATACGAAGGTAGCCGAGAGCAAGCTTTCATTCTGAAAAATAATTTTGTAGTTTTCCAGCGTGAAGCTGCGAGGCCATAGATAAATGCCTCCGCGCAGCGTATCCAGCGATTCGTTTAAAGAAACGGCGAGCAAGTTGATGAACGGATACAAGGTTACGATGCCCAGAACGGTTAGGAAACTATAGTTACATACGGAAAACAATCGGTCGACAAAACTTCTCGTTTGGTACATGCTGTTCATCTCACCTCTCTTAAAACGCCTTGACGTCCGTCAATTTTTTCGCAATCGCATTGACCCCTACGACAAGGATGATGCTGACGATCGACTTGAACATACTGATCGCAACCCCGTAGGAATATTCGCCGATGCTGAAGGAATAATCGAGCGCGTACAGGTCAAGCACTTGAGAGTAGTCGATGACTAAACCGTTGCCGAGCAAAAACTGCGATTCGTAGCCCGTCGCGATGATGTTCCCCGTCGAAAGAATCAGCAGCAGCACGGCTGTCGGCAATATGCCCGGTATGGAAATGTGCCACATCTTCTGGAAGCGCCCGGCGCCGTCGACTTCCGCCGCTTCATACAGCTCGGAGTTGACGCCGGCGAGTACCGCCAAATAGATGATCGTGCTCCAGCCGAGCTCCTTCCATAAACCCGCTAGCGTATGGATGACCCAGAACCAAGAGCCTTTGGCCATAAAATAAATCGGCTGGTCGATGATGCCGAAGCGCATCAGCAAATCGTTGACGATCCCGCCGTCAGGAGACAACGTGATCAGGACGATGTTGGCGATAACGACCCACGACACGAAATGCGGGATGTACGTGATCGTTTGAATCGTTCTTTTGAAAAAATGCTTGCGTACTTCGTTCAGCAGCAGCGCGAGTACGATCGCGCCGATAAAACCGCTGATCAAGCTCATGATGCTCATCGCAAGCGTATTGCGCAGCACATGGTAAAAGGTTTCGTCCTGGAACAGCTGGACGAATTTTTCAAAGCCGACGAATGGGCTGCCCAGGATGCCCTTGCCTACCGAATAATTTTGGAAGGCCATAATCCAGCCCCACAGCGGCACGTAGCTGAACAATGCCAGAATGAGAATGAAAGGTACCGACATGAGCAGCAGCTGGTATTGCTTGCCCAGTTTGCGGAAATACGATTTTTTCCGCGGAGGCGCGGCTGTTGCATTGTTCGTGTTCATGGGTATCGTTTTGATGTAACTCACCTCTTGTTGTAATCCTTGCTAAATCCAAATCGATCGTGCTTTCATTATCCCGCGGGCTCGTTCGGCGGACAACCGGAGTGATTATAGAACAGCACCCCTCTGAATACAGATAATCCCCACAAAGTGGAGCTTCGCTTCGAAGCTATTCAGGTACTTTGCGGGGACCCCGAACTTTATATCGCAAAAAAAGCCTTGACCCACCGCGGGTCAAGGCTTTTCCGTATCGATTTTTCGATACATTATGTCGCATTTATTACATACTTATACCCGCAAAATTTGCAGACTACACGCAGTCCCTTACGGTCCGGCGATAAGGAAAACCGGTCGTCATCCTCAATCTCAACCGATTCGGCCCCGGTTTCATCCATTTCTCCAAAGCTAAAAAAGTCAACCTTATTGCCGCATTCGCATTCCATTGACAGCTTCAAACCACCCCACCACCCTTCCAAACAGCCGATTATCCACATTATTTTAACCATTTTGTAAAAGAACTCTTGACATGATACGTTTTGTATCATAAATTACTAGTAGTAGTATAAATCTATTCGAACTGTTACTAGTTATAGTAGCGAACGTTACGTAAGGAGCAACCGACCATGACGATGGGAAACCGATTGAGACAGCTTCGGCTCAAGCGAAGCATTTCTCAGGAAGAAGTCGCCAAGCACATTGGAATTACTCGTTCCGCTTACAGTCATTATGAAATCAACAACCGGCAGCCTGTGTATGAAACATTGCTGAAGCTCGCGTCATTTTACGACGTATCGCTGGATTACATCATCGGCAGAGATACGAGCGACAAGCCGGGAGTGCCGGAGGACACCGTCGAAATTATCAATTTCTTGAATACGCTCGACAATTGCGAGCGAAAAACAAAAATCGATATGATGATGTCCGTCATCAAAAACAAAAACTAATCCGTACGCAGCGTAATGTTTCCTGTATCCGACTGCAATTTGACGACAGGACCTCCGTTGCCAATTGAACCTTCCGTACTATGCTGATCACGATGATCGAACTGTACGTTCTGAAGGTTTGTTTTTACTTTGCCGATATCCGAATTCATATTCAGCACCAGATTCGCCGGCGCTTTCGCCACGAGGACATCGATATCGCCCAGATCCGATGAAATGACGATGTCGTTCACAACGGCAGGAACGTCGACATATACGTCACCCGTATCGGTATTCAGATTCATCTTGGCATCCGTATCCCGTATATCGATATTCCCCAAATTCGAAGAGACTGTCAGCAGCTTGCCTTTCAGACTCTTTACCTCGATATCGCCCGTATCCGATTGAATTTCAAGCGTATCCGCTTGGGCCGACAATAGATCGATGTCGCCGAGATTGGAAGCAACCTCGATATCGGCCCCCACAATGGAACCGATCCGCACATTGCCCGTGTCCGTTTCAATCCGCACGCGATCCGCGTGGATTTCCGGCAAATCAATGCTGCTTAAGCTCACATCCACGTTGAATTCATCGAATTTCTTGCGAGGCAGCGAAATGACGACATGCGGGCGTTCTTCTTTGCTTAAAGTCAGCATATCGACCAGCCGCAATAAGTCCACGCCAATCGAAAAGTCTTTTTCCGTGCGAATCGAAATGGTCGCCGATTCGGTGCCTCTCCCTTCGATCTCGATTTTGCAATCCTCGAAATCCTTCGTATTCATCTTGCCTAACATTTGAACCGTAATCTCATCGCTATCCGTCTGCACAAATTCAACGTTCGGCTCATCGGATTTGATCGTTAAATGAGTGATCGATTGAACCGGAATGCGCTCTTCCAAATTCAACGTCTTTCGCTCAACAAGGCGATGATTGCCGGAGATCATTACGCCGAGGCCGACGACACCTGCGATAAACGCAATCAATCCGATGAAGGCCCACAGCTTCGGTCTCCATTTCATCGTGCATTCCCCCCCTTCGCGATGCGTACGTTGAATCGAAAGTATTGTCCCACAAGGCGAAAGTACGCTTTGATTGTATATAGGGTGCCGAGGCCGAGGAGCATGCCTAAGCCGAAGCATGTCAATCCTGTGAACAGTCCGAATAGCAATTCGGTTCCGTTATTCCATATGTCGAAGTCCAGTACTAGGGCCAGCGGCGCGATGAGCAATGCAAATGACGCGACCGCCAGCGCCAGAAGCACGCCGCCAAAAGCGATGACCGGTCCTGCAATAAAGACGAGATTGAACAAAATCAATCCGATCGAAGCCAGAACGGAACGTGTACTCCAAGAACTTTCGGCTCTGGCGGTGAATCCCGGATCTCCATACATCGTCCGTTGAAAGGACAGCATCTCGACAACCTGCGATTCGTTTTTTCCATTTTCGAGCGCTCGTTGAAAAAGCTCCTCGTACACGCGGGTGATGTGCCCGCGTTCCTGCTCCGGTATATGCTTGAGCCGTTCATCCAACTCCGCGAAAAATTGTTCCTTATTATTCATCGGCTTTCCCTACCTTATGATGTTGCTCGTTCTAGTCTATACTATATCGAAAAGAAGTCACAGCCGATAGTCACTGCAGTCATGTGACCGGTAACAAAAATCGACGCCGTATCGCCGGGGATGATATCCCCCAACTCATCTCAAATACTACTAGTTTAAAACAAATCATTTGAAATATCGACACGAATCTCGATATAATATTCGTCGTGACGCTGGATAACGGCTGGAACCCTGTTATACAATAGTACCAATTCGAATAAAGGAAGGAATTCGCTGATGATGTTTATGGCTCAAGATTGGAAAGATTACGAAGTGCTGGATACCGGGGGCGGCGAAAAGCTGGAACGGTGGGGGAACGTCGTGCTGCGCAGGCCGGACCCGCAAATTATTTGGCCGCTTCGTCAAGAAACGGCGGAGTGGAAGCAAGCAGCCGGACATTATCACCGAAGCTCTTCGGGTGGCGGACAATGGGATATGAAATCGACGCTGCCGGAGCGCTGGACGATATCGTATGACAAGCTCCGCTTTCACATTCGGCCGACCAATTTCAAGCATACGGGATTGTTCCCGGAGCAAGCGGTCAACTGGCGCTGGATGATGGACAAGATCCAGAGCGCGAACCGGCCGATCAAAGTATTGAACCTGTTCGGCTACACGGGCGGCGCCACGGTTGCCGCTGCATATGCCGGCGCGGAAGTATGCCACGTCGATGCGGCTAAAGGCATGGTGCAGTGGTGCAAGGAAAACGTACAGCTCTCGGGTCTCGAGAACCGTCCCGTTCGTTTCATTACCGATGACGTATTCAAGTTCGTTCAACGGGAACAACGCCGCGGCAATAAATACGACGCCATCATTATGGACCCTCCGTCCTACGGTCGCGGCCCGAACGGCGAAATGTGGAAGCTGGAAAACGACCTGTTCCCGTTTATTGAATTTTGCACCACCATATTATCGAACAACCCATTATTCATGCTCGTCAATTCGTATACGGCCGGATTATCGCCAACCGTCATTCACAACATTTTGTCGATGGCGTTATCCCGCAAGTTCGGAGGAACGATCACGAGCGGCGAAATCGGCCTGCCGATTACCGCTTCCGGCTTAACGCTGCCATGCGGCATATTGGGCCGCTGGGAGGCATAAAGATGAACGGACGTGAAGCGCAACGGCCGGTGCCCTCTGTCCCGATTCTATATGAGGACAACCATTTGCTTGTCGTCGAGAAGCCTGTCAATATGCCGACACAGGAGGATGAATCGGGGGATCTCGATTTGCTCACCTTATTGAAGCAGGATCTGAAGGTTCGTTACGACAAACCGGGCAACGTCTACCTCGGACTCGTTCACCGGCTCGACCGCCCCGTCGGAGGCGCGATCGTATTCGCCAAAACGTCCAAAGCGGCTTCCCGTTTATCCGATGCGGTTCGAACCCGGTCCATGGCGAAACGCTACCTAGCCGTCGTGAACGGTACGCCGGCGCAGCGCTCAAGCCGGCTCGTCCACCATTTGCTGAAGGATGCCCGGACCAACACCGTCGCCGTCGTGTCCAAGTCCGCCGAAGGCGCCAAGGAAGCCGTGCTCGACTATACGCTCCTAGAACGGCATGACGGTCTCGGTTTGGTCGCCGTCGAATTGCAGACCGGGCGCCCGCATCAGATTCGGGTGCAGATGGCGACGATCGGCTGCCCTTTATACGGCGATCAGAAATACGGCACGCAGTTCTCGAAGCCAGGTCAGCAAATTGCATTATGGTCCTGTTTGCTTGGATTCGATCACCCCGTCACAAAGGAGCGGCTCGTCTTCCGGTCCTTCCCGCCCGACGTCTTCCCATGGAACACATGGGATACCGGGCGGCACGTACGCAGCTTGTACGATGAATAAACGATAAAGGAAGTGAATGCTCACGTGCACCAAACAAATCGTCCACCGTTCCTGCGGATGAGACTTATGACGGTTTGTCTGCTGCTCATCATCGTAACGACATTGACATCATGCAGCAGTCCTTTTGGTTCGCCGGATCAGGGCCGAGGCGAAACAAAACCGCCTGCCGGCGCCAAACAGCCTCCAGAACCTCCATCAGGTGAAGACAATTCTTCTGCAGGGACGCCATCCGCGAACGAAGGAAAACCTGGCTCGCAAACGGAGCCATCGTATACAAAAGAAGCGAAGCTTCTTGCCGTCGGCGATATTATGATGCATTCGCCGCAAACCGCGGCCGGTTATGATCCGGTCTCCAAAACGTACTCATTCGATTCTTTTTTCACGGAAGTTAAGCCGATACTTAGCAAGGGGGATTGGGTGTGGGGCAATTTGGAGACGCCTCTAGCCGGCGCGGATTTGAAATATACCGGCTTCCCGATGTTCAATGCGCCGCCGGAGCTGGCGAGCGCCCTCAAAAAAGCGGGATTTAATATTTTGACGACGGCGAATAATCATTCGCTTGACCGCCGGGAGTTAGGCGTCCTTCGCACGCTGGATCATTTGAAGGAACAAGGGCTCGTTACGAAAGGAACCGCAGCTTCGCAAGAAGAAGCGGACAAGCCTGTCATTGTCGAAAAAAACGGAATCGCCATGGGCATCCTGGCGTATACTTATGGTACGAATGGAATCCCGATCCCACAGGGCAAATCTTACCTCGTTTCGTTAATCGACGAGCGGCGCATGGCGGGCGATATCGCCAAGCTGCGCGCAGCCGGTGCCGATGTCATCGCCGTAGCGGTGCATTTTGGCCTCGAATACCAGAAAGAAGCCAATGAACAACAGAAGGACATTGCGAGGAAACTGATTGCGTCCGGAGCGGATATCATTCTCGGCAGCCACCCCCACGTCGTACAACCGTACGAGATGGTGGAAGCCCAGGCGGCCGACGGCTCGAAGCACCGAGGGCTCGTCATTTATTCGCTCGGCAACTTCATTTCGAACCAAACCGGCGATACGACCGATTATGGCGTTATATTATCCGTTAAGATTAAGAAGCATTTCCCGGATGGCGGTATCGAACTGACCGACGTTCACGCCATGCCGACTTGGGTTCATATTTACAGGAAATCAAGCGGCAACTCTGCGGTCAAAGGCAAGAAGCAATACCGAATATTGCCGCTCGAGCCGCTGCTCGCCGCAAGAAACGATCCGATGCTTAAAGCCAAAGATTACGATGTCTTAAGCAAATCTCTTCAAGCGATGAAACAGCATTTGGAATCCTACGTGACGGCAGCGAACGAAGCTCCTGCCCGATAATCATATTTTTAGATGTTCGATACTTTGCCAAGCAAATAAACGAGCAGCTGCTGATTGTGCGCCGAAATCCGATTCAGAGCCGAACCGATGAAGCTTTCTCTGATCCCGGTTCCTCGGCGCGCTTCTTCTTTTCCCTTCTCCGTAACCCGAATCCATACGATCCTGCGGTCTTCCGCATCCCGCTCACGGGCGATTAATTCGTTCTTCTCCATCCGATCCAATATCGTAGTAATCGCGGCTGGCGTTGTTTCCAGGAACTGTATCAAATCCGAAGGCTTAACCGGCTGCTCTTGCAGCAGCAAATATTCGAGCACGATCAACTGCCCTTCCGTAAGCGCCGGTCCCAGCTCCGCTTCCATATGCGCTTTCAGTTCCTTCGACAGCTTGAACCATATTTTCGCAAATTCGGTTGAATACATATTCATCACCTGATCCACTTTGATATTCATGCCACCTTTGTCGTAAATTATAGCATTTATTGGACTATTTTTAAAGATTAATGCAATTAATATTTTACGACATAAATCGATATGAAGACGAACGGAATGACATGAATCCGCATAATATGCAGCATTAGGCGTAGTTTTATGGCGAACCGAGGCCTTTTATCCGGACCGACGTATTGGAGTGAAAGCGATGGATCAGGAACAATGGAAGCTGAAAATAGGCCAGCGGGCATTGGAGCTCGGCATAATCAAAGACCCAAACTGGCTGGACCGTCTCGATGACAGTATGCCGGTTTGGGCCGTATTGGAACTCGCTCTGCAACTGATCGAAAAGCTCGATCCGCCGTATAAATCCTACGATTGATTTCTTCTGAACACGTCGATGACGGTGTCTTTCGCTTCCAGTGGCACGATGACTTTGCCGACCGATTTGCGCTCGTCGATCGGAGCCGCTTCGGTTGCAAAAGGAACCTGTTTACCACTTGACGTTAATGCAGTCAGCATATATGCCTCTTTGCAGTAGAACGCGTTAACGAGCTTGCTGCCGTTCGGGCGGACACGCTTGCCCTCCTTGAACTCGAACGTCTGAACCCCTTTGCCCCCTCTTCCTTGGACCGGGTAGTCCAGTACAAGCGACCGCTTCGCATATCCAAGATCGGACACGACCAGAATTTCGCCTTCGTCGCCGTCCACCCACTCCGCGGCGATCACCTCGTCGTCTTCCTTCAGCTGAATCGACCTTACGCCCGTTGCAACGCGTCCCATCGGATTCACTTCGCTCTCGGCAAAACGAATGCCCATGCCAAGCTTCGTCATCACGATGATTTCCTTCGGCTGGGCGCTGAGGTGCACTTTCAGCACTTCGTCGCCGTCGTTCAGCTTGCACGCCGCGATCGCTGTCGACCGCGTCGTTGCATAGTCTTTCAGCTCCGTTCGCTTCACTTGACCGCGCTTCGTCACGAAAACAAGCGACTTGTCCGGCTGATCGAAATCTTTCAGCGGAATGACGCTAACAATCCGGTCTTCCTTCATAATCGGGATGACGTTGACGATGGCCGTTCCATTGTCCTTCCATTTGTATTCCGGAATTTGATGAACCGGCAGTACGAAGTATTGTCCCTTCTGCGTAAAGATCAGCAGGTTCCACGTCGTGTTCACTTCCATCAAGTAACGGACGTAGTCCCCTTCCTTCACGCCGCTGTTGTCGAATTCCCCGCCCGAGCGCGTAAACGACAACATGCTGGTCCGTTTCACGTATCCTTCGCCGGAAAGCGTAACGTATACATCCTCCGGCGTCACCATCACTTCCAGATTGACCTTCAGCTCCTCGACCTCTCCCTGGATTTCCGAGCGGCGGTCAATGCCGTATTTCGTCTTGATTTCGGTCAGCTCGTCCTTGATGACGGATTGCAGCTTCTTGTTGCTGGACAAGATGGCTTGCAGATTGGCTATCGTCTTCTGCAATTCCTTTAATTCTTTTTCCAGCGTCGTAATTTCGAGATTGGTCAAACGGTATAATTGCAAGGTCAGAATCGCATCGGCTTGACGTTCCGTGAACGCGAATTTGTCGATCAAGTTTTTCTGCGCATCCTGGCGGTTTTTCGAAGCACGAATCGTTGCGATCACTTCATCGACGATATTCAGCGCCTTGACGAGCCCTTCGATCACATGCGCACGATCTTGCGCTTTCTCGAGATCATATTGGCTTCGGAACGTTACGACTTCCTTCTGATGCTCGATGTACGCCGACAGCATGCTTTTGAGGCCCAGCTGCTTCGGTGTCTTGTTGACGATCGCGACCATATTGAAGTTGTAAGTGACCTGCAGGTCGGTTTTTTTGAGCAAATACGCGAGAATGCCTTGTGCGTCGGCGTCTTTTTTCAGCTCGATCACGATGCGAAGTCCGTCGCGGCCGCTTTCGTCGCGTACCTCGGCGATGCCTTCGACTTTTTTCTCCAACCGGATATTTTCGATCGTCGTCACCAGTCTGGATTTGACGACTTGATACGGGATCTCGGTAACGACGATTTGCTGCTTTCCGCCGCGCATATCTTCGATCGCCGTTTTGGCGCGCAAATAAATGCGGCCTTTGCCGGTCGCATACGCTTCGCGGATGCCGTCCTCGCCCATAATGATGCCGCCGGTCGGGAAATCCGGCCCTTTAATGATGTTCATGAGCGATTCCAGCGAAATGTCCGGATCGTCCATGATGGCGATGCAAGCGTCAATCGCCTCGCGCATGTTATGCGGCGGAATTTCCGTCGCGAAACCGGAGGAGATACCGCTAACGCCGTTCACGAGCAAATTCGGATAACGCGAAGGCAGCACGACCGGCTCCTTCGCCGTGTTGTCGAAATTGTCCTTGAACAGTACGGTTCGTTTCTCGATATCGCGCAGCATCTCCATCGCAATCTGCGACAAGCGCGCTTCCGTATAACGCATCGCCGCTGGCGGATCGTCGTCCAGCGAACCCCAGTTTCCGTGGCCGTCGATGAGCGGGTGGCCCATTTTCCACGGCTGGGCCATCCGCACCATGCCTTCATAAATCGAAGAATCGCCGTGCGGATGGTAGTTACCCATCACGTTACCGACGGTTTTGGCGGATTTGCTGTACGGCTTGTCCGGCGTATTGCCCGCATCGTACATGGCGTACAAAATCCGGCGCTGAACCGGCTTTAACCCGTCGCGAACGTCGGGAATCGCCCGGTCTTGAATAATATATTTGGAATACCGGCCGAAGCGGTCGCCGACCACTTCTTCCAGAAACGCCGGCAGAAAAGATTCAAGTAAACTCAATTTGCCACCTTCTTAGCGGATGATTATTCTTCGAACTCGGTAAAATCGACATTTTCGATAATCCACCGTTTGCGCGGATCGACCTTGTCGCCCATCAGCGTCGTCACGCGGCGCTCCGCTTTTGCGGCGTCTTCGATTTGCACTTGCAGCAGCGTTCTTGATTCCGGGTCCATCGTCGTTTCCCACAGCTGCTCCGGATTCATCTCGCCGAGACCTTTGTAACGCTGCAGATCGAAGTTTTTGCCGAATTCCTTCGTATAGTTGGCGAGCTGCTCGTCCGTCCATGCATACCGGACGGTTTCCAGCTTGCCGGATTTACGCGAAATTTTGTACAGCGGCGGCTGCGCGATATAGACCCGGCCCGAATCAATGAGCGGCTTCATGTACCGGTAGAAGAACGTAAGCAGCAGCACCTGAATGTGCGCGCCGTCCATGTCGGCGTCGGTCATAATAATGACTTTCGCGTAATTCGACTCTTCCGCTTCGAAATCGGCACCAACGCCGGCTCCAATCGCGCTGATGATCGCCCGATATTCGTCGTTTTTCAAAATATCGGCAAGCTTCGCTTTCTCCGGGTTCATCGGCTTGCCCTTCAGCGGCAAGATCGCTTGATGCTTCGAATCGCGCCCTTGCTTGGCCGAACCGCCGGCGGAATCGCCTTCGACAATGAACAGCTCGTTGCGTGTATAATCCTTCGATTGGGCCGGCGTCAGCTTGCCGCCAAGATTCGAGCTTTCGTTTTTCTTCTTGCCGCTTCGCACTTCCTCGCGTGCTTTGCGTGCCGCTTCCCGCGCTCTGGCCGCTTGAATCGACTTCTTGACGAGCATTTGCGCGATTTGCGGATTTTCCTCCAGGAACAACGCCATCTTCTCGGCGACAACCGCGTCGACCGCACTGCGTGCCGCGGCGCTGCCCAATTGGTCTTTCGTCTGCCCGACGAATTCGACCTCGGACATCTTGATGTTGATGACGGCCATCATGCCTTCCCGCAAGTCGTTGCCTTCGAGATTTTTCTCCTTCTCCTTCAACATCGCGGTTTTACGGGCATAATCGTTCATGACGCGCGTATACGCCGTCTTGAAGCCGGTCTCGTGCGTACCGCCCCCGCGCGTAGGGATCGAGTTGACGAAGGAAGCGATCGTTTCGGTGTAGCCGTCATTATATTGCAGCGCCACTTCAACCTCGATTTCGTCTTTTTCGGCTACGAAATGAATGGCGTCGTGCAATACGGTCTTCTGTTCGTTCAAAAATTGAACGAACTGCTTCGCTCCGCCTTCGTATTGGAACGTTTCCTGATTGCCGGAACGCTCGTCCTTGAGGACGACCATCAAGCCGGAGTTCAGAAAAGCGATTTCCTGCAATCGTTCGGACAACGTCTCGTAATTGATGTTGATGCCGCCTTGAAACACTCGCTCATCCGGCTTAAACGTCACCTTCGTGCCCGTTTTGTTCGTTTTTCCCGTAATCTCCAGGCCGCTCGTCGGCTCGCCGACATGCTCTTTTCCTGCCTCGTCAACCCAATATTCGAAGCGTTGCTTGTGGATTTTGCCTTCGCGATATATTTCAACCTCGAGCCATTCCGACAAAGCGTTCGTTACCGAAGCGCCTACACCGTGCAAGCCGCCGGACTTCTTGTATCCGGAGCCGCCGAACTTGCCTCCCGCGTGCAGGATCGTAAATACGACCTGCGGCGTCGGAATGCCCGTCTTATGCATGCCCGTTGGAATGCCGCGACCGTTATCCTGCACGGTAACCGCATTATTCTTATGTATAGTCACATCGATACGCGAACAAAATTTGGCCAAATGCTCGTCCACGGCATTGTCCACGATTTCCCAGATCAAATGGTGCAATCCGGAGGAAGTCGTGCTGCCGATGTACATGCCTGGCCTTTTCCTTACGGCGACAAGTCCTTCGAGAACTTGGATATCGTCCGCATCATAGCCCATGTTCTGCGGCTCCGCTTCGTCTGCAAACAAATCTATCTGGTCGACCATCCATGCTCCCCCTTTTCTTCCAAGGCAAACGTTGCGCCGGAAACAGACGCTAGCCGTTTATCCTTGTCCATTTTAATTCAAAATATCCTGTTTCGTAAAGACGCGGAACGAGATAATAAGCGAAACGATCGCCCAAACCGCAAGAACAAGCAGCGAAAACGTCAATGTCATCCCTTCGATCGGCGGCGGGGAACCGGCCAAATAGTCGGTTAAATCGAGATTGACCATGAATAAATATTTGGCGCTATGCCAGGACGAGGCCATATTCGTTAAGATCATGCCGGCGATGATCGTCGCCATCATCGTCACGATGCTCGCCGCTGTACTGCGCACGAGAACGGACACCATAAGGGCCAAATAAGCGACGACAAGGCTTGCGAACCAAATCAAGCCGGACTGCATAAGCAGGTAGAGCCATTGCGGGATTGCGTGAACAAATGCCTCGTTTACTTCCGCGCCGGAAATGAGGAAACCGGTAAATATCGGCATCGTCCATCCGTTATAGCCAAACACGGCGCCGGAAATAAGATAACACAATATTAATGTCGTCACGACAATGAGGGAAACGAATAGGGTTAATGTAATCAGCTTACTGGCAAGAATTTTCCACCTTCGTACCGGGCGGGTAAGCAGCAACTTGATTGTACCTGTGGATCGTTCCGATGAAACGAGGTCGGATGCGATCGACATTACCAGCAGCGGAATAAAAAGCGTAACTGCATTCTGCATGAAGCTGCGCGTAAACGTGACCCCATCCGGAGATTGCGGATTGACGTCGTTATCGAGGTAATATTGGAGCTGCTGCACCATTACGCGGCGAAACTTCTTCCATTCCTCCGGGACGCGGTCGCTGCCAAGCGTGTTCTGTATATCGGTGATTCGCTGCTGCAGCTCGCGCCGCCAGTCTTGACCGAACTTTTCGATATTGTTCTGGGCTACTTTCATCTGCGCGTATGTAAATACAGGGATAAGGACTGCAAGGATAAGAACAACTACGAGGAAACGTTTTTTCTTCATGATTTTTAACGTTTCATTACGTACCAACGGATATAAACTAGTCAATGCGCTCGCCCTCCGTCATATTCAAAAATAACGATTCGAGCGTCGGACTGATCGTTTGGATTGCCCGAACCTCGATTCCGTTCTGAATCATGATCCGATTCAGGCTTGAAGTCAGCTCAAAATCCATTTCCGTGACGATGCCGAATTTGCCGGCGAGTACCGACTCGTCGATCCGATGCTCTCCGTCTTCGATGATTTTTACGCCCTCCGATTGTTGCAATAACAGGCGTCCCGCTTCTTTCGGTTCAACGTCCCAAATGACGTAAGAGCCGGATTGGGCGATTAACTCCTCCACTTCGCCGACGGCAAGAACCTGTCCATGGCTGATGATCGCAACGCGGTCGCACATCAGTTGTATTTCGCTCAGCAAATGGCTGGAAACGAATACACTCATCCCTTGGTCGGCCAACATCCGAATGAACTGGCGCAGCTCCTTGATTCCTTTCGGATCCAGTCCGTTGGTCGGTTCGTCAAGAATCAGCAATTTCGGCTGACCGAGAAGTGCTTGGGCAATGCCAAGCCGCTGCCGCATCCCAAGGGAATACGTCTTCACTTTGTCGTGAATCCGCTGATCCATTCCGACGATTTCGACGACCTCGCGGATGCGTTCCTCCGTGATTCCCGGCTGCATGACGGCAAAATGCTCGAGGTTTTCCCACCCCGTCAAATAGCTGTACATCTCCGGATTTTCAACGATACTGCCGACGTATTGCAGCGCCCGCTCCGGATGGCGGTTCACGTCATGTCCGCATATTTGGATCGAGCCTGACGTTGGTTTAATCAGATCGACGAGCATCCGGATCGTCGTTGTTTTACCCGAGCCGTTCGGACCGAGAAAACCGAAAATTTCTCCGCCGTAAACGTCGAACGATACGCCCTTAATGATCTGTTTGCCGCGGATCGATTTTTTGATATCCTTCACCGATAATACGATTTCTTGAGGTTTTGTCATTGTACGATTCTCCTCTGAAGGCTTTCCGGAGGAAAGCCGCTTCGTAAGCATTTGCTAGGCTTTCCGATGGAAAGCCGCTTCGTAAGAATATGCTACTCCAGCACTTGGACGACTCGTTCCGCAATTTTTTCGTATCCTAGTGCATTCGGGTGGAAATGATCTGAAGATATGTATCCTTTCAGCGTCTTCTGGAACAAATCAATCGTCGGGACAAGCGTCATGTTCGGGTAACGATTGATGACGTCGAACGCCTTGTCGTTCCATTCCCGTATCGTTTTGTTCGTCTCCCTCGTTTCGTCCAAATCGTAGAACGGGTTATACATTCCGATGTAAATAATGCGCGCATTCGGGTTGATCTCGTGCAGTCGAACGAGAACCTTCTCGAGACGCGGCGTTGTTTCGGTTAGAAGCGCCTGCAGCTTCTGCGGATCGATACTCCCCGCGGTCAGATTCATGCTGCCCGTTGCCGTTTGGAATAAATCGTTGCCGCCGATCGTAAGCAAGATCACATCCGCCTGCGAAAGCGAATACACGTAGCCCCGCTCCTCCAGCTTCTTCGCCAGCGTATCGGCGCGCATGCCGTTAATGCCCAAATTATTCAGCAACTTGACCGGTTTGTTCAGCTTCTTCCCCAGCTGCTTGACGACCTGCCTTACATACCCGTCGCCAGTCGCATCCCCAGTGCCTTTCGTTAACGAATCGCCGACGGCGACAATGCCGATTTCGTTTTTGTCCGATAATGCCGGTTCCTTCTCTACCGGCTGAGTTTGCACATTGTCCGGAGCCGCCGCTGACGGATTCAAAATATCGCTCACGGCATAAACGAACCCAAACAATAAAATCAATGTCGTGATCAGTCCGGCTATTCCGGTGATCCTCCACAACAAACGCGAAGATTTCAATGCCCGTTCCCCCTCGTCCAGTCCATTTATTACATACTGTAATGGTTCTCCGGTCAATTTGCAACTTTTCCCCAGAACGCATCGAAGCAGCCGGAAACTCGTAATCCGGCTGCTTCGAAGGAAAGGTTCATGCGGTTTTATGCGAATATTTGCTGTGCAGCACCATGCCGGCCATAACGATGACGATCCCCGCCCAAGAAACGGCGGACGGCAGTATCGCATACAAGAAAATAATTTCGAAAATGACGGAAAATAACACTTCCATCGACTGTGTCGCTTCAACGGCCGCCAGCCGGTGCATATCGCCCCGTACAAGATCCGTCGCGCGAAAAAACAGCAGCGTCGCAACGACTCCGGCGAAAAGTGCGACAAGCAAAGACTGCACCACCTGATCTGCCGACGGCAGGCCTGCGGTTCCGAGCCCGAAGATCATCAGGATGAGCCAGAACGGGACGCTGGCGATCGTCATGCCGAGCACCCGCTGCGTTACATGCAGCCGTCCTCCGCACAGATCCATCATTTTACGATTGCCAAGCGGGTAGGCGAAGGACGAAACGACGATCGGCACGATGCCGTACAGCATATCCCGAACCGTCAGCTCCTCCGCTTGGCTGAACTGCATAAGCGCAATGCCGATCAGTATAACAAAGGAAAACAGCAATCCGAGCAAAGGAATTTTGCCGCGGACGCGGACCGGCCCCGACGCCGTTTGCACCGTTTCATAGAACAAAGGAGCGAGCAAGGAACCCGAGACAATCGTAATCTGGAACGTCCCCGCGACGAGCCAACCCGGCGAATAAGCCGCAGCAAAGCATAGCGGTGCATAAAACAACCCAAACCCTACCGTGCTCCAAACAATCCACGCAATCGGATGTTTCCGAAACTCGTTCCAAAGCGGCGCAAACGCCGTCCTCGTGCAAACAAGGACAAGCCACAGCATCGGAACCATCCATAAATAGCGCAGCGTACCGCTCCAAATCCAGCTCCCACCGCTAAGCGCCATCGAACGGTTCAAGACATAGGTGAAGGTGAAAAAGATCGCGGAGAGGATGCCAATCCAAATCGGTTTCATTATCGTTCGTCCGAATTAAACATACTCGACGCGAAGCGCCTGTGCGGCTTTCGTCGCTTGCACGCGCGCAGTCTCGACGTCATCCGCCGTACTGAGAGCTACCGCCATCCTGCGCCCGACCTTCGTCTCGGGTTTGCCGAATACGCGCACCTGCGAGTTCGGCACGGCGAGTGCATCGTAGGCGCCTGCAATCGCGAACTCCCGGCTCTCCTCCGTTGCCTTCAGCGTATGCGAGGCGCCTGGCGTCAGCAGACGAACCCCGGGAATCGGGAATCCAAGAATCGCCCGCACATGGAGGGCGAACTCCGACAAATCCTGCGTCGCCAGCGTAACAAGTCCCGTGTCGTGCGGACGCGGCGACACTTCGCTGAAGTAAATCCGATCCTTGCCCACGAACAGCTCTACGCCGTAAATACCGAAGCCTCCAAGCGCTTCCGTCACTTTACCTGCAATATGCTGAGCTTCCGCAATCTGAGCTTCCGTCATGTCATGCGGCTGCCAGGACTCGATGTAATCCCCGTCCTTCTGGATATGGCCGATCGGCTGGCAATAGGTCGTACCTGACACGGAACGGACCGTAAGCAATGTAATCTCCGAATCAAAATGAATGAATTGCTCGACGATCACCCGATTCCGCTTCGCACGGCCGCCTTCCATCGCATAGTTCCAGCATGCCTCGACATCTTCCGGTGTTTTGCAGACGCTTTGGCCTTTACCGGAAGAACTCATAATCGGCTTGATCACGCAAGGCGTGCCGATCTTCGCAACCGCCGCTCGCAGCTCGTCCAAACTGTCCGCGAACTCATAAGCCGCGGTCGGCAGCTGAAGCGTCTCAGCGGCTAGACGGCGAATCCCTTCGCGATCCATCGTGAGCCTGGCTGCATTTGCAGTCGGCACGACGCGATAGCCCTCCTGCTCGAGCTCGACAAGCGCTTGCGTAGCGATCGCTTCGATTTCCGGCACGATCAGATCAGGCCTCTCGGCTTCAATGACCCGGCGAAGCTCCTCCGCATCCAGCATGTTAATCACATAGGAACGATGAGCAACCTGCATGGCCGGCGCATGCTCATAGCGATCGACGGCGATCGTCTCGACGCCCAGCCGCTGGGCTTCGATAACAACCTCCTTGCCAAGCTCGCCGGAGCCGAGCAGCATCATTTTTTTCGCATTCGAAGATAAAGGGGAACCGTACATTACTTAAAGACCTCCATTATTGAGATTCTTTCATTTTGTACGGTTTCGGCTATTTTTGCAAGCGCAGGTTCAATCTACTTTGAACCTCCGATCAAGCGAATACAATTCGAGCGCTTGTATTGTTCGATTTTATAGCCTAGAGCTTCGGATATACTTCGGAGCGGAACATAAACCGAGCCTTTGATCAATAGAGGCGGCGGGTCTGTATCAAGTTTTTTGCCGCGAACCCAGATCTCGATCGATTTGCTTTTACCTGCGGATTTGATGGTATCGGCCTTTATTTGCGGCGAGTCGAGCAATACCCGTCTACGCTTGGAATCCCACTCAATGTTGAGGTGTAGAGCGGAAGATAATGAACGAGCTGAAATATAAGTTATCCCTTTATTCACCTTTATTTCGGGAGGTTTTGGAGAAAGTTCGCCGTTTATCATCATCAGCGTGCCGTCGCTAGGCAAGATCGTCAAACCGGTGCAGGAGGTTGAGCCATATTCGAGACAAATCGTCCATTCGCCGGGGTAAATCTCCTGCAATGTCCCGTCGAACGCTACGCCTAACGGAGGAAGTGCCTGCTTAAAATCGAATGTTTCGGCTAACGACCTGCCCTTGCCAACGAACAAAGCTTGCTTGGACGGATAAACAATCCCTGTTTTCGACTGCAACTGTCTGGTGAAGCTCCCATTATGTTTCGGTGGAATGACAAAAATACGAACATCGTCGTCCTGCGGTCCATCGTTCCCGGAAATATGCAAGTAACCACCTAACTTAACACGCTGGTCGCCAAAACTGTGGTTTTTGGGATCGAAGTTCGCGTAGCAATCGATCAACCGCTTTGCGGCTTTTTCCGCCAACGATATATCTGTTACTTGCTTGACGGTATCCGCCCCGTCATTGACATAAACCCCCATTTGATTGGACGTGTAACTGGAGGCCGCATAAATGTCAAGCGATTTCCCTTCTTTTAAAGAGATCACAATATGAGAGGCGAAAAACGTATCGAACAGCTCATGCTCCTTTTTTTGTGTATCGGCGAGCCGGTTCGCGATAGAATTGTATATGGAGGCGATCTCATCGATCGTCTTGCGGCCTTTCTCGCTATCGGCCGACAAGGCGCTATACTGCATATCGGCTTGACTATACGATACTTTTGCTATGCTGTTTACATCCAATGACTTTTCTGACCCTTCCGTAAAAGCGACAGTATAACCGGACGAAAATAATAATACGATACCGAGTATCATGACTTTGGATACAAATTGCGAGATGCCCATCACACTTCCCCCTCACGGTAATCATGTAACGATTGTAACATAATTTACCATAAATAGGGTACCGAGAAAAAATAAAACACGGTTAAGGATTAGAGATAACATGGAGATAATTACTGCACAATTGCGGGTTTTGTCTTGTCAAAATAAAAAAGACGTACCCGCTGCAAATGAGCAGAGTACGTCTAGTTTCATTTCGATTAAGCAGATAAGAAACGGTATTGCGCATCGATCAGGCCGTAGTACACGCCGCGCTGCTGCATGAGCTCCTGGTGGCTGCCTTCCTCGAGAATGCGGCCGTGGTCGAGCACGACGATTTTGTCCGCGCCGCGGATCGTCGACAGACGGTGCGCGATAATGAACGAGGTGCGACCGAACAGCAGCGTTTTTAACGCTTCCTGGATTTTGAGCTCGGTTTCGGTATCGATGCTTGCCGTCGCTTCGTCCAGAATGAGGACGCGCGGATCGGCCAGTAACGCCCGTGCGAACGAGAGCAATTGCCGCTGTCCCATCGATAGCACACTGCCGCGTTCCTGTACTTCAGTCTCGTAGCCGTCCGGCAGCTGCATGATGAACTCATGCGCATTGACGGCTTTGGCTGCGAGCTCCACTTCCTCATCGGTCGCATCTAGGCGGCCGAAACGGATATTGTCGCGGATCGTTCCCGAGAAAATAAACGTATCCTGCAGCACGATGCCGACCTGCGAACGCAAGCTCTGGATCGTTACGTCGCGAATGTCGTGCCCGTCGATGAGCACCGCGCCGTCAACCGGATCGTAAAACCGGCAGATCAGGTTGATGATCGTGCTTTTGCCTGAACCGGTATGTCCGACAAGCGCGATCGATTGGCCGGCCCTAACGTCAAGGTTAATGCCTTTCAGCGCGGGACGACCTTTTTCATATTCGAATACGACGTTGCTGAGTTGAATGTTGCCTTCGATTTCCGGCAGATCCTGCGCACGCAGCTTCTCGCCGACCGTCGGCTCCTCGTCGATGAACTCGAAAATCCGCTCCGACGATGCCATGGCGATCAGCATTTGCGAATACATTTGGCCAAGACGGTTGATCGGATCCCAGAAGTTGCCCACATAGTTGGCGAAAGCAACGAGCGCGCCGATCGAAATTTCTTTCACTTCGATGAGATGGGCGCCGTACCAGAACAAAATGCACGTTCCGATCGCGCCGGTAATCTCGATAATCGGCCCGAACGTCTGGTTCAACATGGACGCACGGTTCCAGGAAAGACGGTTTACTTCGTTCATTTCGTCGAAAAACTTGATGTTTTCCTTCTCTTGCGTAAACGCCTGCGTCACCCGGATGCCTTGAATACATTCGTTCAAGTGCGCATTCAGACGAGACTGCTTCATACGTACGTCCTGCCAGCCAAGACGAATCCGTTTGCGCAACGAACCGGATACGATAAACATGAGCGGTACGGTAATCATGACCGCAAGACCCAGCTTAAAGTTCATCACGAGCAAAATGATGATAATGCCGACAAGCTGCACGCAGTCCATCATCAGGTTGACGACGCCGTTCGTGAACAAATCTTGCAGGGAGTTTACGTCATTCGTGACGCGCACGAGTACGGAGCCTGCAGGACGTTTATCGAAGAAACGGAACGACAGCTTCTGGATGTGGCGGAATAAATCGGAGCGCAGGTCGTAAATGATCCGCTGCCCGATGACGTTCGTATAACGGATGCGGAACGTGCTCGCCGCCCATTGGATAATATATAACACCAAGATTGTTCCAGTATAAATGTACAGCAGGTTCGAATCTCCGGGACTTCCGTCCGCCGGGCTGATCGCTCTGTCGATCGCCAAGCTAATCAGCAGTGGAACCGCAAGCCGCGTGATCGTACCGAGCACCATCATGATGATAATGACAGGAAGAAGCTGCTTGCTGTATGGTTTCATGTAAGCGCCCAGCCTGCCGAGCTGCTTCCAGTTGAACGGCTTTTCGATCAGCTCGTCGTCCTGGTAGACGAAACGTTCCCGTTTCTCTTCCTTCGGCTGCTCGGCTTGCCCTTGATGGGCTTGCCTCTGTTGTTCTTTGGAATCGGTATCGTGTGACATCGCTAGTTCGCTACCCTCCGTTCACGGACTTCCTCCGCCGGCTGTTCTTCTTCGCCCGGTCGATCCGCATATTGAATGTTGTACGTATCCAGGTATGGCCCCGGCACTTGAATAAGCCGATCATGCGTGCCGCGCTGTACGACATGGCCCTTATCGAGCACAAGAATTTCGTCGGCATGGCGCAGCGAAGAAATCCGGTGAGCGATAATAAACGTGGTGCGCCCCTTCATCACTTCTTTAAAGCCTTGCTGGATTTCATGTTCGGTTTCCATGTCGACGGCGCTTGTCGCATCGTCGAGGATGAGAATTTTCGGATTTTTGATCAGCGCGCGCGCTATGGCGATCCGCTGCTTTTGTCCGCCGGACAATCCGAGTCCGCGTTCGCCGACGATCGTATCGTAGCCTAAAGGCAGCTCCATAATGAAGTCGTGCGCTTGAGCGAGCTTCGCGGCGCGCTCGATTTGCTCCATCGAAACATCGCGGATACCGTAGGCGATGTTATTGCGGATCGACGCCGAGAAAAGGAACGTCTCTTGGAATACGGTTGCGATTTGGGACCGCAAGCTTTCGATCTGAATATCTTTAATATCGTGGCCGTCGAGCAGGATTTTCCCGTTTTTGACGTTATACGCCCGCATCAGCAGCTGGATAATCGTTGATTTGCCTGCGCCGGTTCCGCCGAGCAAGCCGATAACCGTACCCGGAGGCGCATCGATATTCACGTCAGTCAGAGCAGGCTCTTTATCGGCATAATTAAACGTGACGTTTTCGAAACGTACATGCCCTTTTACTTGCTCCGGTTTCAGACTAAGCGCTTTCTCGCTGTCTTGAACGTGCACGTATTGATTGAGCAGCTCCAGTACCCGTTCGCCGGACGCCTTCGACTGCGTATAGTTGTTGATTTGATACCCGATGCCCCACATCGGGCCGATAATGTACCAGATCATACTGAAGAATGCGACCAATTGCCCGAGCGTCATTTCTTCTTTAATGACGAGATTGCCGCCTACCGCGAGAAGAATGACGACACAGAACAGGGACAGCAGCTCCATCACCGGAAAATATTTGCCCCATATAAACGCCGTGTTGACTTGGTTCGACTTGTATTCTTCGCTGCGCGTGGAGAACTTCTCCATCTCGTACGGTTCGCGGGCGAAAGATTTTACCGTTCTGACACCCGTAATGTTCTCCTGAACCGCCGTTGTCAGGTTGCTCATCGCTTTACGCATCTCGCGGAAAGCCGGATGGATCTTCTTCTCGAACTTAAGAACCGTGAACACGAGTACAGGAATGGATACAAGCGTAATGAGCGTTAGCTGCCATTGCATCGACAGCATCACGGCCGCTCCGAAAACGACCATTAGAAACATGTTCAAAATTTGCGCAAAACCGAAGCCGACGAAGTTGCGGATCGCCTCAAGGTCAGCCGTTAAACGGGACATCAAGTCGCCGGTTTTGGCCGTGTCGTAATACGGAAACGATAAATATTGCAGCTTCTGATAACAAGCGTTCCGGATGTTGTACGCAACCCGGTTGCCGAGCCGTCCGCCGAAAAAACCGTGTAGAAACTGCATCGAGCCTTTGATGATGATAACGCCTACAACCGTTAGAGCCAAGTAGGGCACCCATTCGAATTTCTCTTCCTTGATGACGTCGTCGATCAGAATCCGCAGCATGTTCGGATACACAAGACCTAGTGCGGTCGCGATCATTAATGCGATGATCGATCCGAATAACAATCGCTTTTCTGACCAATAAAACTGCTTCAGCTGCCTAAAAACTTCCACCCGGCTTCTCCTCCTTTTGCAGCGGACTTGGACCTTACGTTTTCAGCCGCCGCAATTCACCCCATGACAATTTTGTGAAGGTTTTTTCTTAAAATCTTAATGCAGTTTAGCATCATCCCCATATTCCGGCAACGAGAAGAAAGCGGCATATTTCAGCGTAAACATACGTATCCCAAGAAAACCTTGAAGGAATCCACAGATATCTTTTAAATCGTCGGAATACATAGGAAGTTGTCGGGGTATGCGCGATTTCTTACAAACCATATTTCGAGAGGTTCAAAAAGCGGGGGCGTTCGATATAAAAAGTCGGCCGAAAGGACGAATGGATCATCCTTCTGGCCGACTATTGCCGGAATCAAAGTTAGATTTGTTAGGATAGAAGAGCTTGCAGCTGCGAACGGCGCGATTGCAAATCGTTCAAATCGATGGCCGCCGTCAGGGAAATGCGCATCCCTTCCACATGCTCTTCCAATGCCGATTTTTGTTTATCGGCAAGCTGCCGAACCCAATCGACATATAAGGCTGCATAATGCTCGAATATTCGTTCGGCATGCCGGTCCGCATAAGCTGCAACGCGCCCTCCGACGATCGTTTCCAGCTCCGCTTTCAGCTTGGCTTTGCCTTCGCCTTCGAAGAAGGCTTTCGGATTTTTGAAATTCGACCATAATAGCCTGTCGTCAACATCGGCGCCGTCA
Organism: Paenibacillus sp. sgz302148; assembly: GCF_056120465.1. Taxonomy (NCBI): domain Bacteria; kingdom Bacillati; phylum Bacillota; class Bacilli; order Caryophanales; family Paenibacillaceae; genus Paenibacillus; species Paenibacillus sp. sgz302148. The sequence goes on from NZ_JBVYOJ010000020.1 coordinate 133,155, forward strand.
ATCGATTCATCGACCTCCGGCGTAGCGAACGATGCCGCCTCGTATTGGGCCGGGCTGAACGAAGCTACCCCCTCGCGGATGCTCTCGCTAATTGCCGCATCCAGCTTGCCTGCGTTTTTGTTCATGAACACTTCAAGCCGCAGCGTTGTCGCAAGCAATTCCTGCGAAAGATCGTACGATACGAGACGAACGAGTTCCTGCATGGCGCCGCGCAGCGCCTTCTTCAAATCGCGCCCGTCGTCGCGCAAGGACGAAGGATTGAACGCAAAGTTGTACAATTCGCCGAACCGGAATGAAGCACGCTGTTTCACATAATACAGAAGCTCCTGCAGCTCGTGCTGCAGCGGCTTCGTTTCGGCCGTCTCCAACTGCTGCTCCACTCGCTTCACCGCTTCGGCATAAGCTTTCTCCAGATCGATCAACTGCTGCGCACGGCTGTCTTCGCTCGCGGTTGCCGTTGCGATCCATTGTTCCAGTACGCCGATCGAACGAACAAGCTCGTGCTCCGCCGACTGGATGGCGATTTGCGCCAGCTCGTCGATCGTAAACCGGACGAATTCGCGCTCGAACAATTCGATGCCGGATTGCTCCATCGCCGTTTCGTCGCCTGTGAGCTTCGCATCAAGCGCGTTTAAGCTGGAAACCGGATAAACGCGCGGGAATCGGATGCCGTATTGCAGCAGGTTCGTTTCGACGTGTTTGACGACATCGCCAAGCTCCTCCGGCGATGACGCCAAATCGGCGGCGTTGACGACAAAAAACATTTTGTCGAGCTCGAAGCTTTCCTTCACCCGGCCGAGCTGGAGCAGGAACTCCCGGTCGGCTTGCGAGAAGGCGTGATTATAATACGTGACGAACAAAATCGCGTCCGCGTTTTTAATGTAATTGAACGCAACGCCGGTATGGCGCGCATTGATGGAATCGGCTCCCGGCGTATCGACGAGCACGATGCCATGATCCGTGATCGGGCACGAATAGTGCAGCTCGATATGCTGGACAAAGCATGATTTCGCTTCCTCCGCGACATAATCGCGGAACAGCGCCATATCGGCGCGGACGTCTGTGCCAAGCTGCCCGACTGCTGCCGTCCAGCCTTTCTCGACGGCCTTCAGGAACGAATAATGCGGCTTGCCGCTTGGACTTAGCTGTTCCGGCGTCAAACTGCCGATCAAATCTAGCATCTGACGGTCGTCCGCCGTCTTGCGCTCCGCGTCTTCGATGCCAAGCACCGTAAGCGAGTAGCGGATATCGTCGAGCATAGCGCTCTTCGACTTCATCGTCACCCGGGCGGTGCCGTGCGGCCAATCCTCGCGCGGCGGCACGATTTTGTTGATCGCCGCCGTCGTTGGGTTCGGCGATACCGGAAGCACCCGTTCACCGATGAGCGCATTGGCGAACGACGATTTGCCGGCGCTGAACGCCCCGAACAGCGCGATCGTGTATTCGCTCTTCTCCATCCGGGCGGCCTTGTCGATCATCGCGCGCGTGATCGACTTCATCGCCGCGATGTCGCCGACGAGCGCGGTCGCGGCGCGCAGCTTCG
>NZ_JBVYOJ010000021.1:0-131836 GCF_056120465.1 Paenibacillus sp. sgz302148
AAGTATCTCGATATGAAAGAGTACTACGATTGGCGAAAGACCCAAAATCCAAAAGTACCTGTGTAATCCTAAACGAGGATTTTACACACAATATTGGACTTGACCCAAACTAGTTTAAATAAATGTACATATGCAGTTATAATTCGAAGCGAAGCAGCCGCAACAACCGCAACAACCGCAACAACCGCAACAACCGCAACAACCGCAACAACCGCAACAACCGCAGCAAAAAAAAAATAACCCTAGACCATAAGGTCTAGGGTTATTCCAAACTAATTAGCCGATTAACGGCCGACGAATTCTTGTACCCATTCGCCGTTGTAGTATGCTACACCGATCAAGTTGTAGCTGGAATTTAAAATATTTTGACGATGGCCAGGGCTGTTCATCCATGCGTTCATGACTTCTTCCGGAGAACGTTGGCCTTTAGCGATATTTTCACCGGCCGAACGGTACGTGATGCCGTATTGATTCATCATGTCAAAAGGCGAACCGTACGTAGGCGAGGTATGGTCAAAGTAGTTGTTGTTGTACATATCTTTTGCTTTGTCCATCGCCAAGCCTGCGAGGGCAGAGTCAGTTTTCAACGGCTGCAGGCCGGCTTTCGCACGCTCTTGGTTTACAAGGTTGACAACCTCGGCAGCAAATTGCGACTGCGTCACGTTGCCTTGCCCTTGGTTACCTTGACCTGGCGTAGTGCCTTGCCCTTGGTTGGAACCTTGACCTGGCGTAGTGCCTTGCCCTTGGTTGGAACCTTGGCCTGGCGTAGTGCCTTGCCCTTGGTTGGAACCTTGACCTGGCTTAGAGTCTTGTCCTTGGTTAGAACCTTGACCTGGCTTAGAGTCCTGTCCTTGGTTAGAACCTTGACCTTGGTCGCCTTGACCTGGTTTTGTATCTTGTCCCGATGGAGGGAATCCCGGAATGCTAATTTGGAAGCCTGGGCAAATCAGGTTCGGGTTAAACAACTGCGGATTGGACATAATCAACTTATTCAAGTCGATTCCGTATTGCTGAGCGATTTGGGACAGAGTATCGTTGCCTTGCACGGTATATTTCGTCGTTGTTCCTTCTGCAGATGCCATTCCTGCTGCGGGAATCATCAATGCTACCGCCATCGCACCAACCATAATCTTCTTCGAGATGTTCTTCATTACTTCAATTTCCTCCCCTTTGTTCCGCCTGCGAGGTTAGCTGACGGGTTCGGGTCAAAGAGCGCCCCGGCCGCATATACAATGCGGCTTCACCCCAGTGGTGGTTCCCCCGCGCTCGTGATGAGCTTTGGCGTTTGATTCCCTCGTATTGTAACATGGCATGCCGCCGGTTTCATTTTAAAAAATATGGATATTTAACCAACGCATAATCTCCATCGATCTTCCGCACGCTACTAAAGTGGAGGTGTTTCTAATGAATCCAGAGGAACAACTGTCAATCGATCAGGACCGATTGGTCGCGGCATGGCAGCGGACTTTGCCGACGATTCTGAACGGCAGCGATAAAGCCGAAGTGCTGGCGGATGAGGCGGATGCCCAGACGCTCCGCATTCATATTCGTGTAGAGGGCCATACGATGTATTCGTTTGATTTTAAATGTACGTATGTCGATTCGCGCGAAATTCGCGTTGAGTTGGTCGATGTGGAACGTGACGGCCAAACCGTTGACGAACGAGGCGAAATCATACAACAGCTGGTGCAGGATTACACGCGCCATATTCATGAGTGCGCTCAAGCTCTGCATTCGGTAACGAAAGCATAGGGGGCGAACCGCGATGAGCAAATCCAAGGGCGTAGACAAAAACCTGAGCAACGTAGTTGAAGATTTGGACAAAACGATTGTAAATAGCCATCATGCCCAACAGCTCCAGCAAGACACCAACGATCGGCGTCATCAGGACGCATTGAATCATGAAGGGGATTACAGCACTCCAGCCGAGCTTCACGACAAAGATTAAGGAGGTGTCCGTTCGATGAGCAAACCTCGTTCCCAAGCTGTCACTCCGCCAACAGGCGCCAACCAGCCGGACGATCATAACGAAAACCAGCCGCAAGCGCCTTTGTCCGGATCCAAAAAGGTGAAACAACAAAACCATACCCGGCATAATAACGGGGAAGGTTAACTGTTCACTTGACGTATCGGAAACATGGCAACAGTAAAAAGACATAGAATAAACGGGCTAGGACTACTGTCCTGCCCGTTTATTCATTTCTTATGACGCCTTCGCCTGCGGTACATAACGGATTTGAAGTAGTCAAAAAAGTTGTTAGGAAACCGGAAAACAAGGCAATAAAGGAAAACCGAAATCTTTTCCCGAATACGTTAGAAAAAGAGAGCTTTTCGACTAAAAAAGGGAGGGTATGCGGGAATGGAGTCGTTTTTCAGCTATAAGTTTGCCGAATCGTTCGAAATGTTTTCGCCAATTCATTGGATTGTATTAGCCCTTATTGCTGTAATGGCACTGCTTGTTGTTGTGTTCCGGCATAAGCTGCGGGAGCCTGCATGGAACAAAACGGTCCGGTATACGCTAATCGCAGGTTTAATCGGAATGGAATTCATTCTGCAGCTATGGATGATCGTAGAGGGCCAGTGGGAAGCGCAATATTCATTGCCGGTTCATTTATGTACGATTTCCGTTATTTTGTCCGCGGCAATGCTCTTTACGGGGAATCGGTTCCTATTCGAATGCATTTGTCTTGTCGGTGCTTGTGGTGCACTACAAGCGCTCGTCACGCCGGATCTGGACTTTTCTTTTCCGCATATCCGTTTCTTTCTGTTCTTCATCTCCCATGCGGCAATTGTATTGGCTTGTATTTTCATGATCGCAGTGGAGCGTTATCGTCCAAGATTCAAATCACTGCTGGTCGTATTTCTGGCGCTTAATGCCTATGCTGCCGTCGTGTTCATCATCAATGTCATAACCGGTGGCAATTATATGTTTCTTGCGCACAAACCTGCCGGCGGATCCCTGCTGGATGTGCTCGGTCCGTGGCCGTGGTATATCGTTTCGCTGGAAGGAGTAACGGTTGCTTTTATGCTGCTTGTTTACGCTCCGTTTGGAGTCGTCCAGCTTCGTTCCAGACGAAAAAACAGAAGAAAATTCGGATAATTAGTAAAACAATTATGATAGATCGTTTTACAGACGGGGTCAAGTTTGAGATAATAATAGGAGAAAAGGAGGAGTTATTACGAATGACACCGAACAAGAAGCAACACCAACACTTGAGGTTGCCGCGTTTGATTTTGCTGCGCCGGCTCATCCTCATCTTGCTAGGAGCGTCTCTGATGGCGGTTGCGCTCGAAGTATTCCTCGTGCCGAACAATATTATCGATGGGGGCGTGACGGGGATTTCCATCCTCGTGTCACATTTAACCGGGATCCCGCTTGGCTGGTTCCTGTTCTTGCTTAACTTGCCCTTCCTGTTCCTGGGCTATAAGCAGATCGGTAAGACGTTCGCACTATCCACCCTTTTTGGCGTTATTATTATGTCGATCGGTACGGTTCTGCTTCACCCCGTAGAAGCCTTCACAAGCAATCCGCTGCTTGCGGCTGTATTCGGAGGAATTATTCTCGGCGTAGGTGTCGGGCTCGTCATTCGATCCGGCGGATCGCTCGACGGAACGGAAATTGTGGCGATTTTGTTCAACCGCAAGCTGCCGTTCTCCGTAGGCGAAGTCGTCATGTTCTTCAATTTTTTCATTCTGGGAGCGGCCGGTTTTGTGTTCGACTGGGATCGGGCCATGTATTCGCTTATCGCGTATTACATTGCGTTCAAAATGATCGATATTACGATTGAAGGCTTCGACGAATCGAAATCCGTTTGGATCATTAGCGAAAAAGCCCAAGAGATCGGCGATGCACTGCTTGACCGGTTAGGTCGGGGCGTTACGTATTTACATGGTGAAGGTGGGTTTTCCGGAGACTTGAAAAAGGTCATCTTCTGCGTCATCACCAGGCTGGAGGAAGCGAAGCTCAAGAGCATCGTTTCCGAAACAGATCCAACCGCATTCCTTGCGGTGGGTAACATCCATGATGTACGCGGCGGGCGTTTCAAGAAGAAGGATATCCATTAGCGATATGATTTTCGTTGCAGTTTGTCATGGGAAAGGAGCCGATTATTCGGCTCCTTTTTTGCATCCCAAAATTATTTTTTTCTAGCATGATAGAAATGGGACCGCAAGTGTGTCTATTGTAAGAAGGTAGGAAGGAGGAGAAATGAGCATAGAAAGTAACATGTGAAGAAGTGCTGAACTCAAGGTTTATCAATCTTATACAAAGGAGAAATTAAGCAAATGGAAGAGCAATCCCCTGTACTCAATCAAGTATCCGGCGTTATTTTATGGTCAAGAAATCTAGAACGATCGGTTGATATGTATAATAAGCTATTCCGGCTTTCGCCAGAACAGCAGCAAAGCTTCGGGCACCTCCACATCTTTCATCTCCCTTCGGGAATGGATGTGATGATTGATGCGGGTGGCATGGACGCCGTCCCGGTCCCGGACAAGGCACCACCTTTGTTTTTTATGCCCGCGGCGGATATTGATAAGGCGGTAGCGCTTGTACAAGAACTCGGGTTTGAAATCATTTACGGAGGCATCCATAGAAATGACGCGGTTTCCTTTTTTAACATGAGAGACCCGGATTTTAACGTTATCACCGTTTGTCAAAATCATAGATGACCCAAAGACTGCCATGACGGCAGTCTTTTTCGAATTCAAAATATGGTCCGCCCGTTCGTCAGGAACGTTCCGTACGGAATGACGGCGACGGTTCTCCAGCCGTTCTTCATCGACTTGTAGAGCATGAGCACCTTTTCATCGCCGATAACTCCCTCGAAGCTGCCGGATGGCGCGGTCAACTGCCTCGGGAGCGGACACAGGCTTTGCACCCGGACCGGGTCGGCCGTCCTTTCTTTATCAACTTGTCGATTGCCCCGCTGTTCCCGTATGCGTATGCGCACAGTCGACGCATTTCGTGTGATGTTTTCGCGACGATCGAGGATACGGCTTATTTGCTCAATGCCGTCACCTATGGCTGGTGGATCAACGATGCATTATACCGGTTCAGCGACCCTGACCATACGGTATTGTACAAAAGCTACAACCAAGACCCCGTGACCGAAGCGGAAGCCCGCAGCCGTCTCAATGCGTCCGTCATCAGCGGAACCGTGCTGATGGCGGGCGATGATTTCCGGCTGGAGCCGGCCAAGGAACGGGCGTCGAAGCTGCTCGCTAACCCCGAGGTGCTGTCGATCGCGCGCAAAGGCCGTACCTTTATTCCGGCGGAGAAGAATGTAGGCGACCAGGCCTCTGAAGTATATTTTTTGCATGACAGGGATTCCGTAGATTGTTCGTCGCCGTATTTCATTTATCCCGAGAGGCCGGAGCGAAGCAGATTGATCCAGCGTCTTGCGGGATACCGGACGGCATGCTTTACGAATGGACCGATCTGTGGAGCGGGACTTCGTTTACGGCACGGGGGGCTTTCGAGATGAAGCTCGATGCCATGGAATCGACGATATTGCGCGGAAGGCCGATGGAAGAATAGGCGCATGACCAAGCCGTCCACAAGCAGCGGAGGAGCGCTCTGCAGTTGAGACATTGCCGGGGGACCGTTTGGAGCGCCGTGGGTCCAACGGTGCATCTCCGCCATGCAACAAGCAAGATGCTTGATAAGCACATAAGTGCAGCGGTCCGGAGCTAAAGTTCCGGACCGTAATGCTTGCCTATTTACAATCGGATGGCGGTGTGCTATTCTTATTTCGATACATTTGGAAATATCGAAACGGCAAGGTGGGATTACAATGGTCGAAGATAACGAGGAAGTAAAGCAAGCCGTTAAAATATACAAGGCGCTTGGAGAACCGACTCGGCTCAAGATCGCCATGCTGCTGACGGAGGAGAAAAATTTGTGCTGCTCCGATATCGGAGGCAAGCTGGAATCGGTCGCGGGCTCGACATTGTCGCATCACTTGAAGCAGCTGACGGATTGCGGGCTGCTTAATCTTCGCAAGGACGGAACGTATATTTACTATAGCGTAAACCGTGAGATGGCCCAGAAATACGCGCCATATTTGCTTCAATAATTTTTTTTATCGTTTATTTCTATATTTTTAGAAATATAAAATAAGATTCATTCCATATCGAATTTGGCTCACTGCGTTTCCTGCGGAAAACTTATAAATTCGATTGTGGTTAAAAATAAGAGTGGAGAGAGAGTGGGAAAAATCATGTCGAACACATGGAAGATTTATATGCTGGCCGTCGTAAGTTTTCTGGTCGGTACATCGGAATTTATTATTGCGGGCATTCTGGATAAGGTGGCGGAAGATATTGGCGTTTCGGTATCCACCGCAGGCCAGCTCATTACCGTATTCTCGCTCGCCTACGCCTTCGGAACGCCGATTCTGATGGCCGTGACGGCCCGCTTGGAGCGGCGGAAGCTGCTGCTGTATTCGCTTGGCTTATTCGTCATCGGCAACGCGCTCGCTGTCGTTCTGCCGGGCTTCGGGTTCCTCATCGGATCGCGCGTTATTCTCGCTTTGAGCACCGGGGTATTCGTCGTTACAGCGTTAACCGTCGCCTCGAAGATGGCGCGCCCCGAGAAGCAGGGCAGCGCTATCGCAACGCTCGTCATGGGCTTCAGCACGGCCTTGATCGTAGGCGTTCCTCTCGGCCGCGTGGTCGCTTCCGCTTACGATTGGAAAACGACCTTCGGCGGCATCGGCATACTGGGCATAGTGGCGATGGTCCTCATCTACTTCGTGATTCCCCAATCGGAAGGCGAAGAGCCGGTACCGCTTCTTAAACAGCTCGCGCTATTGAAGCAACCTCGCATCGCCGTCGCTTTATCCATTACGTTCTTCTGGATCGCCGGATATTCCATTGCCTATACTTACATCTCGCCGTATTTGCTTAATGTCACCGGCATGAGCGAGGAAGGCGTGAGTGCGGGCCTGTTCGCTTTCGGTATCGCAAGCCTGATCGGCTCGAAGCTAGGCGGATTCAGCACGGACCGATGGGGAGTTGCCCGGACGCTGATCGGCGGCATGCTGCTGCACACGGCGGCTCTAATCCTGCTGTCGCTTGCGGCGCATTCCCAAACGGCCGTATTCCTGCTCCTTATGCTGTGGGCTTTCTCAGCTTGGTCGTCGGGTCCAACGCAGCAATATTACTTAATGACGATGGCTCCCGAAGCGTCAGGCATTATGCTCAGCTTGAACACCTCGGTGTTGCAGCTGGCCATGGCGGCCGGCGCCGGAATCGGCGGCGTTGTCGTGAACGGGGCGTCGTTGACGTCGATCAGCTGGATCGGAGCAGCCGGGGTTGCAGTAGCTGCACTGACGGCCGCAGTATCGCTCGGCCTGGGCCGCTCCCGCAATCGCCTGGAGCCGGCGAACTCCAACCTGCAAAAGGCCGGAGCCATACCCGAAGCTTGAAGATTTATTTCGCGAGTTCCAGCAAGCGACCGACGTTAAAAAAACCCCGGGCGTGCACCTTTATAAGGTGCACGCCCGGGTGTTATATGGCATTGGTTAGCCCCCAAATAACAGCTGTAGGATGCCAATCTCGCGCAAATGTCATGCTGTCGGGCGCACCTTAACGCGCATCAGTTTCCCTTTCCGACAGGGGCAGTACCCGGTATAGGGTTGGCGTTCCATGGCGGCGGTCGACTTCAACGCGCCCGGGTGTTGGCTTGTTGTGGGTAAGCCCCAATGTCCGCAACAACGAATCGTTAATGGGAGCAGCGATTACGCAGCACGTCGACGTTCGCCGCTAGAAGCGGCGCGTTTAAGCGGATAAGCTGTGCAGACACGGACGTTCCTTGCGGATAACCTTATAGGTGCGTTCCGCCGCTTGCATCGATCAACTGGCCGGTTACCCAGCGGCTATCCGGCGAAGCCAGAAATGCGGCGATATCCGCGACGTCGCCCGGCTGCCCCCATCGGCCGAATACGGACAAGCCGGCGGCGAATTCCCGTCCGGCGGGATCCTGGAGCGTGGCAGTATTCATATCCGTATCGATAACCCCCGGCATGATGGCATTCACCGTAATGTTGCGCGCCCCGAGCTGTTTGGCCAAGGTGGACGTGAGCGTATTGATTGCGCCTTTCGATATGCTGTAGCCAAGCAGGTTCGGCAAGGCGAACTGCGTCACCTTTGACGAAATATTGATGATGCGGCCCTCGTCCCTTAAACGAGGCAAAGCGTGCTGGATCAGAAATAGCGGGGCTTTGACGTTCACGCTCATCACTTCATCGAACGATTCCTCCGACAACGTCTCAATCGTGGCGGCTTGCCCGATGCCGGCATTGTTGACGAGAATATCGAACCGGGTTTCGCCGGTACGTTCCTTAAGCGCCGCATCCAATGCCCGGAACAGCTCATAAATGCCTTTCACCGAACTCAAGTCCGCACCGATCGCACAGGCCGATCCGCCGTGATATTGGATTTCGCGCACGACCTCTTCCGCCGCGCCCTGCTTCTTGGCAAAGTGGACGGCGACGAAGGCTCCGTCCTGCGCCAACCGCAAGGCAATCCCCCGGCCGATCCCCCGGCTTGCGCCTGTTACGAGTGCGATCTTCCCCTTTAATTTGCCGTTCAGTTTGCTCATTTCCATCTCCTCCTATCATGTTCAACAACTGCAGTTCTGTTATACCATGAGCCGGATTTTGTCATGTTGCTCTCTCATTCGATCCCCGGTACTCCTCATCTTGAAGTCGGAACGATATAATGGAACTATCCGTGGACGGGACAGGTTGACCGCGTCACGAAAAAACAATGCCGTTGCGTCGAGCTGCGCTCGGACAATGAAGGGAGCGAAAGACATGGAGCAAGAGAAAATTGCGATCGTCACCGGGGCGAATTCGGGAATGGGGCTGGCATCGACGGTGGAGCTTGCGAGGGCGGGTTATCGCGTAGTCATGGCGTGCCGCAGCGCCCAGCGGGGCGAACAAGCGCTTCAGGAAGCGAGGCGGCAGAGCGGTTCGGCAAAGATCGAGCTGATGCTGTGCGACCTTGGGTCGCTGACGAGCATCCGGGAGTTTGCCGCGGCTTTCACAAGCGCATACCCGAAGCTGGACGTGCTGCTGAACAATGCGGGGATCATCGCGATCCGCCGTGAAACGACGGGCGACGGGTTCGAAAGCATGATCGGCGTCAATCACCTCGGCCCTTTTCTGCTGACCCACTTACTGCTAGGCCATTTGAAGCAAGCTCCGCAAGGCCGCATCGTCAACGTATCCTCAGGAGCTCATAAGGCGGGGACGATTCATTTTCCCGATCCGCATATGAAGCAAGGGTACGGCATTTGGAAAGGGTACGCCCAGTCGAAGCTGGCGAACATTCTGTTCACGAAAGAGCTGGCGGAGCGGCTGCGGGGGACGGGCGTGACCGTCAATTGCCTGCACCCGGGCGCCGTGTCGACGAACATCGGGGTGAACCGGACGACCGGATTCGGCAAAAGGCTGCATGCCTTGCTGCGGCCCTTCTTCCTGACTCCGGCGAAGGGAGCGGAAACGGCCAATTATTTGTCGCTGAGCCCCGACGTTGCATATATCTCCGGCGAATATTACTACAAGAAGCGGGTCGCCCGCGTTTCCGCCAAGGCGGCGGACAAAGAGCTTGCGAAACGGCTATGGACATGGAGCGAGCGCGAGGTAGGCCTGCAATAAAAAAGACTGCTGCCCCCGAGACGCTACAAAAGCGTGTCGCCAGAGGGCACAGTCTTTTTTTGCTGTGGATGCTGGCAGATGTGGCGGGTCTGCCGGTCTGCACTTACAAACTTGAAAAATCAAGCCCCGTCAGCGGGATATCGTTTTCGATATCGTTCCTGAATTTGTGCAGCATTTGCTGCTGGCGATCGTTCAAATTGTTTTTATCGAGGATAATGTTGAAGATGACATGCAGAATGACATGCCGCAGCAGCATAAAATCATGCATATGCCGGAGCCATTCGGCGCCGATCGTGTTTTCCTTGGCATAGCCGTTCATGAAATGGCCCATAAACCGTCTGGCGTATTCGTCCCGGTCGGGAACCGGGATCGGCGGCAACCACAGCGCATAATACAGCGGCATGGCGATATCGTTTACGAGATAATTGTATGTCGCATCGTCAAAATCAAAAGCGGTCATCCGATCGCCCTCGACAAAGAAGTTTTTTTGATGCAAGTCGTTATGGATCAGTCCGTAGCCGTCTTTCGTCTGGGGCAGCGCGGCGATCCGGCGGATCAGCGCTTCCGATTTCTCGATCACGAGCGTTTGCTCCGGCAAATGGTGGGCGACACGCAACATATCGTCCTCCTGCCAAGGCGACCTCCGGTATGCAGGGTTAGACGGCTTGTACAGCTTCGTCAGCGCGTGCATCCGTCCGGTGCAGCGGCCCCAGCGCTCGAACAGCGCGTCGTTCCACTCGTCCTTTCCGGCCAGCTTGCCCGGCGCCTTCTCGAACGCGTACGCAAGGAAGTACGAATCGCCGCAGTCGATCGTTTCCACGTAACGTCCCGCCTCCGAAGCGACCGCTCTAGCCACGGGAACGCCGCCGTCGGCCAAGTAGTTCACCCAATCGAGCTCGCCCATGATCGTATCCGCCGTACGTCGAAGCTGATGCGTAATTTTCAGGATGTAGCTCTGACCTTTGTTGTCATATTCATAGACGTAGCTTTCGAATCCTCCGATATCCTTCACCTGATCTGCCGTGACGCCGAAACGGCGAGCGGCTTCCTCCAGAATGCCGGGGTGGTATTGTTCCGTAATTTCCTTAATCATGCTTTTGCTTGCACCTCCAACTGCTACCGCAAATGGCAGCGGATACAACTACTATAATACAAATAGGCGGTCCTGCGGAGGGGGGAATTGGGTTAAATTGAACTTGGACCATGGCGTGGAGGTGCGCTGTTTCTTATGTTGTTCAACGAATGGCTTCATTGCAATCTTTGTATCAACCAATAAAATGCCAGTACAAAAATAAGGCAAGACGTTGAGATCATCATTTTACGATACCATGGGAACTTTCGCAGCCATATCAAGAGGGGGAGTAACAGGCAAAGGATCATGAGCTGGCCTGCTTCCACACCTAGATTAAACGTCAAGAGTGAGCCAATCAAATTTTCCTTAGGAAGCCCCGTTACGGCCAAAGCTCCGGCGAAGCCCATGCCATGAATCAGGCCGAAAATGGCTGTTAATATCCACCGCCATTTCGCCTTTTGAACAAACAGATTTTCCACGGCCACATAACAGATCGTTAGGGCAATCAAGGCTTCAACCCAAGACGAGATGACTTGAATCTGGCCCGACGCCACCAAGAAAAGGGTAATGCTGTGGGCGATTGTAAATGCGGTAACAATCTTGAGCGCATCCTTGAAGCGTGACGCGATTAATACTAAGGATAACAAAAAGATCAAATGATCATAGCCGGTTAAAATATGTTCGATTCCAAGCACAAAATATTTCCACAGGACGGAGCCAATCCCGGACGGAGCGTCGGTTGTTTCCGCCGAGGGAAAGGTGATCTGAATATCTTTTTTATTGATATCCAAAATATCTTGATGGATTAACTCCCCTGAACGGACCATGAGTACACTCGAATGAACAGGTGCGTCTTCAAACACCAGATTGTAATGAATATTGATTTGTTCGATCGCTTCATCGGCGGTGAACTTGAGTTGCAGCACAACGCCTTTGGTGGAACCTTTTTCCGCCGCGTTCATCGAAAGCAATTCCATCGTTAAAGGCTTCGAATCCACATCGATCCGAAGATCTTTTTGTATAAACGATTCGATTTCTTCTTTTTGCGAGGCCAGTTCCTCGTTCTCCAGATGATTATTTTTGTTCGTATCAAATTGCACCAGCAAGTCTTTTTCATCAAGAAAAAGTTCATAATCAATCTGATTCCCTTTAACGGTTAACGACGAGTAACCCATGCTTGCGGAATGCGCAAATGAAGTTGCAGTATTCCCAAAAAACAGGAAGACGATTGCGATCAAGGCAAGCAATGCACGAAGTTTCATAGCTGTTGGACCTCTTTTCGTAAAATGGACTAAGTAGAGAAGGGGGAGAAATGGATCTCCCCCCCGTTTCATTACCAATCCATCCTAAAATTCGCTAATGTGATGGCATCTGCGTTTATTCTGTTGTTAAGCTTTGAATTACTTTACTTTGTGTCAATACATATTGAGCGTCTCGCAGCAAATAGTTTGCCGCTTCGCTTGAAATATGCTTGCCGCTTTGCGCCTTCACTTCATTCACAAAGCCGATCAAATCGTTGTTTGCCAATTTTGCCAGCAGACTCTTGATAATGCCGGCATTATCGATCCCATTGTTCTTTGCAAAGTGTGTCACCAATGCCTTCAAGGAATCGACGCTGGCCACAGTCGTGAATTGAACGGTTTTGCTTACCTGGTTGTCCGCCAAGTCGGTGGAGGATACAACAAGCGTATGCTGTCCAAGCGGCAACGTATAAAGCGGGATCGCCGTTCCGATTTGGTAAGCTTGTGAATCGAGTGTCACTGTTGTCTTGTTGTTGTCGACACTAGACAAGTTATCCGTGAAAGTAATCTGAGGCGTCAAATCCCCGGAATTTTCATAAGTGCTGTTGTCTCCCGGTACGCTCACCGCGATCTCAGGTGCTGTCTTATCGATGCTGACGGTAACCGTATGCCGCTCCTCCACATTGCCTGCTTTGTCTACGCTCCAATAGACAAGAGTGTGGACACCTTCCGACAATACGACGGAAGTCCCCGGTTGCTCGGCGCCATTGTCTACGATGTAGTAGGTATTGGCTACACCCGTTTCGTTATCACTTACGCTTAAGGTTACCTTGGTGTCTTGATTGACCCAGCCGCTTGGCGCATTGTCTGTTGTCGTTGGAGGTGTCTGATCGACTACTTTTTCTGCATTTACAGTTACAGTGATGGTTACTGCTAAATCTACATGGTTCGGATTTGCCACACCTGCAGGCAAGGTTACCGTTCCATTTACCGTGAAGGTCTGTTCTATCTTAAGAGCTGGATCATAGTTTGCAGCATCTACATTCCATGTTACATTGGCATTTTTACTTCCTGCATCAGTAACCAACTTTACGGAAGAAGGCAAGCCAAGGGCTGCTGCCGTCTTTGCTGTTCCGCTCTCCAATCCCTGGATGGCTGATGGTTGTGTAACGCTCTGTAACGTCATTTTTCGAACGACTTCGAATGACTTTTTATCCGTTGACGTATAACCGTCATTGAGCAAAAAGTATGCATCATAAGTGCCAGGGGCCAGTGGGGTAGATAAACTCAGTCTTCCGTCTCCAGGACGCATATAACCCCATGTCGGAGAATATATATCACCTGGTTTTTTTCCGGTAGGGTAGACGCCGACCCAATCTTTCCCGTGTGACGCTGCCCCGTTATAGGAAAGGGTAATGGCTTCCCCTTGTAAGTACTGGGATTTGTCTAGGGATATAGATCTTTCTCCAACTGCAAGAACAGTTACGTTAATGCTTGTTGTCAATGGTATGCTGTTAGGGTTATCAACTCCGGAAGGCAGGGTTACGGTCCCTGGCACCGAGAAGGTCTGCACAGTCTTGATAGCCGGATCGTAGCTAACACCGCTTAAATCCCAATTCACACTAGTATCCACATCTCCTCCATCGGTTGCAAGAATTACTTTTGTGGGCAATCCAAGACCTATCGCCGTCTTCGGCGATCCGTTGCTCGCAGATACCGCTGCAGGCGCAGTGACGCTGGTTAAGTTAGCACCCTTCGTCATAATGTCAATGTCCTGCGACGAACGGTTATACATGGAATCCGCGGTGAATACCCGGAGTAGATACGGCGTTTTCGGCAATAAACCCGTAACCTTATACTGCCTGTATACATCGAATGGCTTGTCCAGCGGCAGCGAAAGGCTGTTGAACGATTTGTCCACTTCGCCGGTGAGCTTGTTGAGAAGCTCAACATTATATTCCAACACGCGTACATTATCATTGGCTTGCTTCATCGTAAAAGTAACTTCGCTGCTGCTGACGGAATTGACTGTAATCCCCTCATCAAACTGCGGAGCGATGAGTTCTCTTACATCGTTCCTGCTATACGTAAAGGCATCTTTGCCTTCCCCAACATGGACTACACGAGGTGTGCCTACAAATTCATCTGTACTTACATTATATTGCTTGATAATAATTTTCGTACCGTAAACCTCTAAGAAATTAATGATGCGAGGTACGGTTTTATATTTGATATACGCGCCTTCGATATATCCGCCGTATGGACCGTCATCAATATAACTGGAATAGGACGACGCACCGGAATCGAGGAACGTAGCCGAACCTTGATAGAGCGAACGTTCGTCGGTCGGGTCGTATTGCGTATGACCTGACATATAAAACACCTGCGAAAAATTATTGTCTTTAATAAATTGACCGAAACTATTACTTCCCGCGCTGCTCCATCTCTCTGACCACACGGTTCCGCTTATAGGGTAGTGAGACATTGCAAATATAGGCTTTGTTGGATCATAATCGGCTTCACTTTTAATTTGGTTGAGGAAATCTTTGGCTTTTCCCGACGTATTACTGTTGTTATAATTTCCGTCAAAACCGACAATATTATATCCTTTTATCTTGACCCGATAAGCATCGTTAAAGAAATTGTTATCATACGAATTCGTTGCTTCGTTCCACGCTCCCGCCGAACCGATAGGAATTAATTTTTCGGCGCCGCCCATATCATGATTGCCTCTTACCATCAATAACCTAGTAGTGTTAAATAAGCCTTCATTTTTAAGTTTATTGTATACGTCTGCCATCAAGCCCATCCACACATATTCATTGGCATTATTACCGCCGGTAATGTCGCCAGGCATCAACATGGCGTCGGCCTGCGGGAATAATTTCATGGCTTTTCTAATATCCGATTCCACTTGCGCGATTTTATCGGGATTACTGCTGATTTCCGGGTCGCTGTTCACCGTTATATTCAAATCGGCGGGAGTTGAAGTTTTATTGCTTTTTTGATAGATGAATATGGCGTTGTTTAGCTCACGTTCGTAATAATTGATGGTTTCCTGGGTATAAAATTTTACTTTTTGCGTTGTTGCAACCGTATTTGCCTCATTTAAAACCTTTTTCAAATAATTAAAATCGGTTTCGCTGAAGCCGTTGCCGAGACCGCCTTCTACGATTGTATTGGCTTCCGATATGGCTTTGTTAAGAGCGTTCGTATCTACTGGATGTCCAGCGTAACTATTATAATTCGTTTGAATTGCATCGCTGCTAATTACGCCTTTCGAAATCATCAGATCAGCGATATCGAATGCATTCCCGCCTTTATTGCCCAATCCGTCGGCGCCTATATTCAATGGGTTCGATGTATCCAAAGATCCGGGCCTCAGCGAAGTTTCAGCCATTTTGCTAGCATCAATATAAAGCGACGCGAGCATTTTATCTCGGTCTACGACAAATGTCACATAACGCCAATCGGAAGCATTAAACGTGTTGCGCCCAAAGGAAATGTTTTTTACTTTAGCGGTCGGGAATCCAAAATTCATGTTGACCGAATTGGCTGATGTGTAAATCGCCCAGCCTGCGTTAGAGCCGTTACTAAAATCCTTGTTAGATAATATGACATTGTCATTGTTGGTGTCGCCCTTATACCAGAAGGATACGGTAAAACTCTCTTCACCAAATTTCAAGCTATTCGGCGTGCTGACATAATTGCCGTTTCCGCTTTCTAAGTGCAGCGCTTTGGTTCCTGGCAATACACCGTCTGCAAAACTATGAGTCCCATTTGCTATCAAATCTTGCTGATTTGCATCGTCCTTCAAATTATTGTCGAATTTAATCGATGCAATTAGAGGGTTGGCATTCGCGCCGGCAGTATCGGTTTCTGCGTATACGCTGGTCGATAACATACCGAATATCATCGTCAATACGAGCGTAACGGATAAAATTCTTTTCACTACAGAAAACCTCCATTTTTTAAGTGTTTAAGAGCCTGTTCAAAAGGCTTCCTTGGATCCGTATTTCTTCCCCCATTCCGCAAGCACCGCATCACGATCCCGGTGCTGCTTGTTTTTGCTGTATTCCTTCATCGGCTCGTCTCTGATCGCCCAGTCAAGGAACAATTATGCTTCACATACGTAATTGATCTGCTCCTCTTTTCCTTTACTTTTTATTCAAAAAAAATTTAATTTATATATATCGCCTCCCACTTTATAACTCTAAACTTGTCACGTACAAAAATTATTGTACATTTATCCACCGGTCTATTGTGTCAAATGACTGTAAACTTAACATGAGGATTATGTAAAAGCTTGTTTCCATCCCAGTTGGCCTTCGCGGCGGTCAAATCCCGGAATCACCCTACAGGCGTGATGGGACGCAGTCTTTTTGCTGTGTCCGGGAATGGTAATGCACTGTACTCCGGAGCGTTTGAATATAACGAAAAAATGAGTTTACACCGCGATCGGCGCTAGGCTATAATGATTCCTTAATTGTGTCAGGTATTTTTTCCCTGGTTAATCAATTGATTGTTTGATATTGCAAAAATGAAATGGGGTGGGGGACTTGCGGGCTTACGCCTATATTACAAAAATGCGCATCATGTCCGCGCTTGCGTACCGGTTCGAGGTATATGCGTCGATCGGGACGAACCTGTTCATGCTGCTGGCGACCATTTTCCTGTGGAACACGGCCTATAACGGCATCGGCAGCGTCGAAGCGATGAACCGGGAGATGATGGTGACGTATGCGATCCTTGCGGTGCTGCTCAGCAATCTGTTCAGCTGCAATGTGCAAAATTTGATCAACGAGCGGATTCGCGAGGGTCAAATCGCGGTGGATCTGATTAAGCCGGTTCGGCTGCTCGGCTGTTATTTGGCGGAGGATATCGGTTCGGTGATTACGTCGCTGATGAACAAGGTGCTTCCGTTGTTCGTATTCAGCGCGATATTCTTTCAGGTGCCCGCGCCTGCAAGCTTGACGGACCTGCTGTTGTTCGTGCCGAGCTGTCTGTTGAGCTTCGCGATTCTGTGGCTGCTGAGCGCGCTCACCGGGCTAACCGCCTTTTGGGTGATGGAGCTTGGCAATCTTGGCATCGTCAAAGACGCGCTCGTGCGCGTGTTGTCGGGCAGCCTTGTCCCGCTTTGGTTTTTTCCGCAGACGGTGCAGCAGGTTTCCGTATTTTTGCCGTTTCAATATACATACCAGACGCCGCTTGGCATCTACATCGGCAAGCTGACTCATACGCAGGCATTGCAAGCGATGGGCATTCAGGCGCTGTGGGTCGTCTTGTTTGCGTTCGTTGTCGCGCTCGTCTGGAAAAGAGCGAAGCGAAGCACGATGATTCAAGGGGGATAATGACATGCTGGGTCAAGTCAAATATCATTTGTCGGTGGCCGGTGCTTTTATGAAAATGGCGATTCAGCGGCAGATCGAATATCCGTTATTTTTGATCAGTTGGCTGCTGATGATTCCCATTCAATATTTTGCGGGCGTATGGATGCTGAAAATCATCGTGGACCGGTTCCAGGAGCTGAACGGCTGGGATTTTTCGCAGCTTGCGTTTGTGTACGGGCTCGGCTTGCTTAGCCATGGGATCATGGTCGTATTGTTCATCCAATCGTGGAACATGGACAGCATGGTGCTTCACGGCGGCTTCGATCGGATGCTGCTGCGGCCGATGAACGTGTTTTTTCAATTTGCGGTGAGTTATTTTAATTTTATCGGCCTGATCGATTTGATTCCGGGGACGATCATATTCATATACAGCTGCTGGCTCGTTGATTTCGTATGGTCATTCTCCAATATCGTGAAGCTTGTCCTGGTCATCATCGGAGGAGCGATGATCCGGGCCGCATTGTACACGCTGCTCGGCTGCGTCGCCTTCTGGACGAAGGGCAGCCGCTCGCTCGTCGGGCTGACGATCAACCTTCTGGAACGGACGACGTTATATCCATTGTCGATTTACCCGTACCTGCTGCAGGTGGTGCTGACGTTTGTCGTGCCGATCGGGTTTATCAGCTTTTATCCGGCGGTTGAATTTTTGGGTCAGGATGACGGTTTTACGCTGCCGGTCGGTCTCGCGATTTGGACGCCGATCATCGGACTGCTTTCTTTTTACATTGCACATAAAGTGTTTGTTCTAGGGTTGAAAAAATACGAAAGCTCCGGCTCATGAGGTGAATCCGATGGCATTAATCGAAGTAAAGGACTTGGTCAAGGAATTTATGCTGGTGAAGAAAAAAAGCGGGCTCCGCGGGCAGCTATTGAGTCTCTTGAAGCCGGAAAAGAAAAAGGTACGCGGCGTCGACGGCATCAGTTTTTCGATCGAGCCCGGGGAAATTGTCGGTTACATCGGCCCGAACGGCGCCGGGAAAAGCACAACGATCAAGATGCTGACGGGCATTCTTCACCCAACCTCCGGCACGATCACGGTCAACGGCATTTCGCCGCAGCAAAATCGCAAGGCCGTTGTCGGCGATCTCGGCGTCGTTTTCGGGCAAAGAACGCAGCTGTACTGGGATTTGCGCCTTGGCGAGTCGTTTGAGCTGCTGAAGCGGATTTACCGGATCGACGAGGAGCTGTATCAAACCAATCTTAGGTTGATGAACGACGTATTGAATATCGACGAAATTATCGATACGCCGGTTCGCCAGCTGTCGCTCGGGCAGCGGATGAAGGGCGATTTGGCCGCGGCAATGCTGCATTCGCCGTCAATTCTGTTTCTCGATGAGCCGACGATCGGGCTTGACGTCGAAGCAAAGCATGCGATACGCCGGTTTATTCTCGAGATCAACCGTCTGCGCGGAACTACGGTTATTCTCACGACGCATGACCTCGATGACGTAGAACAGCTATGCAAGCGGCTCATCGTCGTCAATCACGGGAAAATCGTCGAGGATGGCCCGTTGTCCATGATCGTGGATAAGCTGGCGCCGTACCGGCTGCTCGTGCTGACGCTGGCGGAGCCGGCTGCGGATATGAGCCATCCGATGGCCGAAATGATCAAGCAGGACGGACTGCAGGTGACGTACCGGTTCAACAAAAATGCGATTTCGGCATCGGCGCTGATCGCCGACTTGTCGCAGAAGCTTGCCGTACAGGACTTGAGCGTACAGGAGCCGGACATCGAGGATGCGATCCGCGAGGTGTATCAATACACCGGAAAAGCATAAATGATAGCAGTGACACGGAGGTGCGAATGACCAATTGTACGATCAGACCGGTAACCGAGCAGGATGTTCCTTTTTTGTGGGAAATGCTCTATGCTTCTATATATGTGCCGAAGGGTCAGGTGCCGATGAGTCGGGACGTCCTGAGCGACCCGCTGATCTCCAAGTACGTGGAAGGATGGGGCAGAGAGGGAGACTTGGGCTTTATCGCGGTTGATGCCGAAGGCAAGCCGCTCGGCTCGATCACGCTGCGTTATTATAGCGGCGAGCATCGAGGTTTCGGCTACGTGCGTGACGATGTCCCCGAGCTGGGCATGGCTTTGGCGGCCGTATACAGGGGACAAGGCATCGGAACGGCGCTGATGCGGGCGCTATTCGACGGCATGCGGGAGAAGGGGATTCGCCAAGTTTCCCTTAGCGTAGACCCCGGCAATCGGGCGGCCATGTCGCTGTATGCGCGGTTTGGCTTCAGACAGGTTGGTTGGGTAGGTACCTCGATCACGATGGTCTCGGATGTGCCGCAGTCATCAGAATAAACTGGAGGAGAAAGTCAGAATGGGAGATCGGATCCAGGAAGTACAAGTAAAAATGTATACGATGTGCCTCGTTCGCGATGGGGACAAGGTTCTGCTCGTCAATCGGCCAGACAAGCTCGGCTTTCCTGGTTGGATCGGGCCCGGCGGGAAGGTGGATTTCCCGGAGAGCTTGACGGAAGGGGCGATTCGCGAGGTTTGGGAAGAAACCGGATTAACCGTGAAAAACTTAATTTACAAAGGCCTTGACGAATATGTGGACCCGGCGAAAAATTTTCGTTACATGGTGTTCAATTACGTAGCGACCTCTTTCGAGGGGGAACTGCTGCAAAACCCGCCGGAGGGAGAGCTGCGGTGGGTGCCGATCCGGGAAGCAATGGATTATCCGATGCAGCCATGGTTCCGCAGACGATTCCCATTATTTTTCGAAGAGGGCACGTTTGAAATATTCGAAGAGTGGGACGCTGAGCAGGAAAAAACGCTGAAGGAACATGTGAAAAGAACGTAAGGAGGCCGAGCTCATCCTTTTTCGGCCTTTTCCACCTGCACTGTCTTCTCCGCCTTCTCCGGATAAATCGACCGCATAAACCGGATCCACTCCTTTGCCGCAAAAGAAAGGTAGCGGTCTTTGCGCCAAATAAACGCAAGCCGCCATGGAATGACAGGAGCGACAAGCGGCCGCGCGGCGACGCGCGTGGGGTCCATTTGGCGGCAGATGCTCTCGGGCAGCAGCGCGATGCCGAGCTTGGCGGCGACCAGGTTGCCGATAAAATCCCACTGCGACGTCTCGAACACGATGCGCGGTTGGAACCCGACGCTCATGCAGATGGCCGGGATGCGGTCATGCAGCGCAAAGTCCTCCCGGAACAAAATAAACGATTCCTCCGTCAGCTCCTTCAAGGCAACTTCCTCTTTCGAGGCGAGGCGGTGCCCCGGATGCACGATCAGCATCAGCCGCTCATCGGCGAACGGGATCGTATGATACAGATCATGCTTCGTCGGAAGCAGCACGACGCCGATGTCGAGCGCGCCGTTTTCGATTTCCTCTTCGATCTTCTTCGCCCCGTATTCCACCAGCTCCAGCGTAATGCCCGGGTATTGCTCGTGGAACTGGCCGATCACCTCCGGAAAATATCCCGCCCCCGCCATCGGAGGTACCCCCATTCGCAGCTTGCCTTGCAGCACATGCGGCCCGTGCGGCAGCTCCGAGGACAAATTTTGAAACGAATGCACGATGTCTCTCGCTTGATTCAGGATCAGCTGCCCTTCGGGCGTAATTTCCGCTTTCTTCCCCGCACGGTGAAACAGCACGTAACCGAGCTCGTCCTCCATTTCCTTGACCGCCTTGCTGATCGTCGGTTGGCTGATATGCAGCGATTCCGCCGCTTTCGTGAAGCTTCCCGTCCGCGCCACCTCGATAAAATATTGCAAATGCCGAATGTCCACTTTGCCACATCCATTCTGATTATGAATAACTGACATGCTACATATGTATTTTACCTATGAAAATGGCCGGAGTATACTTTCATTAACAACAACATGGGTAAGGTACGGAGTAGAGAGGATGGATTCAAATGGATAAAATGAAGAGGATCGCGGTGACCGCCATTCAGATCGGCGGTCTGTACGGCTTATCGCTCGGACTGGACCGGCTTGCGCATGCGCTCCACTTGCGGGTGCCGGGCAGCGTACTCGGGTTTGTGCTACTTTTTGTCCTTCTGAAAACCGGCCTTCTTCCTTTAAAATGGATCGAAAAAGGCGCGAACACGCTCATTGCGGAAATGCTGCTGTTCTTCGTTCCCGCCGCCGCGGGCATCATCCAGTTCCAGGATCTGCTGCGGTCGAGCGGCATTCCGATGCTGCTCGTTATCGTCGCAAGCACGCTGCTCGTCATGCTGGCCGCCGGGCTGATCGTGCAATGGATGGACAAACCGAAAGAGAAGGTGCAGTCATGATCTCGGCCATTGCTTTTATTCTGCTTACGTTGCTCATCTATTGGGGGGCAAAGCGGGTGTACCGATTGAAGCCGATCGTGCTTTTGTCCCCGATCATCCTGGCGCCCGTTGTCGTCATCGTGGTCTTGATTGCGGGGCGCATTCCATATGCGGAGTACAACGCCGGCGGCCGATGGCTGACCGATATGATCGGACCGGCTACGATTGCGCTGGCGGTTCCTTTCTACAAACATCTCGATGTATTGAAAAAACACGCGCTTGCCATCGTCGTCGGCACGATCGGCGGTTCGGTGATCGGCTTCTGGGCGGCGTTCGCCCTAGCGCGGCTGCTGCATCTGGACCATACGCTCATGTCCGAGCTTCTGCTTCGTTCGACGACGACCGCCTTCGCCATCGTCGTGTCGAACCAGATCGGCGGCGTGGCGGCAATTACCGCGGTGATCGTCATGATCACCGGCATACTCGGTATGGTCGCGGGACCGTATGCGATCCGTGCCTTCCGAATTCGCAGCGATATCGCCAAAGGCGTCGTGATGGGGACGAGCGCGCATACGGCAGGGGCGACCCGCGCATTTCAAATGGGTGAGGTCAGCGGTTCGATCGCTACAATTTCGATGCTGGTGGGGGCTTTTTTCACGTTGATTGTCGTTCCTTTGCTGGTGTAGGAATGCATTTGCCTACAAATATAGAACCATCGTCCCGTCCCGTTTCCCGAATCAATCTGGCAGAATAAAGGGAAAAAAGCGGTCTATTAGACTATGTGGCTAGCACTTTTGCCACTATTAGTAAATAGCAAAGATGGTATGATATAAGTTGAGCCGTGTTCGCGCGTAAACCATTTATGACTGGCCCGCCCTCAAGGAAGGCGGCCGGTTGTTAAAGGAGGCGACCGAAATCAACACGATTTGGCACATTCGCACTGGAATCCGGGATATGCTTGAGTCAATCTACCGTCTTTGCCGGGCA
Organism: Paenibacillus sp. sgz302148; assembly: GCF_056120465.1. NCBI lineage: Bacteria > Bacillati > Bacillota > Bacilli > Caryophanales > Paenibacillaceae > Paenibacillus > Paenibacillus sp. sgz302148. The sequence continues at coordinate 22,598 of NZ_JBVYOJ010000021.1, forward strand.
TGGATTTCGAAATATCCGTTAATTCGGATAGCTTATACGATTTTTTCGTGGCTTTCGCTGATCGCATTTGTCGTTAGCTTGTTTTTCGTTAAAGAATCACGTACCATGGCCGTCCAATATGTGTGGTCATTTTATGTTTTGCTGCAATTTTGGTTTTTATGCCGGAGCAAAACGCTGCCATGGAAGCCGATCGTTCTGTTCGTCTTGGCCGGTGTCTTCTTCGTTGTACCCCTCAATACGCTTACCGTAAATACAATCCATGCGCTCTTCGGCGGGGAAACGTCCGACACCTGGTCCGTTGCCGTCATCACACCGTTTTTCGAAGAATTGTGGAAGCTCTTTCCGCTTGGCCTCTTTCTGTTGTTCTCGCGCCGCGCTTCAGCCTTGAGTTTGAGCGATTATACGATGATCGGCGCTGCAACGGGCGTCGGGTTCCAATTGATGGAGGAGCTCACCCGAAGATGGCTGAATCCCAGCTCCTACGGCCATACGCTGCTCGGCGGCGAGACCATCCACTGGGATTTGTTCTCGTTGTTTCCGGGGCGTTTCGAAGAAAGCTTGCTGCCGCAGATGATGACCGTCAGCCATCCCGTACATACCGCGATGATCGCACTTGCATGCGGAATCGCTTATCGGCTTAGGACAAAACTGACGAAATGGGTTTTCGTATTCCCGTTGCTCATATTGCTTTGGTCCATCCTGGACCATGCGGCCTATAACGGTCAGTACAAGCTGCCGGATTGGGTGTTTCGCATTCATGATTGGGCAGGTAACGGATATATGACGCGGCCGGCGTTTCTCATCATGCTGGCAGCTTCGCTGATTGCCGATTACTGGGCGCTGAACAAAGCGCGAAGCCGCCTTCCGGCGCTGCCAAGCGAGCCGTTTCTCAACCCATTCACTGAGCTTTGGAGCATGGGCTCCGCCTTGTTCCTGGACCGGGGAAAATTCGCTTATTGGCTTGGCTTCTACCGCGAGCGGAGGGAGCTCGGATTTCATCTGCTTTACGGCAATGAGGAAGCGGCCGGCAGACAGGAACCGATCCGGGAGCGGGTGAAGATTCTGCTCAAGGTGCTGACCGGGCTTGCGTTGATCCTCCTTGCCACGGGTATGCTCGCAGGCATGGCGTCTTACTCGGTCGGCGACGGAACGGCATGCTTCGCCTGTATGTTCGATTCGCTGCAAGATTGGTGGGATCGGCTGGAGTGGTATGAGCAAGGCGCGATCATCCTAGGCGCCCTTGCGCTGTCGCTTTTGTTCGTCGGGTTCTGGCCGGCCCTCGGCATCGCGCTGACAGCGGCGGGGATCGCCGGGAGCGGGCACGAGATTGCGGGATATATCCGCGACCCGAAAAAAATGCTCACACCCGAAAACGCGCTATCTATCGCGGCTGGCATCCTGATCAGTAGAATTCCTTTCGGCAGAGCGGTCGGATGGGTAGGGAAAAAAGCGCGCGGTGTCATGCGCAAATGGATCGAAAGGCTGCGTCCCCCGAAGCCGGATGCCGGCGTGCCTGGCAAGCATCCGAAAGGTCACGAGGAGGTCCCCGGCAAGCACCCGGATGAACCGGACGGCGCCGGGAAGTCGGATGACGGTGCTCCGAATAAGGATAAAGCCGATGAACATAAGGACGATCATGCACCGGTGACAGGCAAAAAGTATAATGAGGTCGAAATTGTCGATCATCGGGGAAGTCCGCTTGGTGAGTTCGACGAAATCGATCTGGAGAAAGGTATTTTCTACGAAGACAAGACAGCCAAAGGACTTGACCGCATCAATCCGCGAACGGGGAAACCTGCTCAGACGCCGCAGGAATTTGCCGATAAGCAGATACTCGGGAAGACGCGGACGCGGATTCAAAACCTGGACCAAGCGGCCTCAACCCGGCCTACGGCTCATGGGTCTGCCGAAGTCCCAAGTTTGGAAGAGATCAAGTCGATCCGCAACTTCACATTCCGCCTGGATGGCGATACACCGGAGCTCCGCAGCGCCGTCGAGAATAGCTTGAATCAGCTGAGAACGGAATTTCCGGAATACACATTCAACGTTCTTTTTGGAGGGAAACCGTAATGTCCATTAGTGCTTTTATTCCTGATCCCGTCAACGATTTCGAACGGCAATATAACGTCCCCGTCGCGGCGGAAGCGTTCTTCGCGGAGTGCTGGGAGCCCGCTGCGGAAGCACTCGGCTTGCAGTGGGTGCCCCTTTTCTCCACAGGGGTCGACGTCATGAAAGAAGATTTGCCCGCGGTGCTGGATGAACTGGCACGACTCAAGAAGTGGGCTTTAAGCCAAGCCGGCGGGGAACGCATGGAAAAGCTGGCAAGCCGGATCGAATTGCTGCAGGCGGAGCTGCCTAAAGCGCTGCAACGGGACGGGGCTGTCGTTTACATCGGGTGATAGGTAAGCATAATAAAGCATAGTCCGGCAAACGGGCACCAAAGCTTAAGGCTAGGGCTCGTCGGCAATGACAAGCCCGTTGCCATTCGCGTCCCGGACCTCGATCGAACCGTCCGGATGAACCGTATGCCTCGTGTCCGGGTAGCCTCTTAATCGGCTTCGAACCGTGTCCGCGAGATCGCTGCTCTGCATTATGATCCGTGCCTGAGGCCACGATTCGCGCGACCAGCTCGGGACGAGCGTGAGCCGGATGCCCGAAGGGAACGTCAGATACGAGTCGGCTTGCGCATTCTCCGAAGAAGGACCGGCATATGGCGGCGAAGTATGCATCCCGAGCAATGAGGCATACCTCGGGAGCGAAGCCGACACTTGCCGGACCGGCAAGTAGATGCCGGCGATGCCGCAAGCCGTCCCGTTCGCCGCAGGATACGGAATCGTGCGGTCGACGACGATGAACGTATGGCCATCCGCCGGATCGCGCAGCATGAAGAACCCAAGGCCGGTTCCTTGCAAAATCGGGGACGTCACGTCCCATTTGCCGCGAATCGCTGCGTGCCTTGCCGCTTCCAAGTCGGAGCTGCGCAGCGCAAAGGCCGGCTGCGGATCGTAATGATGCAGATCGAGCCGATGGTCGCCGACCAGCAGCTTTATGCTCCCCTTGAGCTCCATCGCATAGATAGAGCTATCGTAAAGGCCCGGAACAAACGGAATTCCGAGCAAATCGCTATAGAGCCGGATGACCGGCTTCATATCGGCGGCATGCATGAATACGGCCTCCAGATCAAAAATTACCGAGTCAGACACGCTGTTCTCACTTCCTCCTTCGTCCACGTTGATAGAAAGTAACTCCCAGTCAGAATCCGGCCATTCCGCCGGACCCTCATCCCATTAAAATACGAAAAACGGACTCGGCTGCACGAGCTGAGGAATGACCGTATCGCTTGGCACGTGCTGCTCCATATGATCGTGCAGCTGTTCCAACACTGCCACCGCCTTTTCTTCGGCTTGTTTGGCCTCGGCGAGCGCAGCGGCTGCGAAAGCCCGGTTCTTGGCATCCCATTCCACGTAGTCGGGGAAGGGGAACCGCTCCCCGAGCCGCTGGAACAGGCTGTATACCTTGCCATAAGCCGCCGCCGCTTGGCGCATCCATTCTCGCTGCTGCGCGGTCGCCGCCGCATCCCCTTCGGACCAGCTGCCTGCAAGCTCGTCCCAGAAATGCAAGGCCGACTTTCGCGCGTCCAGCAGGATCCGCACGTTCGAGGCATGGCCTAGCGGGTCGGCCGTTCCGCCATGAATGGAGGCGATCCATTCGTCGTAGGCGGCAATCCCGTTCACCTGGGACAGGAAGACGGCTTCCCCGCCGCGGGTATGGCGGCGAATCAGCCGCAGCAGCCGGATCAACTGCGCTTGTGGCGCAAGCCGGAACCGTCCCTCGGTAACGACGAGATACAGCGATTTCGTTCGCTGATGGCCGACGGCGGCATACGGAAAGTCGCCGTAACCTAGCGTATCGGCCGCGTAGAAGAGCTGCTTCTCGTCATCGTAGCCGTAGACGAGCCCGAATTTGGGATGCAGCGCATCGAACAGCAGCGCGGGTACGCCGCGATCGATCGATTCCCGGATCAGCCGAACGTTTTCCCAGATGAGAAACGGCTTCTTGGGGTGATCCTTCAAGGCGAAATTATAAATATCCATCGTCCGGCAATGATAACCGACGTTAATAAGCGCATTCGCTTTGAACGTGTTCCAGTCGTGCATGCTGAGCGGGCCGACGCGCTGCTTCCAGACGTTGATTTTGAAAGCGTAATTCGTCCAGCCGTAGAGCTGGTGTTTTGTCATGGCCTGATCGGAGTAAGGCAGCAGGTGCAGCAGCGCGTTCGGAAACGTCAGGTCCGGGTGCGGATACGAGGAGCTGGCGACGGGCGGCTTCGGCAGCACATGACGGCGAAGGCCTTGACGCTCCAGCCGGTGGCGCAGCGAATCGCGCACGTCGAAGACGAACCGCTCCTTTGCCAGCTTCTGTCTGGAGCGGGACAACGATTTATAAATATTGTCCGTCGACGTATCGAATAAACGGGCAATCTCGTCCGGAGACAGCTGATCGAAAAAATGCGCTTCGAAAATATCCCGTTCCTTGCGGCTCAACACGCGGAGCATGCCGCGGATCGTTTGCAGCACCTCTTTGCGCAGCAGGATGCCTACCGGTTCGTCCGGCTCCGATGATGTCGTGCCGTGCTGTTTCAGCATATAGTCGACAACGTGTTCCACGTTCGACCAGTCTACGGGCGAAACGTCGCGCTCCGGTGAGGCGAAGCCGGAGAACGGGCGCTCTTTGCCGTGCGGTCCGCCGCGGCGCAGCCGCATCATCGCTTGGTTGCGGACGATCGTCTGCAGCCAAGGGACGAATCCGGCATGCGACAGCTTGCCGAGGTGCAGGAAAGCATTGATCAGCGCATCCTGCACGACGTCCTCCGCGAGGTGCGGGTCGCGGGTCAACTGCTTGGCGTAACCGAGCGCTTGGTCCCGGTGGCGAAAGAACAGCTCGTTGAACGCGTCCATCTGTCCGGCTTTGGCGCGAAGCAGCAGCTCGCGCTCGTCCGTTTCGCCGCTTGCGGCATTGTCCGAAGCTTCGAAAGGCATGGTATGATCGACCCCACATTTTACCCATAAGCGGATTGGTAATTTTTATTAACAATAAGAATGTATAAGTTTTTTGCAGGCAACGCAATGACCTGGGGCTCCAAAAATATTTTTTCGCCAATCGGTCAGGTTTTGTGCCGCTATGGCATTAAGAGAGTGTAGGCCAATATAGGACTGACAGGAGGAGAACGGATTGAGTGAAATGGTAACGGCAAAACAAAACATGGAGTTGAAAGGACCGTCGGTCGTTTTGTTGACGGCGGATTTGCAAGGTTCTATTGCGTATTATCGCGGCCTTGGCTTCGAACACGAGGATATTGGCGGGCATGCCCATCTGACGCGGGGAACCGTTTGTTTTATTCTGCATCCCGTACCGAATGCAAGCGACGTCAGACCACCGTCTACGGTGGAGGGTGGCTTGTACTTCGATGTGTTCTGCTACGGGGATGCCGTCGCCATTTATGAAGAGTTCGTTGCGAAAGGCGTAGAAATCGTGAAAGGGCCTTATTTTGGCGGCGGGTGGAATGAATTTACGATGCGCGACGTGAACGGTTATCGGATTGCTTTCGGCGGTTAAAATAATAAGGAGGCAGCGTAATGAACCAACTAAACAGAATCAACAGCATTTATTTGCCGGCGCGCGATCCGGAGAAGTCGATTGCATGGTACGAAAAGCATTTGGGGCTGACGCGCCCGCTTGGGCCAAACAGCGGGATTTTGCAGCTGGGGGATGGGACATGGGTGTTTCTGGAGCGGGCGATTGCTCGCGAGACGGCGAACTTTGCGACTTCGGGCTGGCGGGAAGGCGGCAACTACGAGATGTTTTCCCTTTGTTTTACGGTCGATGATGCGAGGCAGCTGCACGAGAAGCTGCGTTCCGAAGGCGTCGAGGTCGAAGACGTACGCGACGAAGGCGGCTGCGGGCTTCAGTTTATTTTTTACGACCTGGACGGCAACAAATTTCAAGCGTTCCAGCCGCCGGTGGCCGGGTAGCGATTGTTTCCGTCCCTGCGCAAGTAAATAACAGCGACAGCCGAGACTTGTAGTTCAAGTCGGGCTGCCGCTCTTTTCGATGGAGGTAGCTTGGCGTTACTTGCGCACCGCTTCGAAAACGAATGTCTGGTTCGCATGCGTTGGAGCCTTGCCATATTCGAAATCGGCCGATACAACGACGTCGTCAAAGCCGATCGATTCCAGAACGAGCTTGAATTCCTCAATGCCGTACCACCGCAGTGCAAAACATCTTCATAGAAACTGGCCGACAGGAAGGCCCAGATCGATGGTCGTATGCCGCAGCATCGATTCTGAGCCTTTCGCTTTTCCGGAAAACAGTCGCATCAAAACAACAAGCCCCAATGCTTCGCTGGATATAGCGTCTTCGTCTTGACTGCCGATCAACGCCACATCCGGCACAACGGGCCATGCACCTGCACGTTCGTAAAAATAGGCCAAAGCCGGCTGACAAGTGAACAAGCCCATATCAACGCCGCTCTGCTCGATCCACTGGGTAGCGTCGGCGACCGTACGCAAGCCGTACCCTCTTCTTTGATGGTCGGGATCGGTCGCCACGCAGCTAAGCCCGGCAATGATGAACGCCTGCCCGCCGTGATGGATGGTCTTGCGGACGACACCTGCGTAGCTGACCATTCTTCCATCAGCACGGCAATAAAATGAACGCGCTTCGAGTGCAGGATCGTGCGTGGCCGGGATCGCCTCTCCCAGCGGGCCATCATCGGGCCAAACCCGGTGCAGCAAGGCTGCGATTTCCCGCCGCAGCGTGTCAGGCGCTTGGTTGTAGAAGATTGATTTTATGTCGCCGGTGAGGGGCTCGTTCATCTCTTTGCCCTCCTTTATTCATGTTTATTTTTTACATTATATAGGTCCGGCAAAAATCAAAGGGAGTGTGGAAGATCGTTAGAACGAAACTTGCCACGTCACGAAGAAACGGCAGCCCTGGACACCGTTTAGGTCCTGACCGCCGAATGAATTGCAACCCTATCGTTTAAAATATTTCGAAAGCACCGCGTCGATATCCTTGTTCAGCCCGGCGATATCCGGCTTGGGAGCCGCTTTGTCCTTGAGCTCCGCCGTAATTTTCAGCTTTGCGATCCGGTAGACGCTGGCATTGATCGTCTCCTCCGAAATCGTGCCATCCTCTACGGCCGATATGAGCGCATCCAGCACGTTCTGCTGTTTCTCCGGATCGTGTCCGACAAGGACGACATCCGCACCCGCGTTTACCGCTTTGACGGCGGCTTGTCCGATCGGCATTGTTTTGGTGATGGCTTCCATCGTCATGTCATCAGTGAAAATTACCCCTTGGAACCCAAGCTCCTCCCGCAACAAATCGTGGATCACGGCGCGCGACAGGGAGGCCGGAAGATCCGGATCCAGCTGCTTCATGAGCAAATGCGCAACCATGACGGCATCGGCGCCTTCCTGGATCGCTTTGGCGAAAGGCACGAGCTCCAAGCTCCGCAGCCGCTTCATATCGTGCTCGACAACGGGTAAATCCTTATGGGAATCGACCGACGTATCGCCGTGTCCCGGAAAATGCTTGACGACCGGAATGACGTTCTGCGAACGGATGCCCTTCATCTCCTGAATTCCCATCGAGGCGACGAGATTGGTAGTGCTGCCGAACGAACGGGAGCCGATGACCGGGTTTTTCGGATTGCTGTTCACGTCGAGCACGGGGGCGAAGTCAACATTGAACCCGTACGTATTTAACGTTTGGCCTAGCGCTTCTCCGACTTGATAGGCGAATTTTCCGTCCTTCGTCCGGCCGACGGCTTGGCTGGTCGGGAAGCTGCGGACATCCTTCGGCGTCCGGGACACTTTGCCGCCCTCCTGGTCGATGCTGAGGAAGAGCGGCAGCTTATTTCCTTCATTCGTGTTGAGGTGCTTCATGGCACTAACGAGCTTCCATGTCTGCTCCGAATTTTGAATGTTCGGCTTGAAGAAAATAAATCCGCCGACGCGATTGACGGCAATCCATTGCCGGATTTGTTCGTTCATTTCCGTGCCGGTTACGCCGAACAGAACGATTTGGCCGACCTTCTGCTCGACGGTCATGCTGTCGACGATATCCCGAATCGGATCGTGCTCGTCCGGCGGCGTCGTTTCCGGCGCCGGCTCGGGGTCCGGCTTCGTCTCTTCGGGTTTATGGGCGTCCGTATTTGGCGGGACGGGAGTTGTTGTCGGCGGTTTTGTAACGGGCGACTGCGCTTCGTTGTCCGACCCGCCACATGCCGAAATGAAGATAAGGCATAGGGCCATGGCGACGAAAAACCATCCGCGAAGCGATCTGTTGGTCATAAAATCACCTGTGTCATAAAAATTGAAGTACATGTTCTAGTATGACATGGTTAGCCTAAATTAGCCAACAAGAAAAGCTTCAATTTAATGGAATAAACCGCCGGCCAATCGTGTCGGGAGATATGGATATTGAATATACTTAGGTTATGTGTTATATAATAAGTATAACAGATTTAATTCATTTGAAGAAAGAAGGCTTCACATGTTCGTTGAACTGGATCTGCAATCCGAAGTTCCGATTTATACGCAGTTGGCCGACCAATTGATCGAAGGGATTGCTTCGGGCCAGTTGAAGCCCGGCGACCCGTTGCCCTCCGTGCGCAGCCTGGCCGCGGACTTGAGCATTAACCTGCATACGGTGAACAAAGCCTATCAGCTGCTGAAGCAGGAAGGGTTCCTGCAGGTTCACCGCAAGCAAGGCGTCGTCGTTCAGCCGGACGGCATGCCGGGCGTGACGGCCGCTTTCCGAGAGAAGCTGACGCAGCAGCTGCGGCCGCTGGCGGCGGAAGCGACGGTACGGGGAATGTCCGAAGCCGAGTTTTTGGAGCAGTGCGCGGCGATCTACCGTCAGCGCCGACCGAATGAAGGGGGAGACCATCGATGATTACCATTTGGAATTGGATCGTCCTGTTAGTTCTGGATTTGACCGCCGTAGTGCCGATCGTATTCATGCCGCAGCTTGCGCCCAAGATGCTGTTGTTCGGCGCATATGTTCCCGAGGAGGATCGGGAGAACCCGGCTGTCGTTGCGATTCGCCGCAAATATACGGTGCTCGCGGTCAGTATGCTGATTGTCGGTTACGCTGCGGGAGCGGCCGTGTATTACGCGGCGGACAACATGCCGATCGCCGTATTCGGCACGACGCTGAGCGTTCAGCTTCTAGGCTCGTTTGCCGCCATGGTGGCTTGCCGTAGTTCGACGCTGAAGCTGAAGGCATCGCGGCGATGGGCGGCCCCGACCGACGCGACCCGCCGGGTCGCCGATCTGCGGTTCCGCGAGAAGCGCAGCGTGCTGCATAACGGCTGGTTTCTGATTCCGCTGCTCATCGTCGCCTTATGCGCCGGAACGGCCATCGTGCAATGGGACAACATTCCGGATCCGTTTGCCTCCCACTTCGGCATTGACGGCAAGCCGGACAAATATTCCGCAAGGACGTTCGGCAGCGTATTTACGCTGAATTTGATTCAAGTCGGACTCATCGGCATGTTTATGGGCATTAATGCCGTTATCCAAAGAACCAGGCAGCAGCTCGATCCGAAGCAGCCGGAAGCTTCCCGGGACAAACAATTGCAAGCCCGGCGCTTGAATTCCATATTTCTATTCGTGATGTGCTTGCTTATCGTGGCCCTGTTCGGCTACATTCAAGCCGAAATGCTGTACACCTTGACGATCAATGGCATCGATATCGTCGTGATCCTATTGCCGCTCGCGATGACTGTCGGCATTGTCGGATTCATGCTGATCTTGAACAAGAAAGGACTCGCCCAGCCGATGGGATCGGTCATGACGGACGACCGGCACTGGCGCGGCGGCTTGTTCTACTATAACGCCGACGACTCGTCATTGTTCGTCGAGAAGCGTTACGGGATCGGTTGGACGTTGAATTTTGCCCGGCCGTTCAGTTGGGTGTTCATGGGCGTGATATTGCTCTTGCCGGTAGCAATAATCGTGCTTGTTGCGACAACATCGGGAGGATAATCGAAGCGAAAGTCGAAACCGCGATCCCTTGTCTATAAGGACATGGAATCGCGGTTTATTTGCCATGCGGCACATGATTAAAACTGTTCGAGCACAAGCTTGCCGACCCTATTGCCTGCACGTACTTTTTCATGCGCGAACCGGAGGTTTAAGGCGTTAATCGGCTTCAGTAGCTGAGCCATCGTTGTTTTTACCTTTCCGCAGTCAATCAGCTCGGCAACGGCACTCAGCAAATTGTGCTGTTCGATCATGTCATCGGTTTGGTATTTGGCGCGGGTGAACATAAGTTCCCAGTGGAAGGAGACGCTCTTGGCAAAGAGCAATCCTAAGTTTACGGGCTGCTGAACCGGGACAATGGAGCAGATCGCGCCTTGCGGGCGAATGGCTTCGGCCATGGAATTCCAATGGGCTTCGGTATCGTTAAGGCAGAAGATATAGTCCACATGCGCAAAACCTAAAGCACTCAACTGAGGCTGTAACGCCTCGTTGTGATTCAACACCATATCGGCTCCATACTCTTTGGCCCATTGGATGGATTCTTCTCTGGAGGCCGTACCGATGACGGTAAGACCGGCATACTTGGCAAGCTGAGCGGCGACGGATCCAACGCCCCCCGCAGCGCCAATCATGAGAATAGATTTGTTCCGATTATCCGATGCATTTCGGCTGATCCCCAGCCTATCGAATAGACCCTCCCAGGCTGTAAGCGAGGTTAATGGCATCGCCGCAGCCTCTGCAAAGCTTAATGTCTTCGGTTTTCGTCCGGTGATTCGTTCGTCCACGAGATGGAATTCGCTATTGCACCCGGGGCGGTCAATCGAACCGGCATAATAGACTTCGTCGCCCGGCTTGAATAGAGTACAATCCGGGCCGGTCTCTACCACGATACCTGCCGCATCCCATCCAAGAATGATCGGCTCCGAGGATTCTGCTTTTCTCCCCGACCGGCTCTTCACATCCGCGGGGTTCACCGAAACAGCTTTGACTTGGACGAGTAAATCCCTGCCTTCAGGCTTCGGGATATCGATTCTCAGGTCAACAAGATACTCCGATTCCGATACAGGGAGCGGGCTGAAGAATCCGACCGCTTTCATCGTTTCAGGCTTAACCATTTCGTTCATCGCCCCCGTCCCCGCCCACGAACCTCCGCAGCCAGCTGTCATGAAGCCACTTTTCCGTTACGCGCCCGTTGCGCCACTCGATGCCTTGTTCAAAAGTAACGATACGTCCGCCGGTCCCTACGATGACCCAGGCATAGTTGTTGCTCTCCCGGCAATAACACTTATATTTCATGCCCGGGATGATGCATTTCGCTTGCTTGCCCAGCTCATCCGTGATTGTGATCTCTTCGTCGTGGCGGTCAATCCAGAGATTGTGCAGGCGGCCGGACATTCCGGGTTCTATACGGTTAAACAAGGCTTCCGCAATAGCCTTTGTTTCCTCCGGGGTCGGCAGCGACCCTGAGCGAAGGCGGTGGTCCATCCAAGTAAATCCGAGAATCGCATGGGTGTCCTTCTCGACGACGAACGAAAAATGTTCGCCTCCAAGCCCACTGTTGATTCCGTTCATTTTCACGTATCGGAACAGCCAAACCTCAGCCGTGTTTTGTTTCTGCAGCTGGACCGTTTGTAACATATAATTGTCCGGCAAAGGCAGCAATGAAATTGCATGATCCAACGCTTCTTGATAGCCGGGCGCCACGGCGCTATGGATAGGGGGCTGAAAATTGATCATGACGCTCATCTAATTCCCAACCGGACTGCTCTCCGTGATGCGGCTTTTCGGCAAGAAATCCGGGTCGGATGCGACCGTTCCTGCTTGGCCCCAATTGTCCAGAGACGTTTCGCGCAGGATAACCAGTACTTTATCCGGAGGAAGATGAAACAGATTGACTGTAGTGTCCGTCAGTTCCTTGATCCATTGTTTCTTCTGTTCTGCAGTAAAGCCTTCCCAGCAATCCACGTTAATGATCGGCATGACATACACTCCCTAATTTTTATTAGCAAAATCACCGAATGTAATTTCGCTACGCATATTGTAACAAATCTACAATCATTGTCAATAATCGAACTACCATTGTAAATAAAAATTGCTTCATGTAAAATATCTTCATGAAAATGCATACACGAGGTGCGAATGATGAGCGATAATCACAATAATCATGAACAAGCGGAAAGCTTCTTATGGGATATTGAGCTTTTAGGCAAATTGGTTGTAGGCATCGGCGAAGTATCGGATATTACGGGCGTTCCGCAGAGGCAGATACGGTATTGGGAGGAGAAGGGGATTATTGTTTCCGCCAAAGAGGGCGAGGGAACGACGCGGAAGTACGATTATGTAAATATCAAAAAAATTCTCCTCGTCAAAGAGCTGTTGGACGACGGATTCACATTGGATGCGGCTGCCAAGAAAGTCGAAGTACGGATGAAAACAATTAATGATGCTTTCGCCAAGCTTGCCGATCGAACGAAATAAAACTCGCCGAGACGACATCGGGCGGAGGACAAGACATGATCTACAATATCGCGATTTGCGACGACGAAAAGGTTGAAATCGAATATTTGACGATGCTCGTAAATAAGTGGGCCGCGGCGAACAAGCAAGTCGCAGTCATTGAAGCCTTCGAATCCGCCGAAGCGCTTCTTTTTCGGTATGCCGAAAATAAGAGCTATGACATTCTTCTGCTCGATATCGAGATGGGTACAATGAACGGCGTGGAGCTCGCGCAGCATATACGCCGCGACAATGAAGCGGTGCAAATCGTGTTTATTACGGGCTTTCCGGATTTCATCGCGGAAGGCTACGAGGTGTCGGCTCTGCATTATCTCATGAAGCCCGTGAGTGAAGCGAAGCTGTTGTCCGTGCTTGATAAGGCGTGCAAAAAACGGAACAAAATCGAACGCGCAATGATGCTGAACATCGCAGGCGAGAGCGTACGCATTCCGATGAGCGATATCCTCTGCGTCGAGGCGTTTGGGCATTCTGTCGCGATTACGACGACAGCTGACCGATACGATGCGAAGCAATCCATCAGCGAAATCCAAAGCCTGCTGGGCGACGGTTTTATCCGCTGCCACCGATCTTACATCGCCGGGCTTAAGTACGTAAAGCGCATCACCAAAATCGAGGTCATTCTCGACAACGGCAAGTCGATACCGCTTTCACGCCGCTCGTATGACGAGGTCAATCAAGCTTTTATCCGATTTTTCAAAGGGGAATGATGATGGGGCTTGCGAATTTACTATTTGGCCGAATGCTTGATCGTCGTATCTCCGCATATCAGAAGGACCTGATCACCAAGCATTACGACGAGGTAGAGAACATATACAAGCAAATGCGCGGCTGGCGGCACGATTACCATAACCACATCCAGACGATGAAAGCGCACCTCGCGCTCGGTCAAACCGCCGATCTGGACGAATATTTAAATAAGCTGGACAGCGATTTGTCCGCCGTCGATACCGTCCTCCAGACAGGTAATGTCATGGTCGATGCAATCTTGAACAGCAAGCTTTCGCTTATTGCAACGAGGAATATAGCCATCAACGCAAAGGCGACCGTGCCAAGCGAGCTGCAAATTTCCGAGATCGATCTTTGCGTCATTATCGGAAATCTGCTAGATAATGCGATGGAGGCGTGCCTGAAACAACCGACAGGATCCGAACGCTTTATCCGCGTTTATATCGGCGTCTTAAAAGAACAACTGTATATATCCGTACAAAATTCCGTCGGCGGCGAAGTGATCCGGAGCGGTCCAACCTTCGTCTCGACCAAGGACAGCGCCACCCACGGCTTCGGGCTCATGCGGATCGACCGAATCGCGGATAAATACGAAGGATACGTCAACCGCCAGAGCGAAGAAGGCGTGTTCGCTACGGAGGTTATGCTTCCGCTGTAACCGTTCGTGTTCGTATACCGACCGTTCGTGCAACAATCGGCAATCATACTTCTTGGTATGCTACTCTGAGGGCAAGGAGGCGGGTCGATGAAGAAAAAGGAAAAAACGAAGCCCTTATATTCTTTGCCGAGCAATATCGTATTTCTGCTTCGAAAATCGTGGCAGTTGGACAAAACGCTGTTATTTACGACGGTTGCCCGTATTCCGATCGTCGTGCTGCTGCCGCTGCTTGCAGCCTATCTATCCAGGTACGTTGTAGAGCTTGTATCGAAAGGATCGTCTGTAGGCACCTTGATTGCTTATGTTTTGGGTATATCCGCCGCATTATTGTCGCTTCACTTGCTAAATACCTTTGTCAGCACAAAGATCTATTGGAGAGCGAACGGCAACCGTTTTTTGTACATTCTTTTGTGCAATCAAAAAATCATGGATACGGACTACGACAACATCGAAAACCCTGACGGGCAGACCAAAATGCAAAAAGCGTTAAGTACGCTGGACAACGGCAACGGCGGAACCCAGCAAATCTTCGCTCAATTCGTCAATATTTGCTCCAATGCGATCGGTCTTGTCACTTATTCGGCTCTGATCGTTGCGCTTAGCCCGTGGCTTGTGCTGCTGCTCTTCGGGATGACCGTCGCGAGCTATTATGTGAATAAAGCACATAATTATTGGGTGCATCGAAATAAAGACCATTGGGTGCCGGTCGATCGGAAGCTCGGATACATCCGCAATAAGGCCGGCGATTTTGAGGTTGCCAAGGATATGCGCCTTTACGGCATGTCCGGCTGGTTTAAAGACGTATTCGCAAAGCTGCTCGCAGATCGGATGCACTGGACCCAAAAAACCGAAAAACGCGGTTTTGCCATCGATGCGATGGGAGCTGTCATGACTTTTGCCAGAGACGGCGCCGCGTACGGCGTTTTAATTTACCAAATCACTCAAAACGGGATTACGGCGGCGGAGTTTGTGTTCTATTTTGCGCTGATTTCCCAATACTCCGGGTGGTTGCTCGGTTTGATCGGATCGTACAATGCGCTTCAGGCAACAAGTCTCGGTTTTTGCGACATACGTGAATTTCTCGATATGCCGGACCGATTCAATCGCGGAAAAGGCGTAGAATTGCCGGATCACTCCCCCGAAATTGAGTTCGACGATGTTTCTTTTAGTTATCCGAATAGTGAAGGCAATGCCTTGAAGCACTTGAATTTTACAGTGAAGCAAGGTGAAAAAATCGCGCTGGTCGGACTTAACGGAGCGGGTAAAACGACGCTGGTCAAGCTGCTATGCGGTCTATATCAACCGACCGAGGGGACGATTAAGGTAGGGAATGTCAATATAACCGAGTATAACCGAGACGAATATTACAAGCTATTATCGGTAGTTTTCCAGGACATCTCTTTAATGCCGATTTCGATTGCGAAAAATATCGCTTTATGCGAGGAGCAGCTTATCGACAACGAGAGGCTTGAACAGGTGCTCAAACTTTCGGGACTTTATGAGAAGGTACAAGGTCTGCCGGACAAGGAAAACACCTTGCTGCTCAAAAGCATTCACGATCACGCAACCGATTTATCAGGTGGAGAAAAACAAAAGCTTGCGTTGGCAAGAGCACTGTACAAAGGCGGAAATATGATCGTTCTTGACGAGCCGACGGCAGCGCTTGATCCGATTGCCGAAAATGAAATGTATTTGAAGTACAGCGAATTGACATCGGGCGCAACTTCGATATTCATTTCCCACCGTTTGTCCAGCACGCGCTTTTGCGACCGGATTCTTTTTCTTGAAAACGGCGAAATCGCGGAGGAGGGCACCCATGACGAGCTGATGCGGCTTGGGGGCAAATACGCCGATATGTTCAATCTCCAAAGTCACTATTACAAGGAGGTTGTGGGAGTATGACGCGTCTAATCGAGGATATTCGCTATATTGTCAAAGGGCTGCGGGAAATCCGCCGACTCCGTCCGTGGTTACTATCTCTTCTTGTTGTCAAAGGGATTTTTGATGCCATCGCTCCTTTTATCAATATTTATATGTCCGGGCTTATTATTGACGGAATCGTGGGTGGGAAACCTTTTCAGCTTCTCCTTCAATATGCTGCCGTCACCCTATCGCTGAATTTCATAGTTGCTTTGCTTACCGCATCGATGAATAGATTCAATCATATTTTGAGGGCGGAGCTTGAACATAAATATGAAATGGTATTGAGCCAAAAAATTATAGACATGGACTACACCAGTGTCGAAAATCCCGAGACGCACCGTTTGAGACAAAAGATTAACGAAGTCCGCAATATGAACAATGCAGGGGTTTGGCGGCTGGTTGATTCTTTTCAAGGGATGATCAGATGCCTGTTCATTATCGTCTTCTCGGTATCGCTTACGTTCTCGTTGTTTACGCTGAACACCGATGAAGAATTGTCCGGGATATACGGTTTTGCGGCATCGCCGATCTTCTCGATCGTCTTGGGCTTGTGCATTGTTGCAAACGTGATCATCAGTATGTACGCCAACGCAACCGTTACAAAAAAGATGTATCAAATCATGCATGAAGTCATCCCGATCAACCGGATCTTCTTGTATTATTTGAACAATTATATTCCTGGCTATCGCGCAGGAAAAGATATTCGGATTTACAATCAGAAGGCATTGATCGAAAGCGAATCAATGGTTTTACTGGGTGACGCTAATGTTGTCATGAACAAATTGTCTAAAAGTCAAATGAAGTACGAGGGCATGACAACGATTTCAACTGTTGTGATCACGACTCTGGTCTACCTTTTCGTCGGATTAAAGGCGCTTACGGGATTGTTCGGTGTCGGTTCAATTGTGCGGTATGTGGGAAGCATCAATGAATTCACCGGCGCTTTTACAGGCTTCATGACTGAGCTTGCCACGCTTCGCGCGAATAACGAAAGCATGAAGGTTTACTTCGATTTTCTCGATGTTCCTTCGCGGATGTACCAAGGCACGCTTCCCGTCGAGAAGCGGGCATTATGCGAAGATGGCGACAACGAGTACGAAATCGAGTTTCGAAACGTCTCGTTCAAGTACCCTGCTTCGGAAACCGAGACGCTGCGCAACGTATCGCTGAAGTTCAAAGTCGGCGAGCGGCTAGCGGTTGTCGGCATGAACGGAAGCGGCAAGACGACCTTCATCAAGCTGTTATGCCGCCTGTACGACCCGACGGAAGGCGAAATATTGCTGAATGGCGTCAACATCAAGAAGTACAGCTACGAAGAGTATATGTCGATTTTTGCGGTTGTGTTTCAGGATTTCAAGCTGTTCTCGTATAGCCTCGGCCAGAATGTCGCCGCCAAGGTCGATTACGACAGGACGAAGGTGGAAGCTTGCCTTGCGGAAGCGGGATTCGGCGCACGATACGGCGAAATGCCTGACGGAACGGAAACATGCCTATACAAGGACTTCGACGAAAAAGGCGTTGAAATCTCTGGCGGGGAGGCACAGAAAATCGCGCTGGCTCGCGCGCTATACAAGGAAGCGCCGTTTATCATCCTCGACGAGCCGACCGCCGCGCTCGACCCGATCGCCGAGTTCGAAATTTACGCGAAATTCAACGAAATCGTCGGCAACAAAACCGCAATTTATATCTCGCACCGCTTGTCGAGCTGTCGCTTCTGCGACAATATCGCCGTGTTCCACGAAGGCAGGGTGATTCAACGAGGCAGCCACGAGGAGCTGGTTTCCGACAAGGGCGGGAAATACCATGAGCTCTGGCATGCGCAAGCGCAGTATTATGCGGAAGCTTCTAGTATGTGAACGGGTGGAAGGAGCACTAGCAGCAAAGTTGATAAAAAACCGCGATCCAAGTTCGGGTGAACATGGGTCGCGGTTTATTTGTTTGCATACCAGTTGATGTTTGGGTTTAACTTTAGTTGAAGTTCTGGTTTAAGAATGGTAAGATGGGGATAGAGGTGATGTTCGTGTCTACAAAGCAAGAACTTGAACTTGTCGTTGAGAAGAGTGAACTTATTTTCGAGAAGACAATCAAACAAACTGACCCTGAATTCTACCAGGCGTTCAGCAATATGCTGCACGATTATATCATGGTTACAAGCCTGCGTAAGAAGATCGAGAATCGAAAGGATCTTCGAGAATTGATTGTTCTGATGGCTGAGACGGTAAATCAGGCGCAACCGGTTCGGGCCTATACGACGGGAGAACTGGCTCGTCTCTTCGGCGTCTCGGTCCAAGCAGTTAATAAGTGGATTGACGAGGGGCGGTTTCTAGGCTACAAACGCGAGGGAAATAACAAGCATAATCGCATTCCCGAGACGTTGTCCTTTTCGATGAGAACGGGTGAGGCACTGCCACTTCGGGAAGTGGTGACGATGTACGAATTCCAACTGCAGGAACAACAGGCGGGCGAATTATCCGAGCGCGAACATCGTGATGCCGTGCTGGACGAGATAACCCGGTTAATGAAAAAATACGGCGGCACATATGAAATGACTCTCGCGGCGAAGATGAATCGTTCGGTTCAAGAAGAACGTGATGCATCTATTTGGCTTGCTTTGCTCGATGAGTTGAGGGAAATGAATGAAGCGTAATGGTGAGCTCTACGGGACGAATTTTGATTTTTTGAAACGTTCCTTCCCTGATCTGATCGAGTCCATTGAGGATGGTTTTTTCGGAGAGGAGCCGAGTAAGGGGCCAATTGTTCGGAAGACGGTCAAATTCGTGGATGGTTCATACATGACGGTTTTCGAATTGCTTGACACCAAGACAGGGATAAAGAAAAAGTATCAATATGACTGGGAGTATCAACGTGGGAAGTTGTGGAAGTGGCATAATGAACCTCATGAGCACAAGCAGCAACAGACGGTAACCGAGCCCGATCATATGCATCACAAGCCTATTGATATAAATGAGGAAAGGCGATATCCTAATTTTGGTCATCATGATCTTTATACAATTGCCGAAACAATACAAATACATATGGAGATCGATAAGCAGAAACAAGCGGACAAGCTCCGGTAATAGAACTTCCTTATGATGATACGGCAATCCTATGATATTAAGGAGAATTACAATTAAGAAATGCGTGAGGGAGAAGGGCAATTATAACTACCGTGAAATAATAATCTTCTAAATTATAGAAGGGAGATCATTTTTTAATGGATAATTTTTTCCCGCTGGAGGTATCTACTTTATCATCAAATGCACTTTGAAAATTCGTTTATAGATCGTTCTATGAACGCGATAAGACATTTTTCAACGATTTATGATTTTGACATAGACTTTTTAGAGGAAGTTGCGAAACATGTAAAAAAGAAATTAGCAAGCTTAACTCTCGAAAAGCCACAATATGGCATGTGCCATGGCGACTTTTATAGTGGGAATATACGGGTTGACGCTAACAACAATCCTATCCTAATTGATTTTGATTTCTGTGGGAGTGGTTGGAGAGCATATGATATTTCAATGTACGCTTTTCCTTTTGGCATGGGATGTGATGTTACAAAATTGCAAAAGAGAGAACAACGCAGGGATCAATTTTTAAAAGGATATAACAAGGTTAGAGCAATGAGTGACGGTGAAATAAATTCTATTGCCCTCTTTATTCCTTTCAGAAGAATTTTTAATATTGGCACTCTATACGTTTCATATTTTTCTGATACATGGGGAGATTCTGCTGTCATAAGAAATGTTGACGAAGATATTGCTATGCTTAAAAAATGGCTAGAATTAAACCCTATATTTTAAAATGTAAGTCCAAATTATTCTCATAAAAACAAAAAACCTTGCAATAACAAGGTTTGCAATAATATGGCGCGCCCGATACGATTCGAACGTACGACCTGCAGTTTAGGAAACTGTCGCTCTATCCTGCTGAGCTACGGGCGCGCAGCGCATATATAATACCATATTGGAAGAGGGGAACGCAACGCTTCCGGAATAACGGATGCAGCGAAAATCACTAAACGAATAGGCAACTTCAACCCTCCCCATAGTCAAAAAAAATCGCCACAGTCCGGCGTACCGGATTCTTGGCGATTTTCCTTTTTGGCGCCGGGCCCGCCTAAGGCCCACTCACTGCGGATGCAGCATATTCAGCAGCAACGACACGTCGTTGGCGGAACCAACCGTAATGACGGTCTTCTTAGCCGACTCCGGAAACCCTCTGACCGTATCCGCCTGATCGAGCGTCGTGACGACGACGTCGGCGCCGGCAATGGCGGTGCTGACCGTATCGGGAGGGGCCGAGATGTCGATCGTCTGGATGTCCGCCGAGGACATTCGCTTGATTTCGTCCACGTAGAAGAAACACGAGCTCATTTTGCATTCGAAAAAAAGATATTTCAACTGCTTCTTGCCCGGCTGCCCGAACAATTGCATATACGCGAATCCGGCCAGCAGCACGTCTTCCGGATCATAACCGGCTTCGTAAGCATCTTTAATCGTTTGCTCGATCAAGCCGAAGTAGCGGTGCTGTTTCTTGAACTCCTCGATTTTCGTATCGCCGGCGACTTGGGTGCCGCGGCCTTTCTGGATGACGAGCAGTCCTTCCTCCTTCAGCTGCGAATAGACCCACTGGATCGTATTGCGGTTAATCGACAATTGGTCCGCGAGCTGGTTCGTCGAAGGCAGCGTATCGCCGGGCTTCAGCAGGTCTTTGCCGATCAGCCATTTGATTTGTTCTTTAATTTGCACGTTGATAGGCAACGGTGAATTCGGATCGATTTTGAACAACGTTCCTGAAAGTTCCATCATCTTGCACCAGCTTTCTCACTTACCTAGTAATTCAGTTAACCTAAGCTTAATGAACTGCGGAAGAAAAATCAAGTGGCAGAGCGCGCCGCGAGCAGAAATATGTTATAAATAGGTGTAGACGTGCTGCACCATTGCACCAAACAAAGGTTGACAAAGCGACCGGAAAAGCATATGATAATAACAAGTTAACTAAATAACTATGCAACTGGTGAATGCTAGTCAACATATACTTAAGGAGGAATTCCCCATGGCAGCAGTAGCATTAACAAAAGAATCGTTTCAAGATCAAATCAAATCCGGCGTAACGCTCGTCGACTTCTGGGCTCCGTGGTGCGGACCTTGCAAAGTCCAGCTTCCGATCG
The DNA here is from genome assembly GCF_056120465.1 of Paenibacillus sp. sgz302148. NCBI lineage: Bacteria > Bacillati > Bacillota > Bacilli > Caryophanales > Paenibacillaceae > Paenibacillus > Paenibacillus sp. sgz302148. The sequence continues at coordinate 43,647 of NZ_JBVYOJ010000021.1, forward strand.
TTGAAGAATTGGCGGTTGAGCTGCAAGGCCAAGCGACTTTGGCGAAAGTAAACGTCGATGACGAAGGCGACCTCGCAATGCAATACGGCATTACCGGCATTCCGACGATGCTGCTGTTCAAAGACGGCGAGCTGGCGGACAAAATGGTCGGCCTGAAATCGAAAGCGGAGCTGAAAGACAAAATCGTAGCGCTGGCCGGCGGGCAAGCGTAAAGCGAGCAAGCGAATAGAGAGGGAGGAAATCCAATGTCTACATCGTACAAATCGATCGTTATCGGAACAGGGCCTGCAGGACTGACCGCCGCTATTTATTTGGCGCGCGCCAATCTGAAGCCGCTTGTTATCGAAGGACCGGAGCCAGGCGGGCAATTGACGACAACAACCGAAGTGGAAAACTTTCCTGGATTCCCGGAAGGCATCATGGGACCGGAATTGATGGATAATATGAGAAAACAAGCCGAGCGCTTCGGCACGGAATTCCGTTCCGGCTGGGTCAACTCCGTTGATCTGTCGCAGCGTCCGTTCAAGCTGAGCGTAGAAGGCATCGGCGAATTGACGGCGGAAACGCTGATTATTTCGACCGGCGCATCGGCCAAATATTTGGGCATTCCGAACGAGAAGGAAAACCTCGGACGCGGCGTCAGCGCTTGCGCGACATGCGACGGTTTCTTCTTCCGCAACAAAAAAATAATCGTAGTCGGCGGCGGCGACTCCGCAATGGAAGAAGCGAACTTCTTGACGCGTTTCGGCTCCGAAGTGCGCCTTGTCCATCGCCGCAACGAGATGCGCGCCTCCAAGATCATGCAGGATCGCGCTCGCGCCAACGAAAAAATCAAGTGGAGCCTTAACAACACGCCGCTTGAAGTCGTTGCTGGTGACAAAGGCGTTACCGGCCTGAAAGTGAAAAACAACGAAACGGGCGAAGAGGAAATTCTCGAAACCGACGGCATCTTCGTTGCGATCGGCCATAAGCCGAACACCGATTTCTTGGGCGGACAACTCGAAACCGACGAGCTTGGCTATCTGATCGTGAAGCCGGGAACGTCCCAAACGAACATCCCGGGCGTCTTCGCTTGCGGCGACGTGCAAGACAACAAATATCGCCAAGCGATTACGGCGGCGGGCAGTGGCTGTATGGCTGCGCTTGATGCCGAGAAATATCTTGAATCTTTGGAGCACGTTCACGCTTAATCTGCCCGAGGGAGGGAAACAAGATGCAGTGGAAAGAAATTACGACGCTTGAGGAATGGAACGCCGTTCTGGAGAAATCCGCGGAACGCGGCCAAGTGATCCTGAAGCATAGCACGACTTGCCCGGTCAGCTCCAATGCGCTTGAGGAATACGACCACTACTTGAAAGAAGCCCCGAACGGCGACGTCGATTACGTACTTGTCAAAGTCATCGAGTCCCGTCCGGTATCGAACCAGATCGCGGAAGATCTCGGCGTGAAGCACGAATCGCCGCAAATCATCTACGTGAAGGACAAAGCGAAATATTGGACCGCTTCGCATTGGTCGATCACGACCGAACATATAACGGCGGTATTGAACTAAAAAGAAACCCGGCAATGGCTTGCAAAAGCTGTTGCCGGTTTTTTCATGGATACGAGGGGGAGCCCCGTGATTGTTCCGTCCCCTATGGACATGCACGATGTACGGACGCGGACGGGTTTGTCCTACAGGCTTACCGTTCAGAGCTAGGGGCGAATACAAATAACTGCGATTGTACATCCTTTTATGTGTCGGATAAGGATAAGGAACCTTTACCTGCAAAAGTACAGGTATTTTCGCCGCGACGAGGAGTTTTGGTGATCATGGCCTGGAATAGATGTACGATTGCAGGTATTTCTTCGGGTGGGGGATTTATAAACGGAAATAACTGCACGTTCGCACCTATTTCGTTTTCAATCGATTCCAATTAGAAGGGAGACGGCGGGCCGGTAGTATAACAAACGAGCGAGACAGAACAAGGGGTTGTCCAAGAGGGGATGCACCTTAAACATCCCTGTTATTTCCATTGACTTCAACGAGAAGAGCGCGTTATGATAGGGGCAAATATCTACTTAAACGTTTCAGTACACTCATCACTTAAACGTATAAGTACTTAAACGATTAAGTCAACTTAAAAAAGGGGGATATACCATGTCCAAGCGTTTATTCCTGGTCGCGATTGTTGCTATGATTTGCAGTTTTTCGATTTTAACCGCATGCGGCAAGAGCACCGATTCCAACCCGCCTGCAGCGCAAGAAGAGGGCAAGCAGCCCGATGATTCCGGCAAGCAACCCGAAGAAACCGCCAATCCGGAAGAGCTGAAGCCGGAGGCCGGAGCGCAGCTGCTCGTCTGGGAGTCGAAAGGTCCGGAGCTGGATTATTTGAAAGCGGTCGCAGAGCAATTCGAGAAAGAATACGGCGTCAAAGTGAAGGTGGAAGCCGTTCCCGCAATCGACTCCGTGAAGAAGTTGACGACGGACGGTCCTGCGGGAATCGGAGCAGACGTATTCTCCGCGCCGCACGATCAACTGGGCAATGCCGTGATGGCCGGGCTCGTGCTGCAAAACGACGTATTCGACGACAAGAAGAAAGACGAATACATGGCGTCGGCCATCGAAGGCGTCACCAACCAAGGCACGTTATACGGATTTCCGACGGCAATCGATACGTACGCGTTATTTTACAATAAAAGCCTCATGCCTACCGCTCCGAAAACCTACGAGGACATTGTGAAATTCGCGGCAACGTACAACGATCCGAAAAGCAAGAAGTACGCGTTCATGTGGAACGTGAGCCAGTTGTACCAATCGTACTCGTTCCTTGCCGGCTACGGCGGTTACGTATTCGGGAAGGGCGGCAGCGATGCGAACGACATCGGGCTGAACAGCGAAAAATCGGTCGAAGGCGCAAAATATTTGCAATCGCTCAAGCAAATACTTCCTTTGAACACGAACGACATCAACGACAATATCATTACAGGCTTCTTCCAAGAAGGAAAAACGGCGGCCGTCATCAATGGACCGTGGCTACAATCGAGTTTGACCGATGTCGGTTTCGAATACGGCGTCGCGCCATTGCCGCTGCTTCCGAACGGACAGCATCCGGTCAGCTTCTCCGGCATTCGCGGACTGTACGTCAACTCGTATACGAAGTATCCGGCCGCGGCGAAGCTGTTTGCAAGCTTTGCGACGAACAAGGAGAACTTGACCAAACGTTTCGAAATGACGAAGCAGCTCCCGACGAGAAAAGATTTGATGGACGATCCGATCATCACGAAGGACGCGAATGCTGCAGCTTTTCTGGAGCAGGCGAAGTACTCCACGCCGATGCCGTCCATTCCGGAAATGGGCAACGTCTGGGTGCCTGTGGGCACTGCACTCGCCTCCCTGTGGAATGATAATAAGGATCCGGGCACCGTCTTGAACAGCGCGGTCGATCAAATCAAAATAGCAATCAAGACGACGAAATAAGGCGGTTTTTGCATATGCACTCCAATCAAGGCGTTTTGCGATACCGGACGAAAGCCGCGGTATGTTCCGCGGTTTTCATCGGACTGGGCCAGCTCTACAATAGGCAATACGTCAAAGGTCTGTTGTTCATGCTGGCGGCGCAGCTATTATTCTGGAACTATTACCCGATTGCCTTCAAGGGCATCACCGGACTCATTACGCTGGGGGATACGCCGACGCGAGTCGTTGGCGGAAAAATCGTTCAGGGCGACCACTCCATCTTCATGCTGATCAATGGACTCATCACGTTGGTGATCGTCCTGCTGTTCCTCGGCTTCTATGTACTGAATATCGTTGACGCACGCAAAAACGGCGAGATTCGCGACGAAGGCGGCCGCGTGCCGGGGATGTTCGATTCGTTCCGAAAGGCGAAATTCCGGCAGCTGCCGTACCTACTGCTTCTGCCGGCCGTCGGCTTCGTGCTATTTGTCACGGTAATCCCGCTCGTGTTCAACGTGCTGATCGCCTTCACGAACTACTCGGCGCCGGCGCACATTCCGGACCGGTCGCTGGTCGATTGGATCGGCCTCCGGACGTTTGCCGATTTGTTCACCCAAGAGGCTTGGCGGTCTACGTTCTTCGGGATTTCCGTCTGGAACGTCATCTGGGCGGTAGCTTCGACCGGTACGACGTTCTTCGGCGGCCTGCTGCTGGCGATGATGGTCAATCACCCGGGCATCCGGTTCAAGCGGTTCTGGCGAACGGTGTTCATTCTGCCGTGGGCGGTGCCGCAGTTTATATCGATTCTCGTGTTCCGGGTACTGCTCAACGGGTCGTTCGGCCCGATCAACGATTTGCTGGCGAAGATCGGCATTGCGCCGGTACCGTGGTTGTCCGATCCGACGATGGCGAAGGTGTCGGTCGTGCTCGTCAACCTATGGTTTTCGACCCCGTTCCTGATGGCGCTCATGTCGGGCGTACTGACGACGCTGCCTCGCGATCTGTACGAAGCGGCCGAGGTGGATGGAGCGTCCGGAAGGCACAAGTTCTTCGGCATTACGCTGCCGCTCGTGTTGACGGCTACGGCGCCGATCCTGATCATGCAGTTTGCGTTTAACTTCAACAATTTCAATTTGATTTATTTGCTCACGGACGGGCAGCCGAATAACCCTGGGTATTATTACGCGGGGAGCACCGATATTTTGATTTCGTGGATATTCAAAATGACGCTGAACCAAAGCCAGTTCAACATGGCCTCGGCGGTGTCGATCCTGATGTTCCTGTTCATCGCGGCTTTTTCCATATGGAATTACAGGCGCATGAAGTCAACCCGAGAAGAGGATTTGGTCTGATGTCGAAGCTGAATAACAAGTTGGTCGTCATCGGTATTTATATCGTTTTTGCGCTATTGCTCTGTGCGATCTTCTACCCGATCATCTGGGTCGTCGGGACGTCGCTCAATCCCGGCACGGCGCTGCTGGTCAGCAGCATGTTTCCTGCAAATCCGACGGTCAGCCATTACACCGAGCTGATCCGCAATACGGATTTTGTGCTGTGGTATGGCAATACGGTCAAGATCGCCGCCGCGAACGCGGTGCTGTCGACGGCCTTGGTGGCGATGACGGCATACGCCTTCTCCCGGTTTCGGTTCGCCGGCAGAAAGCAAGGCTTGATGGTGCTGCTCGTGTTACAAATGTTCCCGGGGTTCTTGTCCATTATGGCGATTTTCGTGCTGCTGTTGCAGACGAAGATGCTCGACACGCATCTTGGCATCATTCTCGTGTATGCCGGCGGTGCCGTTTCGATGGGGACATGGGTCATGAAAGGTCATTTCGACACGATCCCGCGTAGTCTGGAGGAAGCGGCCTTCCTCGATGGAGCGACACACAGGGACATTTTTTTCAAAATCATTCTCCCGCTGTCGCTGCCGGCCGTAACCTTCGTGGCGCTGAACAGCTTTATTACGCCGTTCATGGATTTCATTTTGCCGCAAATCGTACTAAGGTCGTCCGACAAAATGACGCTCGCCCAAGGGCTGTACAATATGGTCGCCAACGAAACGAATTCCAGCTTCACGTTGTTCGCGGCCGGTGCCGTCCTCGTCGCACTGCCGATTACGATCCTCTATATGTATTTCCAAAAATATTTGGTCGGCGGGATCACGTCGGGTGCGGATAAAGGCTGATGAGAGAACGATGGACAGAGGGCTTTATAAGTTGAGAATGCAATGGACATCCGGACATGGGTTCAACTTATACACAGAGAAAAATAGGATGGAGGGAGCAAGCCATGCTCGTTGAAGCGATTTATCACCGCTCCGCGGATAGCTATTGCTACGCCTACGATGAGCGTACCGTTCATATTCGGCTGCGCGCCCGGAAAGGCGATCTTCAAAGCGTAAGGGCACTACACGGAGACAAGTATAACTGGAATCAAACGGCTACGGAAACGCCTATGCGCGTTATGGCTTCCGACGAGCTGTTCGATTATTGGCAGGCGGAGCTGACGCCGCAGCATTGCAGGCTCCGGTACGCGTTCGAGCTCGTTTCGGGCAGCCGTAAGCTGTGGTATACGGAGCAAGGTTTTACCGAGGTGAAACCGAAGGACCCGCTGACCTTTTTCGACTACCCGTTTATTTGGCCGAGTGAGGTATTGAAGCCGCCGGCATGGGTGAAAGAGGCGGTGTTCTATCAAATTTTTCTCGAGCGGTTCGCGAACGGCGATCCGTCGAACGACCCGGCGGACACTCGGTCATGGGATCAGGACGATCCGGGGCCGTACGATTATTACGGCGGCGACCTGCAAGGAGTGCTGGACCGCCTCGACTACATTCAGTCGCTTGGCGTGAATGCGATCTACTTCACGCCGCTATTCGAGGCGAACACGAACCATAAATACGATACGGCCGATTATTACCGGATCGATCCGCATTTTGGCGACGTCGGCCTGATGAAAAAGCTCGTTCAAGCATGCCATGAGCGCGGCATTCGCGTCGTCTTGGACGCGGTGTTCAATCATAGCGGCAAAGGGTTCGCTCCTTTTCGCGATGTGCTGGAGAAAGGGCGAGAATCGGCGTATTGGGACTGGTTCCTGATGAGGGACGATCTATCCGTGGATGGCTCCATCCCGCCTTACCATTGCTTTGCCTTCGAAGCGCATATGCCGAAGCTCAACACGACGAACCCGAAGGTGCGGGAATATTTGCTCGGCGTAGCCCAGTATTGGGTTAAGGAATGCGATATCGACGGCTGGCGGCTGGACGTGGCCAATGAGGTCGACCACGATTTCTGGCGCGAATTCCGCAAGACGTTAAAATCGCTCAAGCCCGACTTCTATATCCTGGGCGAAATCTGGCATGACGCAATGCCATGGCTGCGCGGGGACCAGTTCGACGCGGTGATGAATTATCCGGCGACGGAGGCCGTCCTGCAGTTTTGCGCGCATGGCACCATCGATGCGGAGACGTTGTCTGCCCGTATCAACCGGCTGCTGGCAAGCTACCCGCAGCAGGTGAACGAAGCGGCGTTTAACATTGTCGGAAGCCACGATACGCCTCGGATACTCACCGTCGCCCAAGAGGCGCGCAAGGTCATGCAGGCTGCGTTGCTTCAGTTTATTTTGCCGGGTGCACCGTGCATCTATTATGGGGACGAAATCGGAATGACGGGCGGGGCCGACCCCGACTGCCGGAAACCGATGGTTTGGGACGAAGAGCGCCAGCACGCGGAGCTACTCGGCTTCTACCGCCAGCTCATCGCATTACGCAAGACGCATGCCGCCCTGCGGGAAGGCTCCTTCGAGTTCGTTTACGCGGAGGGTCGTCAGCTTATTGTGCGAAGAAAGTTTGCAAGCGACCACGTTTATATTTGTTTGAATCATGAAGACGCCGAAAAGTCGATTTCGTTCGCGATTGAACGGACGACAACGTTTGCTGCGATTGGTGGCAAAGGCACGTCCCGGGTAGAGGGCGAAGTGGCGACCGTCACATTGTCGCCATTCGGTTGGCTCATATTGGCCGCGTTGCCCGTGAGTAATTGACAAATTGGGTGGCGTATGATTAAATCGACTGAAACGTTTAAGCAAGGGCGGATGATGAGCATGAAAAAAGCGACAATCAAAGATATCGCGAAGGCGGCGGACGTATCGATCGCAACCGTTTCCTATATTTTGAACGACGTCAAAACGCAGTCGATTTCCGACGAAACGCGCGTGAAGGTGCTGAAAATCGCACAGCAGCTTCAGTACGTCACGAACCGGAGCGCCCGTTCCTTAAAGCTTCAGAAAACCGGGCTGATCGGCATCTTATTGTTCCGTGATTTAGTGCCGCGGCCGTGGTCCGATTTGAAATACGTCAAAACGTTATATACGCTCGAGCGCTTGTGTGGCGAGCTTGGATACCATGTTATTTTTATGCAAATCGAAGGGAACGCCCCGTCTTACGATATGATTCGAGAGCGAAATCTGGATGGCGTGTTTCTGATCAACGTGGACCAGGAACAATTTTCGACCGTTTCCCGTTATTTCGGGTTCGGCATTCCGGTGTTCGTGATCGATAGCCGAATCGAGGATACGTTGTTCCACAAAATTATGCCCGACTTCGCAAACGGCTTCAGGGCAGCGAGTACGCTGCTTGGCGATACGCCGGAGTTCCTTGTGATGGATGCTTACAACGATGCGGAGCTTGTCGATGACGTCAAACGGCTGTCGGGACTTGATGAAGAGCGGATTTATGTGTATGAGAGCGCAGAGGGATTGGACGCCTTTCTAAGCAAGTTTATGGGGCGTCCTGGGCTGGTCATCAACGAATTTCTGGCGAACGAAGTCGTGCGGAGCCGAGGAACTTTAGACCGGATTGCGGTGTTATGCACGAGCCATTGCCCGGATATTTTGCCGGTTCATGCAGCGAAGCTGTCGTACGAATTAAACGATTACAAGCCGGTTGTGGACATGATGAACGGCAATATTCAAGACGCGGATTACAGCAATCGCGAGAAGTTCATTTATTTGTCCGTTTCGTCGTGATCCCCCGGGTAGGAGGAGAACAACCAGGTGGATGCATCGCGGTTAGTCGAAATCAAACATTTTCATTCCCATCTTTTAAACAACGATCGCGATATGTTTATATATTTGCCCCCGAGTTATGCCAGCGAAGCGGATAAACGATATCCGGTTTTGTATATGCACGACGGGCAACACGTTTTTTTTCAAGATCAGAAGGGCGAGTCTTGGGACGTTCATCTTGCCGTCGACCGGCTCGTCGCAGAAGGCCGGATGCGGGAAATTATCGTCGTGGCCGTCGCTCATATTGAGGACGCGCGGATTGCCGAATATATGCACGAGAACCCGGACGGGCACGATGTGTTCGGTACGACGAATCAAGGCGAGATGTACGAGCAATTCCTTCTACAGGAAGTGAAGCCGTATGTCGACAGGGAATACCGGACTTTGCCGGATAAAGCGAACACCGCGCTGATGGGGTCGTCGGCTGGAGGACTCGTATCCTATAACATCGGCTTTCGTCATCCGGAAGTGTTCGGGTTGATCGGCGCGTTATGCCCGTTCTTCGTCAGCGTGGACTCGGCGACGATGGAGGAGCGGTGGCTGAGCCGGGTGTATACGAAGAAGGAAGAGCTGAAGATCTGGATGGACGTCGGCGATTCCGAAGGGTATACCGTGATGGAAAAGCACGTGCGCGATGTGGCGGATGTTCTCATTCAGGCAGGTTTCAAGCCGGGCGACGATTTGATGTTTCACGTAGCAATCGGCTCCGGCCACTCCCAGACGGATTGGGCCGCCAGAGTCCATGCGCCGCTGCTTTATTTCTTCGGCGATATCGGCAAGCCGTCGCGCGTGGAGCTGCACGGTCCCGATGTCGTTGGCCTGGCGGGGCTGAAGAGCGCGCTAAATGCTGTCGTGCACTATGACAGCGGATTTATGATGACGGATTTGAACGCGCGTTATGAAGCGGCCAACCCGGAGATCATCGAGGTCCGTGCGGACGGCAAGCTGCTGCCCAAGAAAACGGGCACAACGACGATTACTTATATCGGCCACGGTTTAACGGCAAGCCTCAATATGGAAGTCGTGCCGCACGTTTCCGAGACGGTATCGATGGAGATGTACGTGAACGTGCCGGACAATACGCCGCAGACGGACAGTTTGTACGCCGGTATCGAGCTGCCGCGGGTTCGAGAAGGATTATACGGCGGTACGTTCGAGGTACCCAGAAACGTTGCGTTTATGTTCCGCATTTCTCGCGGACTCGGCAAACATGAGACCGATCGAAACGGTAGGGAAGTTCCGTACCGAAGCTTTAAGGCCGAGGTCGGATTGCGGCTGCACTACGAAGTCGAGAATTGGATAGACACGGCGACCGAGCGCTTATCGGGAGGATTGCGATGACGAACCGATCCAGCATTTTGCGAATCGAAAGCTTTTATTCCGTTCATTTGGACAACCGGAGAGATCTATTCGTTTATCTGCCCCCAAGCTACGGGGAAGATACGACGAAGCGGTATCCGGTGCTATATATGCACGATGGGCAAAATATTTTTCACCCCGCATTTAACGGTTATTCGTGGAATGTGCATGAAACGGTCGACCGGCTGATCGCCTTTGGCCGGATGGAAGAAATTATCGTGGTCGGCATCGCCAACATGGGGATGGAGCGGTCCGACGAGTTCACGCACGACCTCGAAGGGGTGCTGTATCGATCGGATAAAGTGCAGATCGAGCCGAAAGGCCATCTGTACGAAGCTTTTGTGATCGACGAGGTGAAGGCGTACATCGACGCGGTATTTCGAACGTTGTCCGGTCCGGAGCATACGGCGCTGATGGGCTCGTCGCGCGGCGGGCAGGTTACGTACCATATCGGGTTCCGCCGCCCGGATATTTTCGGCAAGTTAGCGATCATTTCGCCGTACTTCTACTGCAATGACCCGGTGGAGAGTACGGAAGCTCCGCAGCTGCACGTTTTCCGGCAGAAGCAGCCGCTGTCCCGCATCTGGATCGACCTCGGCGGCCGCGAAGGCACGCTGATCATGGAGAAGCAAGTCCGCGGAGCGGCGGAGCAATTGCTGGAGCTAGGTTATAGCGCCGACGGTGAGCTCGCGTATTATTGCGATCCCGAGGCCGAGCATACGGAGAAAGATTGGGCGGCCCGATTAGCCTCGCCGCTCATTCATCTGTTCGGAGACAGGGGAGGCGTGCAATCGTTGACCTTGCAAGGATGCGGAGAGGTTGCCCTTGATGGTCCTACATGCCGCCTGAATGCGATCGCAACCTATAGGGACGGGGTTACGATATCCGTTCTGAGGCCGACTTATACGGTCGATGACCGATCTGTGTTGGAAGTTTGGGCTGACGGTACGATTGTGCCCAATCTGCAAGGGGAAACGGCGATCACGGTCGAATACGGCGGCTTAACGGCAACCGCAAACGTCCGCGTGGTCGGTGCATAGATGTGCAACGAAGTTTCAACAAACGCCCAGGGCTTGCGCCTTGGGCTTTTTTTGACCCGAATTATATATTCGGGGTCCCCGAGCAACGCTTCCGATGCAAGTTTGCTTCGCAAACTTTTTAAGTACCTGAATCATCTTCGAAGCAAGGCCCCACTTCGTGGGGATATTTTGCAAATTGACACCGCAATTCGGTGTGGACTACAATTGAATAAAACCCAAAATAAGGGTGGACAACCATGTNTTGCTTCGCAAACTTTTTAAGTACCTGAATCATCTTCGAAGCAAGGCCCCACTTCGTGGGGATATTTTGCAAATTGACACCGCAATTCGGTGTGGACTACAATTGAATAAAACCCAAAATAAGGGTGGACAACCATGTAAAGCAGCATTATTGGAACGGAAGAGTATAACATGAGAGCAGGTTAGATGAGTGAGGGAGGAATGAACATGTATTTAGATAAATTCATATTGCCGATAGATGAAGAGTCCTCTTTGATCGATCAAAGAATGGCATACAATGGCGGTAAGTTTGGATATATCGACGAAACTTACCCATGTGGCATTTTCTCAAAAAATCGATTTTCCGAATTGAGCTTTTCAAAAATTACAATTTTATATGGAGGAAACGGCTCGGGGAAAAGCACGCTCCTAAATCTCATCGCGAATAAATTGGAACTGAATCGGATTGCACCATTCAATTCAAGTGAATTGTTTAGTTCATATGTCGAACATTGTAAATTTGAACTTGGACTTGACGACGAGGGATTTAAACATCGCATTCCGAATGGAAGCAGAATCATCACAAGTGACGATATTTTTGATTATATGCTTACAGTCCGCACAAACAACGAAGAAATCGCGGATAGCGCAGAAGAAATAAGAGCGGAATGGGGAGATAGCAGAACTAGGAGCGGAAGTTTGAAATACGCCGATACCGTGAAAATGAATAGCATGGAAGATTATGAAGCATTGAGGCTACAGATGCTTTCAAGAAAAAAATCAATTTCACGCAGGGAATTTATTCGCAGAGTCGCCGGCACCGATGTGAAGCTGAACAGCAATGGGGAGACAGCCCTGAATTATTTTAATTCCAGATTTAAAAATGACACATTGTATTGTTTGGACGAACCGGAGAACAGTCTATCTCCTAAAATGCAGCTTGAACTTGTTAAAATGATAGAGGAAATGGCTCACTATTGCGGATGTCAATTTATCATTGCAACGCACTCACCGTTTCTGCTGGCGATGGAGTTTACAAAAATATATGATTTAGAAGCGAATCCAGTGGGCGTCAAGCAATGGTGGGAATTGGAAAACCCAAAAGTGTACTTTGAATTTTTCAATAAGCATAAAGGGCTGTTTCTCGGCGATAAGTAGGGAAGGGCAAGTATTTAGAAGCGGCGCAGGAGCGTTCGGGAGATGAATCCGCACAAAGCCCGGGGGGGACGGCATATATTTATTTTCCGCGATGCCAAGGCTATAATGGAATGGATGATATCTAACGAAATGCCCGAGGAGCTGAACCAGATGACGAAATCGGTAGTCGAGAAGCTGAATTTACATAAATATGAGCAAGTGGCTGTATTGGGTCAACCTGAAGGAAGCGAATATTTGGCCGAATTAAGCGGTTATGATACGACGCTCAAGGATGGCGCTGCGTACGATCTTATCTTTGCTTTTGTGCTGGATATGGATGCACTTCGGGCGTTGATTCATCGCGTCATTGAGCATGAGCACCTCAAGCCGGCAGGCTACCTCTTTGCGGCATACCCGAAAAAAGGGAACAAGGTTTACCCGACGTTTATCCATCGCGATGAGCTGATGGACGGTCTCGGAAGCGACGAGAACGGGTATATCGGGACAAGCAGCATCAAGTTTGCGCGGATGGTCGGCTTGGATGATGTCTTTACGGTTGTCGGTTTCAAAGAAGACGCGAAGGGCAAAGGCAAGGCCGATCAGCCCTCTTCAACGCCAAGTCAACGCGTCGATGACTATATTGCCTTGATTCCAAGCGTGGAGAAGGATTTGGAGGATACGCCGGAATTGCTGGCCTTCTACCAATCGTTGACGCCGGGGTATCGCAAAGACTGGGCGCGTTATGTGTATAGCGCGAAGCAAGAGGAAACGAAAGCAGCTCGGCGCGAGGAAATGAAGATGATTCTTCGGGCGGGCTATAAGACCCGCGAGTTGTATCGCAAAGATCATACCAATTGATATCCCGCAAAAACGAAACAGCCCCAGCTTCTCATGGAAGTCGGGGCTGCTTGCGTCACTATGAAATAGACTACGCCGCGGCGGGCTTACGTTCTGCGACATAACTGACAATCCCTAAGATCAAAGCCAGTCCCACAAGCAAAGCCCCGACCCAAGGCAGGGCGGTCAAGGCCAGATGATTAATGACCCATCCCCCGATAAAAGCGCCGGCTGCATTCCCAAGATTGCCGGCTGAATGGCTGGAGGTGGAGGCGAGCGCCGGCGCGTCCTTGGCCAGGTTCATCATGCGGACCTGCAACCCCGGGAACACGGCGAAAGAAGCGGCACCCCACAGGAAAATGGTCACGACAGCCGCAATTGGGTTATACATGGTAAACGTGAAGACGGTAAGCAGGACGCAAACCGTCAAGTAGAGTCCCAGCATGGAGGGCATCAGCTTCCAGTCCGCCAGCTTTCCGCCGACGATATTACCGAACGTCACCCCGCAGCCGAAGAGGATCAAAATCCACGTGACACTGTGCTCGGCAAAACCGGTAATTTGAATCAGAAGCGGCGTAATGTACGAAAATACGGCGAATAAACCGGAATTGCCTACCGCACCGATGAGCAGGAACAGCAGAAGCTTGGGCTTCAACAGCGCGCCAATCTGCCGGGCGATGCTTGACGGTTTGTCTTGCCGCATGTGCGGGATGAAAATCATAATGCCGATCAAGGCCAAAACCCCCATGATCGCGATAGCGCCAAACGATGCTCGCCATCCCATATGTTGACCGATCAACGTCCCGAGCGGAACGCCGATAATATTCGCGATGGTGAGTCCGGCCATCATAATGGATACGGCCCCCGCACGCTTGTCCGGACGTACGAGACTTGAAGCGATCACGGCCCCAACGCCGAAAAAAGTCCCGTGGGTCAATGCGGTGACTAAACGGGCGGCCATCAGAACGGCATAGTTCGGAGCAATAACCGAGATCCCATTGCCGAGGATGAATAACATCATGAGCAGGCATAACAGTTTTTTCTGCGGAATGCGGTGGGTGAGTACGGTCAATATTGGAGCTCCGACAGCGACTCCGAGGGCATACATCGTAATGAGCTGTCCCGCGGATGGGATGCTGACCCCCAAATCCTCCGCGACATTGGGCAAAATGCCCATGATGACGAATTCGGTCATGCCGATCGCAAAAGCGCCGACGGTCAGCGAAAGGATGGAGATCGGGAACGACTCCTTGGCCGCTTGATTTTTCGTAATACTTTGAGATAAAGCCATGATGTCAATGTTTACCTTTCTTTCGTGCAGAATAAAGTCTCTAATCTTGAGCATGCCGTGCCGGTTGGAAGACTTGGTTTCTATTATTTAGTTTTTGGTGCGTATTTTCAAGCTATTTTCATTTGAAGAATAAGAGAAAGGATGTATTTCGCCAGGGGTTGGATGAATACAACAAATAAGCCACTCGATGAGGGGCGGCTTATTGTTAACTTAGGGCAAAGGCAACTTTCCAGAGACACGAAGCGCGACACGGATCATTTCGAGTACCGCACACATATCGCGAACGGCAAAATTGGACATTCTCCCATGGCTTGTTTTTTGCGGATTGGGCTGGTCATGCTGATGGAAGTGTTTTGTAGCAGGCCAGTACTTTTCAGGATGGTACGTATCGTAATGGAATTTCCACTGCGCTTCCGAATTCATCGGACTGTATTGCCAATCATATTCGAACCGAATCACATGGGGCGCATCACCCTTGCGATCCTGTATATATTCTGTAGCATGCAGAGTCCCTCCGCCATGCTTAATTTTTATCGTCTTCCGTACTTGGGGATATCGGCTGGGACCCTCTTTATTCCCGGAAAAAATATTACCTTCGATGATGTCATCAAATTCGTTGCGCACGTAGTCCCAGTCGGTGGGGACAATGGGAGGTCTGGGCACAGGCTTCTCTACGTAATCGCTATATCGACTCATGAAAGTTCTTCAAGCCTCGCTAGATAGAAGCGCCAACGGGAAACGTCACTTTCCTGTTCGTTAGTAAGATTATCGATGTCGAATGCGTCCTTGAAGTCTTTCCCACCATATTTTTGTTTAAGATGTTGGATTTCGCTTAACAGTAATTCCTTTTCGTCATCCTCGGCAAACGACTCACTCTCTTGGTGTCTATACCGTTCGACGATAAGTCCAAGAGGCTCAATTCGCCCGTCACGATGTTGAAACGGGGTGAAGTGCGGGATTCGAGCATGTTTGTTCGGTTCCCTTCGATAGCCGACAAACCTACCTTCATCAATCCAGTTATTAACTGCTGTTACCGAAACGCCGAATACTTCGGCAAGGTAGGTTGTCTTATATTGGGTGGGCGCAATTGGTCCGGCAGATCGAGAATTTAAATCCACATAGTCGATCAATTTGTCAACTGCAGCGGAAACTTCAGAATGCGGATCACTAGCATGCGTAATGACGGCATAATCTCGCATCAATTCTACCAAGCCCTTTAGTGAGCGGGCGTTTAACGTAATAACTTCGTGGTCATCTTTTTCTGCAATGACTCTGACTAGTTCTCTTGCCTGCGATCGAACTTCCGCCGTCGTCATAAGTATCACACCTCCGCTCATGCTATTTTTCACCTCCAATCTTATCAAACTGCAAGTTAAATTACAAGAAAACTACAAGTAAAACTACAACCAATCTATGTTCCCATCCTAACCGATATGACTCCAGCCCATACCTACAAGGGTTGCATAATAAAAAAAACCGCCAATCATGGCGGCATCGAATCGGTTTTTATATAATATAATAATAGTTATTTTCTAGGAGGCCGGTTACATGATGAATGTTGTAGTTACGGAATACAACGACAATTGGAAGCAAATGTTTCAAGATGAATCCGAAAAAATCAAACATATTTTTGCGGATGAGTTAATGGATATTCATCATATTGGCAGCACTTCGGTTCCTGGATTGCAAGCCAAACCCATCATCGATATTATGCCGGTCGTGCGAGATATTGAAAAAATCGATTCGTTTAACGAACAAATGGAACGCCTCGGTTACGAGTGTATGGGCGAGTAGGGCATGAAAGGCAGGAGGTATTTCAGAAAAGGCGGAGATCACCGAACACACCAGGTCCATGTATTTCAGGTGGATAACACGGAAGACATTAACCGTCATTTGGCTGTAAGAGACTACCTCCGAACGCATTCCGAAGAGGCAGGGCGGTACGGAAGTCTAAAAGAAAACCTTGCGAAACAATTCCCGAAGGACATCGAAGCTTACATGGACGGTAAAGACGCGTTTGTGAAAGAGCTGGAAACAAAGGCGCTGCATTGGTATAGAAACGGACGATAGTTCCGTGTAAGTCGGCCCGTATTGTAAAAAAAACGCGTTCTGACGCTGTTAGAGTACGAGCGCCAGGACGCGATCAAGACCGAATCTCTAAGATGGACTTTTACTCCCATGTGGAATCCTCTTAACTCTACTTGTTTCGCTTATCCAAGTCGACCCAAGCAACAAGACAGCGCCTGCCATTTGAAGCAAGGCCATCCTTTCGCCGAGAACAAAGGCTGAGATCAGCAGTGAAGTTACGGGATCGATATAGCTTACAATGCCCTGAGAAGTTTGCAAATCCGACCACCGATTGTGATCGACTTCTAAGAAAGTAACCTTCGCAAACGTATTGGACCTATCCATATTTACCTCACATGTTCCATGAAATCTTCTAAGATGACTCTTAACCCATCCGGATCGCTGATCATCGGCAAATGTCCGGTTTCCAGGCTTCGTACCGATTGCGGGGATAGGTTTACGATCATTTGATTTTGCAAGGACGGACTGAGCTCTTTATCCTTGGTTAGCTTCACATAAAGCCTTGGTATTTCCGGAACGGATACGTGGGTTCGATCTGTATACACGCGTACGGCCTCGGGAATGAATCCTTGGACGATTTCCGCAGCTTGATCCGGCGAAAGATCGTTGCATAACCCCGCACGGATGGCGGATTCCGGAGGTTTCGTACCCAGGGTTCGCAGGATAGCAGACATTAGAATTCTTTTGGGCAACGGCATTACCGATAAAAATGAACCGCCATTCCTCGGAATAATCGCCCCTACGGCGACAAATCCCGCCAATCGATCGGACAGTTCGGATGCAAGCTTAAGAGCAAGAACGCCGCCAAGCGAATGCGCTACAAGTACGATTTTGTGAAACCCCCATTCATCCACTTGTTTTTTCATATGCGTCACGTAATCTTCCAAGGAGAGCCGTCTTCTCGAATCAACCGAACGATCCCTTTGAGGAAACTCGGCAAGTAAATAAGGGTGTTCAAATCCCTCCACAACTTTACTCCAAATTCGGCTTTCCAAGCCTGCTCCATACATGAACACAAAGCCGATCTTTTCTTGCATATTGTTTTGCAAATGAATCATGCCCCCTGTAACTTGTCGGTTTAGATTGCTTATGGGAACATGGTATCATGTAAACAAGACAATTCATGTCTTATTTAAGTGTTAGATTGGAAGAAATATCGGAAATGAGGTGGATCATTGCAAAAGGCACAGCGTCTCATTCAATTGATTATGAGGATCAACGCCAAACCGTCTTTTACGGTCAGAGAGCTGGCCGATGAATTCGGTCTATCCACTCGGACGATTACGAGGGATCTGCAAGAACTCAGCGAACTCGGCGTCCCCGTGTATTCCATTCAAGGAAGGGGAGGAGGGTATAAGCTTCTTCAAGAGAGGCTTTTGCCGCCAATCAGCTTTACCGAGGGTGAGGCGCTCGCTATGTTTTTCGCTTGCCAGACGTTGGATTATTTCGGTTCCTTGCCTTTCGGTGAGGGAGCCGATTCCGCGCTGCATAAGTTTTATCATTACTTGCCCGCCGATATTAAGGAACAGATTGACCGGCTAAAGAACAGGGTCATGTTCTGGAGCCCTTATCGACCGATGTCTGCGGAGATTCTTCAGACCCTGCTGCAAGCCGTTATGATTCGCAGTGTTGTCACCATCACATACAAATCCGGCAGCGGAGTAACGGAGCGGAATATCCAGCCCATCGGACTTTATGCCAGCTCCGGTTATTGGTATTGTCCCGCGTATTGCTTCAGTAGAGAAGACATCAGGCAGTTTAGGGCCGACCGGATCCTCTCCGCCGCGCTGAACGAAACGATTCCTTGCCGAGACGATGTAAGCCGGAAGACTTTACTGGATCGGCCGAACAAAGACCATCTGGAACAGACGACGCTTCAACTGGAGATGACGGACAAAGGGGTGTGGCTGCTGGAGTCTAACGCACGTATAGCTCCATATATACGGCGCAATGAAGACGGCAGCGGAACGGCAGCCATTCAAATCGCGGCGGAGGACTTGCTTTTTTACGTGGACTTGATCTGGCAGCTGGGAGGAGAAGCCAAAATCGTGGGACCCGCGGAGGCTATAGCCTACATGGAACAAAAAATCGAGTCGATGCGATTGCTTTATCGTACGGAGCTTCGTTAACAGGCTAGTGCAGGAGATTGCGGGTATAGAAAGCGCGGTGAAATGTGTCATAGACTCCTACCGCGCTTTAACCCCTCACACCTCACAACACCGCCGGCTGCTCGCTGTCCTTCACCGCCATGCCCTTGCGGTAATCGTTCGGCGACATCTGCGTCAGCTTCTTGAAAACGCGGCTGAAATATTTCTCGTCGTGGTAGCCGATCATTTGCGCGATTTGCGCCATGCGCAGGTGCGGGTTCAGCAGCAGCATTTTTGCTTTCTCCACCCGGATCCGGTTGACGTAGTCGATCAGCGTTTCCTGGAATTCGTTTTTGAATTTACGCGAAATATATTCCCGATTCAAATGGAAACGTGCCGATATATCCTGCAGCGTGATGTCTTGGGTATAATGCGCTTCGATGTAGCGGGCGATTTCGCGCATTGGATTGCTGTTGAACGTTTGCATGGAGATGAAAATGTTCGACAGCTCGATCAGGCTCTTCTCCAAAATTTCCTGCAGCGCGGACAACGAAAGCCGGCCCGACTCATCCAGCGGGATGTTGAACGGGCGGTTTTCCAGAATCGGCTGCTGTGCCCCGTCACGCTCGCGGAAAAACTCCTCGACCCAGCCAGCCCTGGCCACGTTGTATTCCTCCCACCACATCTTCATCTGCTCCATCGAAATGTGCGGCAAGACGCCGATAGCCTCAAACCACTGCCCAAGCGCGTGCCGAATTTGGCCGGGATTGCCGCTGCGGACGGCCAGCCGGATGTTTTCCTCGAATTTGCCGAAACGCACGGCGCCGACACGAGCCGCCGCTGGCGTGCCATACTCATGAACGCGCCCGCCCGGAGAGAGCAAATTGCGCTTATTCAGCGCGTCGGCCGCTTCGGTATACGCCTTGTGAAGCTCGCCTGGGAACAGGCCGGCCCCGCTTAGGCCGAATTCCACGGAGCCCCGCAGCGTCTGATCGATGCCGTTCGCGATTTTGCGCAGCCAGCCCGGTGCCGCCGCTTCGGGTTCGTCCCAGAGCAGCAGCACGATCTCGAACGGTCGGTTCCAGTTGCGGAAGGCGATGCCCCGCCCGGCGGGTTGTACGAAATCGTTGCAAATATTGAGCAGGGTGAAGAACAGCAAGTCGAGGCTGGAAGCGTATTTGTCGCGGATCGACTGATGCAGCGTATTCAGATCGAACACGGCGACCCGACAAGAGCGAACGTCCTTCAGCTGCGGAAATTCGCGCAAGTATGATTCCCCTGGGGCAGGCGCATTGCCCGCGGCAGCGTCCGTCAGCAGCCGTGACAACAGTTTGTCGCGGTACATCGGCTTCAGCTCGTTTACCTCTTTGTTCTTCTCATGAAATTGGAGCCGCTCCCGCTTAGCCTCGGTCCAGCTGGCCACCGCTTTGCCGACGGCTTCGTGCAGCTGCTTGCGGTCGATCGGCTTCAGCAAGTAGTCCGTTCCGCCGAACTTGACCGTATGCCGGACGAACTCGAAGTCGTTGAAGCCGCTGATGACGATTTTTTTGCAATCGACCGCTTCGGCTTCCATCCATTCCATCAGCTCGATGCCTGACTTCATCGGCATCATAATGTCGGTAATCACGAGCTGGGGCCGGTGTTCCCGGATGAGCGCCGCGGCTTCTGCGCCGTCTTCCGCTTCCAACACTGCCGCGAAGCCGAACGCGTTCCAATCGACAAGCTTCAGCACCGTTTTGCGGACGTGTTTTTCATCATCGACGATTAATGCTTTCATGATGCAGTCTCCTCCTGGTGGGTTGGAATGGGTACGGTCATCGTAATTTTGAGGCCGGTCGGTTCATTCTGCTCCAGCTGAAGCGCGGCTTGGTCGCCGTAATACAGGTGCAGCCGGTACATCACGTTCATGAGACCGATCCGGTCGCCGCTGTCCGCGGATTCGTGCCGGACGCCGGATAGATCGGATCGGACGGCGGCGAGCCGGTCCTCGGTCATGCCGATGCCGTTGTCTGTAACGACGATGTGCAGCTTGCCTTCCGTCAAGGCCGTCGCGATCCGCAGCACGCCAGTGTTGTGCGACTTGTGGAAGCCGTGCTTGAAATAGTTTTCAACGAGCGGCTGAACGACCATTTTCGGAATCGGTATCGACCCGGCCTCCTCCTCCAGCGCGTATTCGATCTGTAGCTTTTCCTCGAAACGCTGCTGCTGCAGCAGCAAATAATGATGGACGTAGTCGAGCTCCCGCGATAAAGGGACGATCGTCTGCTTCGTGTTCATGCTGTAATGCATCATCTGGCCGAGCGAGGACACGAGCCCGTACACTTCCGGGGCGTCGTTGTCCAAAGCCGAAGCCCCGATCGATTGCAACGCGTTGTTGATGAAATGCGGGTTGATTTGCGCTTGCAGCATTTTGAGTTGGGTCGTCTTGTTAGCCAAGTTCAGCTTGTATTCCCGAAAAATCAAATCGTTGATCGTCCCCATCATCGTGCGAAACCGCTTGGCCAAAATGCCGAATTCGTCGTTGCGGACGATGTCGATCGGCTCCTCCATTTGGCCGGACTGGATCCTGTTGATGCTGCGGATCAATTGCTTGATCGGGTGCGTGAACCGGATCGAGACGATCAGGACGGCGGCGGTCGCCACCGAGAGGCAGAGCACCGCGACGGCGGTATTGATCATCGTCAGGTTGCGGGCCTGCGAATACAGGTGCTGTGCAGGGATCCGCTTCACGAGCGTCCAGTTCAAGTAAGGAAGCTGGATGCGGTCATACAGGATGATGCCGTTGTAGCCGGATTCGCTTTTTTCCATGCTGCCCGATGCAGCCCCGCCGCCGGCGATGCCGTCAATCCAGGCTTGCTCCGGGTTTTGGCCGATCTCGCGCTCGTTCGAGGCATACACGATCGTGCCGCCGCCGTCGACGATGTACAAGTCTTCTTGCGCAGGATCGTACAGCTGCGCGCATAGCTTCCGAAGCGCATCGACTTGAACGTCGATGGCGAGCAAGCCGATCCGCTCCTGGGTCGGTACCCGGAACAGCGGGCGGTAGATGGAAAAGACGAGAGCCGACCTGTTCGGCCGAATTTGCTGCAGCCCGTAATTGCCGCTCCAGTGCGACGGCACCGTTTTGGCGGCATAAGGTACGATGTCCGTCACATCAAACGGAGCGGGGGCTTGTCCGTACGTGAAATTGTCTGAATACATTAGGAAGCTGTTGTTTTGCCCTTGGTCCAGGTGCAGATATACCTGAAAGATGTTGTTCGCCGCTTTCGATACAAGCTGAAGCGCCGTGTACACGTAGGATTGGTCCTTGTTATCGGCGACGCCGTTCAGCAGGATGCCGTCCAGCGTCTTATTCGAATACAAGATCAGCGAAGCGTTGTTCACGACGTTCAGGAAATTGGAAATGTTCGTTTTGCCTTCGGACAGAAGCCGGGTGTTCTCTTCGATCGACCGCTGCTTCACCGATTCTTTCGTATACGCGTAGGTTACGATAATCGATGCGGCGATCGGCACGATGATGGAAATCAGCATGAGCGCGATCAGTTTGTAGCGCACGCTTGTTGTCAGCAACCGCATTCCGATTCCGCCTTTCTCCGGGTCAGAGTCATGTCAGCGCTTTCATTCTAACACCGCCGGGTCAAAATCGTCCACCTATCTTCTCAAATTACTGAGTGGGAATCGTTTCATGCCCTGAATACAATAAAGATACTTCGCATCCAAGATAGGAGGAGCCTGTTATGAAAAGATGGTTGACCTCGCAAGCGGCCCAGCAGTCGGTGTTCGTCGGACCTGCGCTGCTGGTGTATGCGGTCATTATGGTGGTGCCGTTCCTGCTCGGCATATATTATTCGTTTTCCGACTGGAACGGCGTTTCGAGCCAGATCGATTGGGTCGGGCTGAAAAATTACAAAACGATCCTGACGGACGACCCCGACTTTGGCCGGTCCTTCTGGTTTACGGCACGCTTCACCGCAGCCGTCGTCATCATCAGCAATGCGCTCGGCTTCATCATCGCTTACGCTTTGTCGAAGCCGCTGAAAACGCGCAATGTGCTGCGCACGATCTTTTTTATGCCGAACGTGCTTGGCGGTTTACTGTTAGGGTTCATATGGCAATTCATCTTCACCCGGAGCTTCGCCGCGATCGGACAAGCAACCGATATCGGATTTTTCAACCTGTCCTGGCTCGGGACGGAGGCGACCGCTTTTTGGGCGCTTGTGATCGTTAGCGTGTGGCAGGGCGCCGGGTACCTCATGGTCATTTACATCGCCGGGCTGACGAACGTGCCGAGCGATATGCTGGAGGCGGCCGCGATCGACGGGGCGACAGGGCTGCAAACGCTGCGCCATATCGTGCTGCCGCTCATTATGCCGGCGGTGACGATTTGCTTGTTCCTCAGCATTTCGTGGGCGTTCAAGTCGTTTGACCTGAACTTCTCGCTCACCCAAGGCGGGCCGTACAAATCGACAGAATCGGTCGCCATGAACATCTATTACGAAGCATTCAAAAACAACCGGTACGGGCTCGGCACGGCGAAGGCGGTCATTTTCTTCGCGGTCGTCACCGTCATTACGATGCTGCAAGTCGCGATCACGAAGAAGAAGGAGGTGGAGATGTGATGAAAGAACAATCGTACGGCGCCAAATGGCTTTCGGCCGAAATCGTCGCCATGCTGCTTGCGCTTGTGTTCTTGGCACCTTTTTACTTCGTGGTGGCGAACTCGTTCAAAGGATTTGCCGAGCTGCTGGCCGATACATCGGGGTTACCGCAAAGCTTCACCTGGAGCAATTACGGGCGGGCTTGGGACGTGCTGAATTTCCCGCGGGCTTTGCGCAACTCGCTGCTCATTACCGTATTCAGCGACCTATGCATGATCGTCGTGTCCTCGATGGCGGCTTACCGACTGCTGCGGCATCCGACCCGGATCAACCGGTTTTTGTTTCCGTTTTTTGTCGCGGCGATGGTCGTACCGTTCCAAGCAGTCATGATTCCGCTTGTCAAGGTCGGCAATTGGCTGGGATTCCTGAACAGCATTCCGGGCATCATTTTATGCTACACCGGTCTTGGCGTATCCTTCTCGATTTTCCTGTATCATGGCTTCATGAAGTCCATCCCGCTGGAGGTCGAGGAAGCGGCCGTTATGGACGGGTGCAATCCGTACGGCATTTTCTGGCGGATCGTGTTTCCGCTGCTGAAGCCGATGACGATTACCGTGATCGTGCTGCAAAGCTTGTGGATGTGGAACGACTTCCTGCTTCCGCTGCTCATTCTGCAAAAGCCGGAGCTGCAAACGATTCAGCTCGCAACGAATTCGCTGTTCGGGCAATACTTGAAGCAGTGGGACCTCGCGCTTGCGGCGCTCGTGATGGGCATCGTGCCGATTTTGGCTTTTTTCCTCGCGCTGCAAAGGCACGTCATTCAAGGCATTACCGCCGGTGCGGTGAAAGGGTAACGCGTCCGAAGCAACCGGATACAATGGATGGGAGGGCTGACTTGGCCGTCAACCCCAGAGCAAATTTGTCCACCTAAACAGTCAATGCGATGAGTGTCGAAGCGAACGATCGCTGAACTACAATGGGCTTGTAACCAACATAACATACAGGGGAGGAAAGGCAGGATGAAAAAGTGGCTAACGACGATCGGCGCGGTCGCGCTGGCAGGCTCCTTACTCGCGGGCTGCGGCGGCAAGGAAGAGACGGGGAGCGGTGCGGCACAAAGCGGAGAGCAGCCGGCCGGTAAAGAAGTGACGATCAAGATCATGAACTTCAAGGTCGAGGTCGCCGAGCAATTCAACAAGCTGAAGGACGAATACGAAAAAACGCATCCCGGCATCAAGCTCCAAGTTGACACGCTCCTGGGCGGCGACGATTACAACACGCAGTTGAAAGCGCGGTTCGCTTCGGGGGAAATGCCGGATATTTTCAACAACGAAGGCTATAACCAAATGGACGCGTGGATCGAATATCTCGAAGATTTGTCCGACCAGCCGTGGGTGAAGGACGAAATCGCCATCGCGAAAGAACCGACGACAAGAGACGGCAAAGTGTACGGCATGCCGGTCGGCCTCGAAGGGCTCGGCTTCCTGTACAACAAGGACTTGTTCGCGAAAGCGGGCATTACCGAGCTGCCGAAAACGCTGACGGAGCTCGAGGCGGTTGCCAAGAAGCTTGAAGCGTCCGGCATCCAGCCGTTCGTCAATACGTTCGATACGTGGTTCGGCATGGCCTTCCACAATCTGAACAACGCTTTTGCCAAGCAGCCCGATCCGAACGCGTTCATTAAAGGCTTAAACGACGGCTCGGCGAAAATAACCGGCAACGCGGTTTTCAAAGATTGGACCCATCTGTTCGACGTTGTGATCAAATACGGCAACAAAAACGCCCTGACGACAGACTATAACACGGCGTCCACCTTGTTCGCGACCGGCAAAGGCGCGATGAATCAAAGCGGCAACTGGCTCCAGCCGGTGCTGGACAAGCTGAATCCGGGCATGAACGTCGGACTGCTGCCGATGCCGATCAACGACGACCCGGCATTAAACGACAAGCTGTTCGTCGGACCGTCCAACAACTGGGTCATCTACAAGGACTCCCCGGTGAAGAAGGAAGCGAAGGAATTTTTGAACTGGCTCGTCTCCTCCGAAACCGGACAAAAATATTTGACCAAGGAATTCAAGTTCATTCCGGCGTTCACGAACATCAAGACGGACCCGGCGGATCTCGGTAGCATCGGCGCGGAAGTGCTGAAATATATTCAAGAAGGAAAGGTGCTCGGCTGGCACTGGGCGAAATACCCGGACGGTGCGGCACCGGAGTTCGGCGCATCGATGCAGAAATATATCGCCGGCAAAATCGACGCCGACGCCATGCTCGGCGAATTCCAGGCGGCATGGGACAAGATGAAGAAGAGATAATATCCAAATCCATTCATGGGAAAATAGGAGGTACAAACGATGAGCTTACAATTTGGACTGCAACTTTATTCCGTACGAGACGAACTGCAGAAGGATTATTGGGGGACGCTGGAGAAGTTAGCTGCGATCGGCTATCGCAACTTGGAGATCGCCATTCACAACGCGGACGAGGGTTTGAACCCAAGCGCCACCGAGCTTCGAAAAAGATTGGACGCGCTCGGCATGAAAGTCGTATCGAGCCACATTCAACCGCTGGAACGCTACGAGGAAATCATCGCGTACAACAAGGAACTCGGCAGCACGTCCATCGCGCTCGGCATCGCCTTCTTCAAGAACAAGCGCGAAGTGCTGGAATGCTGCGAATTGCTGAACCGTCACGGCGAAGCGTACAAAAAAGGCGGATTGGACTTCTACTACCATAACCATTTTCAAGAGTTTCAGAAGTTCGACGGCCAGTACGTTCTGGACATCATTTTGGAAAATACCGACAAAGAACTCGTCAAAGTCGAGTTCGACACGTATTGGGCCGTGCGGGGCGGCGTCGATCCGATCGCTTACTTGAAGAAGCTGGGTGACCGCTGCGATCTCATTCATCAGAAAGACTTGCCGGCCGGCGCGGATCCGGTCAATCTGCTGAAGGTGCTCGGCGAGGATTCGGACATTTCGTTCGAACGGTTCCTGACGCTGCATCAGGCGGATCAATTCGCGGAGGTAGGCGAAGGTACGCTGGATATTGCAGGCATTCTCGATACGGCGCGGGAAATCGGGGCGGCGAAATATATTTTCGTCGAACAGGATTTGACGTCCCGCAACCAGTTGGAGAGCGTCGAGATCAGCTACCGGAATTTTTCGAAGCTGTTTGGAGCTTGATTGTTTGTATGGAGAGGAGAGATTTTTCCCATGAAAAAAGTAAAAGTAGGCATTATCGGCTGCGGGAACATTAGCTCGATTTATTTCGAGGCGGGGAGCAAGTTCGACATTCTCGATATCGTTGCGTGCGCCGATTTGGATTTCGACCGGGCTAAAGCGAGCGCGGAAAAATACGGCGTGCCGAAGGCATACACGGTGGATGAGCTGCTGGCCGACCCGGATATCGAAATCGTCGTGAACTTGACGATTCCGCATGCTCACGCGGAAATTCATCTGCGGGCGCTGGAAGCGGGCAAGCATACGTACGGGGAAAAACCACTCGCGGTGACGATGGAGGACGGGCAACGCATTCTTGCGCTGGCCAAGGAGAAGGGCTTGCTCGTCGGCTCCGCGCCGGACACGTTCCTCGGGGGCGGCATCCAGACGTGCCGCAAGCTGATCGACGATGGTTGGATCGGCAAGCCGATCGCCGCAACCGCGTTCATGATGGGCTCGGGGCCGGAGAGCTGGCACCCGAACCCGGGCTTCCTGTACCAGGTCGGCGCAGGGCCGATGTTTGACATGGGGCCGTATTATCTGACCGCGCTGGTCAACTTGATCGGCCCGGTACGACGCGTATCGGGTTCGGCCCAAAGGACGTACGCAGAACGGACGATTACGAACGACATTGATTATGGCAAAAAAATTCCGGTCGAAGTGCCGACCCACATCGCCGGCACGCTCGACTTCGAGAACGGCGCCGTCGGCACGATCATCACGAGCGTGGACGTGTGGGGCTCGAAGCTGCCGAATATGGAGATTTACGGCTCCAAGGGCACGCTTGTCGTTCCCGATCCGAACACGTTCGGCGGCCCGGTGTACGTGAAGCGGCACAATCAAACGGAATTTATGGAAATGCCGCTGACGCATGGCTTCACGGGGAACAGCCGTGGACTGGGGCTCATGGACATGGCGTACGCCATCCGGAACGGAAGGGAGCACCGCGCGAACGGCGCCATGGCCTACCATGTGCTGGAGCTGATGCACGGCTTCCATCTGTCGTCGGAGCGGGGTATGCATTACGCTGTCGAAAGCGTGTGCAAGCAGCCGGCGGCGCTGCCGACCGATTTGCCGCGGAACGGGCTCGATGGCTAGGCTGGATTCGCCGGTATGATTAGGTTATGAACGATGAAGGCAGGGTTCCCGCCGTACGGTTGCGGCGGAGATCCTGCTTTCTTCTTTCGGATACCGTTTTCGGTGCTCCTCGCGTGGACGGTATTTGCCGAAACGGTATATCCGGGCTGCAATGGTTGCCTTTGCGCAATGGAACGGAAGCTGCGGGACAACTGTTCCGTCCAAAACGGATAACTTTGCTATGAAAAAATGGCTACATAAATGAGGAAAAAAGATGCACATTTGCAGGTTCTGCACCATTCACAAGTTCCCATCACCAACCCATCACACGAACTATCCCTGCCTAACCGACCGTCAGCACGATCTTCCCGCGGCCGTGCCTCGTTTCGATTAGCCGGTGCGCCTCGGCGACCTGTTCCAGCGGGAACGTCTGCCGGATATGGATGCGCAGCTTACCCTTGCTGTGCAGATCGACGAGTTCCGCCAGCCGGGCGGCGGAGCGCTGGCTGCGGATGACGCGGAGGCCGAGCTCCTCGACAAGGTCGTAAGCGACGAACGTGCAGATGCGGTTTCGGTCCTGCACCAATTCGACCGAGGCCCGCACCGCTTCCGCTCCGGCGGTGTCGAATGCGGCGTCGACGCCGTTTGGCGCGAGCGCCCTCACCCGCTCGACGAGCCCCTCCCCGTACGTAACCGGAATCGCCCCCAGCGAGCGCAAGTAGTCGTGGTTGCTCTCGCTGGCGGTGCCGATCACGGTCGCGGCTCCCCACTCCTTCGCGAGCTGCACCGCGAAGGCGCCGAGCGATCCGGCCGCGCCGTGGATCAGCACCGTATCGCCCGGTCCGACGCCGATCGCTTGCATGGCGATATACGCGCCTTGGCCGTTGCCGGTCAAGCCGCCCGCCTCTTCCCACGTCATGCTGGCAGGTTTGCTCACGACTTGGTCGGCGCCGACGACCACATATTCGGCGTAACAGTTCAGCATCGCGAAGCCGAGCACCTCACTGCCGACATCGAAGCCAGTTACGCCTTCACCCACCTGGTCGACAACTCCCGCGAACTCGTTGCCCGGAATTTGCGGGAGCCGGATCGTGACGCCTTGTGGAGTCCAGCCACTCCGTACGGCGCAATCGTAATGCTGTACCCCGGCCGTTTTCACTCGGACTCTGACTTGACCCGGACCGGCCTGCGGAACAGGAAACGTCATGACCTGCATGACCTCCGGTCCGCCGATCGAAGCAAATGCTGCTGCTCTCATTGTGCAATCCTCCCTGTTTACCCATAATTGTAACGGCGGTTATCGCAAAGTTTTTAATGCGCCGCTCCATGCGATAAGTTGATCTAACATTGCATTGATTTTATCAACGTGCAATTCGGCCGGTTTAAACGTTTTGAAGTTTTCAAAATCGGTAAAAATCGACAAAGTCGGATGTGCGCGAACGTCCGCTACGAGCAATTCCCCCAAGATTCCGCGGAGATGTTCCGCTGCTCGGGCTCCGCCCGTTGAACCATAGCTGACGATACCGGCTGCCTTGTTGTTCCATTCGTCGCGTGCCGAATCCAGTGCATTTTTTAATGCGCCTGTAATGCTGTGATTGTATTCCTGGACAACGAACACGAATCCGTCCAAGCTGGAAAGCTTCTCGGACCAAGCGATTAATCCCGGCTCTTGGCCTGTACCTTCACCGAAAAAAGGCAATTTATATTCCGCGATATCTACGATTTCATAACTCGCATCCCTACGTCGATCGGCAATTTCTTTTACCCAACTTCCTACTTGCGGACTTACCCGTCCTTGACGCGTGCTTCCTAAAATAATGCCGATATTTAATTGTCTCATTCGTAATCCTCCCATCAATTCATGTTTGTTTGCTTCATTCCAACTTCTTGTTGAACGGTTTGCCTAGCTCTGCCGAACTGTACATAATAGAACAACAAAATGCCCGCATGCAGAGCCGCTAAAACCAAATAAATATTGCTGTAAACGAAAGCTGCCGGATGCGAGTTCACCGGATTCCAAGGAAAGCTTGCGCCTTGGTCGACGGCTTTGCCGTAAACGCCTGCGGCGATGGCACCGGAAATAAAGTTCAGCATCGCCAGCAGCCCCATGCCCACGCCTGTTTGTTCTTTCGGCAGCGAACGGGAAACCGCATTGGACAATGCGATGAGTAGAAACGATTGCCCCACATTGCCAAAGATCAGGATGATTGCGATGAGCACCGGCGACATGCCCGCGAAGGATGACAATAACACGAAACATGTGAGTAACAGTGCAGATGCCATGTAGAAAAGAAACGAATTGCCCTTGCTGTCCGCAAGCTTGCCGCCTTTGCGCCCCAATATCGCCGTCGTGGCCGCGGCCGGAACCAACGCGAAGCCTACCAGTCCCGGTGCCAGCCCATTGACATGGGTCAGCAGCTGCGGACTGAGAAAATTAAGCGAATACCCGATTCCGGTCGCCAGGAATGCAATCGTCAGCCCAAGCGAATACCCTTTGCTTCGGAACAAGCCGGGCCTAATGAACGGATCCGGCGCAAAGCGAATTCTCGTCAAGAACAGGACGAACAAGAGCAAGCATCCGGCGGCGGACGTCCATGTCGTATTCGTGATCGCGAGCAGCAGCAAAGCGACAGTTCCCGCAAGAAGCCCGCCTCCGAGCCAGTCGATTCGGCCGGGATGTGCCGGCGCGTCATTCAAATATTTGCGGTAATAAGGCAGCGCAAGCAGGGTGAACAGCGGCATGCAGAACAGCCAGCGCCAATGGACGACGCTCACGAGCAGAGCGGCGACGACCGGGCCGATGGCGCTGCCGATCGCAAGTCCGGTCATCGAGATGCCGAGCGCGCGTCCGCGGCTTTCCGGCGGGAAATACCGGACCGGGATGATGCCGGCCGTGGCGGGGATGACCGCTGCGCCTACGGCTTGCAAAATTCGGCCTAGAAGCACCATGCCGTACGTCTGGGCAACTAAGCCGATCATTGAGCCAAGCGCGAAGAAGACAAGACCGAAGGTAAGCAAGCTTTTGAGCCGATACGTATCGGCCAGCTTCCCGTAGGTTACCGTTCCGATCGCGTAGATTAGCAAAAAAGCGGACGAAACCCAACTGACCTGCGATAAAGAGAGATTGAAATCGGCGGCGATTTCGGGCAATACGATATTGAACATCGTTGCGCTCATGACGGAGATCACTAGCGTGAACGCAAGAATCCGAATCAATTTTTCGCCGGTTTGCTGCTGAACGGCAGTTTCCATAACGGCGTATTCTCCTTTCTGCCCTTTGCGAATTTTTTTGCGAGAAGCGTATTGTTTTCCTTACAGGCTTTATTTTACAATCACAAGTAAATAAACAAAAATATATCTTATACCATAGGATATATATACTTGAGTATATGATGAGGAGGGGTGTGGATGGAGCTGCTTCAGCTGCGGTATTTTCGAACGGTGGCCCGAATGGAGCATATGACGAAGGCTGCTCAGGAGCTGTGTATCGCGCAACCGGCGCTGAGCAAGACGATTTCGAGACTGGAGGAGGACGTGGGTGTTCCGTTATTCGACCGGCACGGAGGGCGGATTCGGCTGAATGCGTTCGGCAAGGCGTTTCTGGATAAAGTCGAGAAGGCGCTCACCCTGCTGGACGAGGGGAAAAAAGAGGTGTCCGAGCTGGCGGGACTCGAGCAAGGGAGCATTCACCTCGCGACATCGACATTGGATCGCTTATCGGACGCGCTGGGTGAATTTGTTGCGCTGCATCCGGAGGTCAATTTTCGGATCACGCAAGCTTCGATGGAAGAAATGACACATTTGGTGGAAGCCGGCGAGGTCGACATCTGTTTTACCGCGCTGCCGATCGACCGGCCTGATATCAGTGCGGCGTCCGTCCTGAAGGAAGATGTCTATTTGGCGGTCCCAAGCGGACATCGGTTTGCCGGCCGAAAGAGCGTCCGCTTGAGCGAGCTGGCGGAGGATCCGTTTATCGGCTACAAGGAAGGGTTTCCTTTTCAGCAGATGAACGATAGATTTTTTCAGGAAGCCGGGTTCACGCCAAGCTTCGTCTGCCGGGTCGACGAGCCTGCCGCCATTGCAAGTCTTGTCCGAGCCGGGCTGGGCGTTGCGCTTGTCGGAAACTGCGGCGGTCCGAACTCCACGATGAATTTGCTGCATATTGAATCTCCTGTTTGCCAGCGGAATTTTCAAATCGTCTGGCATGAAAAACGGTATCTAAGCTTGGCGGCACGCAAGTTCCGAGACTTTCTCATCGGGTATTTTGCGGAATCGGCGGAAGCGGGCTGAATGGAATGCGGCGCTGTCCACACTGCCGTTAACTCACGAGAGGGTGAGCATCAAGCTACGAATGCGGCGAACATTTCGTGTATAATGGGAGATATCTTCGATAAAAAGGGTGAAACGGATGCAAAATCGCATAGATCAGCTGTATGACTATATGGAGAAGCACGCGCTTGATGCAGCGCTCATTACGCTGCCGAAGCACGTTTATTATTTGACCGGCTTCATGTCCGACCCGCATGAACGGTTTCTCGGCTTGGTGCTGCGGCGCGGCGAAGAGCCGTTCCTGCTCGTGCCCGTACTGGATGCGGAAGCGGCCGGTGCGGCTTCCAGTGTGAAGCGAATTTATACGCACAAGGATACGGAAGACCCGTACCAAGTGCTTCGGGGGCACCTCGGCGCGAGCGTGAAGCACATCGGCGTGGAGAAAAGCCACCTGACGGTGCAGCGTTACGAGGCGCTGCAAGCGGTCATCGACGCGGAGCGGTTCGTCGATCTGGAGGAGCCGCTGCGCGAGATGCGTCTCGTCAAGTCAGCGGACGAGATCGTGACGATCAAGCGCGCGGTGCGCATCATCGAGGACGTGCTGCATACCGTTGTCGCCAAGGTGAAGCCGGGCGTAACGGAGATCGAGCTGGTCGCCGAGGCGGAGTACCAAATGAAGAAGCTGGGCGCCGAAGGACCGTCGTTCGATTCGATGGTGCTTGCCGGTGACAACGCCGCCAAGCCGCATGGTTCGCCGGGTGCGCGCCAGGTGCAGCACGGTGAGCTGCTGCTGTTCGACATCGGCGTATTCGCAGACGGCTACGCTTCGGATATTACGCGTACATTCGCCGTAGGCGAAGTCGGCGACAAGCAGAAGGCCGTGTACGAGGCGGTACTCGGGGCGAACAAGCGAGGCATTGCGGCCGTAGCGCCCGGCGTCGTGCTGGCCGACCTGGACCGTACGGCGCGCGACTACATCGAAAGCCAAGGGTACGGCCAGTACTTCATGCATCGGCTCGGCCACGGGCTCGGCCTCGACATCCACGAGTACCCGTCGGTCCACGGGAGCAACCAAGAGCTGCTCCGCGAAGGCATGGTCATTACGATCGAGCCTGGCATCTATATTCCGGGCGTCGCCGGGGTGCGCATTGAGGACGATGTGCTCGTTACGGCGAGCGGCGTCGAAGTGCTGACTTCGTTTCCGAAGGAATTGACGGTCATCGGGGAGTAAGTTGGGAAGACGCGGGCCGGCTTCGGCCGGTTTGCGAGGGAAGGATATAGGAGAGGAGCTGGAACGACCATGTCATCGCCGCAACCGATGCAGTTAGTGAACAAGGAAGATTTGCAGCAGGCGCTTCGATCATACGAAGGCCGGCAAATTTACATCTATGCCGAGGTGAATCCGGGCGCGTTCCTGCGCAACGTGTACGCGGACGTCGTTCAAACGTACGCCGCAGGCGAAGGCCCGTACCGGGTCGCGCTGAGGCTGCAGCACGGAGGCTGGGTTCGCGTGGAAGGCATCACGCATATGACGAGAGCCGCCGACGGCGCGCTGCTGCTCGCCGGACACGACGACCGTGGACGGATTACGACGGCGCTGCAGCTCAGCGATGCGCCTTTTGACTTCGAAAGGGGGGCGGAGGCGTGAACGGACCCAAAATATTAGCCGTATTCGCCCATCCCGACGACGAAACGTTTATTTGCGGCGGGACGCTGGCGAAATACGCCAAGCTTGGCGCGGACATTACGCTCGTCAGCGCAACGCGCGGCGAAATGGGCCGCCGTGTCGGCAATCCGCCGTTCGTGACGCGGGAATCGATGCCGAGTACGCGGGAGCGGGAGCTGCGCGAGGCATGCCGAATCTTGGGCGTGAAGCGGCTGGAGTTTTTCGATATTTTGGACAAAACGGTCGAGTTCGAGGACTTCCGCTCCTTGAAGGAACGGATCATCGGCATGATCGAAGAAGTGAAGCCGGATATCGTGCTTACGTTTCATGAGCTGTACGGAGGACATCCCGATCACTGCGCGATCGGAAAGGCGACAACCGCCGCTTTTAACGAGGCCCGGAGCCGGGGGAACGAGGGACTGAAGCATCTGTACTTTATTTCTTACGGCGAAACGATGAAAAATCCGGAGCCTTACGGTTACACGCCGAAGCAAATTACGAAGATCGACATTAGCGAGTCGCTGACGGAGAAGCTGCTAGCTTACCGGGCGCATCGCTGCCAGACGGAGATCGACCGCTGGATTTGGAAGCCGGTGGCCGAGGCGATTCGCTCGTTCGGCACCGCTGAATATTTTATCCAGGGCGACAGCAGCCCTCGCCGCCGCCCGGACGATTTGCTCTAACGGCTAGAAAATCAAATCATAATGATAAAAATGCTCGTCCCGCACGAACCCGAACGATTCGTATAATGCTTGCGCGGTCGTGTTGGTCGTTGCGGTCGACAGCGCAAGCCCTTTCGCGTTCGTTTCCAATGCGTGCCGGCGGGCGGCTTCCAGAAGCCGTCTTCCGGCTCCTTGGCCGCGGGCTGACTCCGCCACGAACAGATCGTTCAAAATCCATAACCGCTTCATCGAAATCGAGGAAAACGAAGGATACAGCTGGGTAAAGCCGATTGCCTTCTCTCCCTTGGCATCTTCGATCACCGCGAGAAATATAACCGATTCCCCGGTTCTCACCCGTTCTTCGATAAACTTCCGAGCCCCTTCGATATTGGAGGCCTGCTCATAAAACATCCGGTAATCATTGAACAATACGGCTGCTTGCTCCAAATCGGCCGTTTCCGCCTGGACCCTGCGTATCGTGATCGTTTTATGCTCCTGCTTCATGCGATAACAGCTCCTCTTCTTGTTCTGCTTGTTCTTCCTGGCCGTTCCGAATCGGCAGCGTGAAATAAAAAGTGCTTCCGCCGCCCAGCTTGCTGCGCACCCCGATATCGCCGTTATGCGCGGCGACGATTTCTTTGGCGATCGCAAGGCCTAAGCCGAGACCTTTCGCCTTGGCTTGCTGCGAGCTTTTTCCTTTGTAGAACCGGTTGAAAAGCGTCGGAAATTCCACCTCGTCGATGCCGCCGCCGGTATCGGTGACTTTGATTTTAACATAAGCCGGCCGCTCCTCGCTCCATTCGCACTCTACCCGGACCCTTCCGCCCTCCGGCGTAAATTTCAAGGCGTTCATGATCAAGTTGCCGTATACTTGCTCGATCCGGTTCGAATCGACAAGAACGTGAGGCGTCTTAAGATCGGCCGGTTCGCGGATAGGCAGCAGCTCGTAATGGATGCCCTTCTGCCGCATCTCCAACTGGAACTTGTCGAACATGGAGCGTATGAGCGGCTCCACCGGCATCAGCCGGAATTTGAACTCGATTTGGCGCGCCTCCAGCTTGGACAACTCGTATAGGTCGCCGATCATTCGGTCCATAAGCCCCGATTTTTCGAAAATGAGCTGCAAATATTTCGGGTCGCCTTTCTCCACGAGCCCGTCGATCATCGCTTTAATATAACCGCGGATCGTCGTGAGCGGGGTGCCCATTTCGTGCGAAATGTCGGACATGAGCCGGCGCCGCGACTCTTCCATGCGGGATAATTCGCCGTTGGCGGTTTCGAGCTCCCGTTTGGCCTCTTCCAGATGGCGCGTCCGTTCCGCCACTTTCACCTCGAGAGACGCATTGCTCTCGGCCAGCTCTTCGGACAAGCGCTCTACTCGCTGGAACGACTTGGAGTAGACGGAAGCCAGATTGATCGATTGCGTGAACAGGAAGCCGACCAAGCCGAACGTCAGCCAACTGCCGGTGTACACGATGTGGGCGAAATACAAAATTTCATTCACCGACGCGGCGAAGAAAATCATGAGCCCGATGAAATTCGTAAGCGAGCCTTGGCGCTTCTTCAGCGTGGCGATCGTAAATACCGCAATCGAATACATGAAGATGACGACGATCAGCACATTGAGGACGACTAGCGTCTCCGTATAGATCCGGGCGGGCGTTGCCAGCACGAACAAGGCAAAGGGCATGAGCAGTGCGAGCGAGATGCGGACGAATCCGCGTCTCATTTCATTCGGGAACTGCGAACGTACGAACAGGACGAGGAACTGCAGCGCTCCGATGATCGACAGGTACTCCATCTTGACCGCGATTTCCCAGGGGAAGCCTGGGATTACCGAGACGAGCACGACTTGGCCGGTGACGATGCCGCGCGCGACCATCATGAGGCAGATGCCGCCGAACCACAGGGTGGACGGTTCCTTTCGCCGCATGAAGTACAGGAACAGATGGTACATGCCCATGGCGCCGAGAACGCCCGTAACGAGCAGCTCCCGGACCAGCTTGCCGTACAACCGGCGTTCGACGTCCTTCTGCGTGCCGAGATGCACTTCGTCCCATAAGCCGCCTTTGCGCTGCACATAATTGGACACTTGGATGACGAGCGTAAGCTCGGCCGTCTGCGGGCGGAACGTCGTCGCTGTCGGAATGAACTTGGGCACCATCGAGGCAAGCGACGTTCCGACCGTTCCGACCTGCGCAGCGAGCTCTCCGTTAATCCACAAATTGTATGCGGTCGCGGCGCCGGGAATGTATAGCGACAGGTTCGATTTGGCGAGCGGCTCCTTCAAGCGGATATGCAGCCTATATGTAGCATAACCGTAATGACTCGGCGACTGCGTTCCGAGCCGCTCGTCCGCCTTCCATACTTGCGGGACCGGATAATAGGCTGGGGCGCCGGCGGATATCTTGGTATTTTTCATCGACTTGTCTTGTTGGGCTAAATCGCCGGGCGTCAGTAGCTGCTGCCAATAAAACTCCCATTGCCCGTCCAGCGAGGCGATGCCGTCCCGGTCGAAATCCCATTGGGACAAGTCGATTTCGCCATGTGCGGCAACCGGCTTCGAGCCTATGGAGGGAGCTCCTTCGGCGAAAGCGGTGCGGCTTGGCGATAGGGAAACGATCAGCATGATGACGGCGAAAGCAATAACGGGTAAGAAACGGTACGGAGCGACGGGCGGTGCGATAGGTTTCATGGCTTATTTTCCTCAAGGTAGATTAGAGTTTAAGCTTCTAGCATTTATAGTAACAACCCGTCTCTGAAAATACTATAGATGCGTTGCAGCATACATTCAAAATATTTTTTTCGAAGCGGCGAGGAAAGTTGCCATACGGTTGTCAACATTGGTTCGGTATAGTGGATTTGCAAGCAGATTTGCAATCGGATTTGCAAGAAATCGCATCTGCATAGGGGAAGATCAGAAAGGTGGAGCATCCATGAAAGAACCTGTCATCATAACAAAACCGGCGATGTCGGTCATCGGCATCGAAACAAGAACGACGAATGCGCTGGAAATGAGCGGTCAAGGTAGCATCGGAGCGTTATGGCAGCGGTATTACGAACATAACGAAGGCGCGAAAATTCCCGATCGGGTGAACCCGACGGTTACGCTTGGTTTGTATACCCGTTATGCGAACGGCGTTGAGGGAGAATATTCGGTGGTTGTCGGTGCAGAGGTGGCGGGCAGCGGATCCGTCCCGCAAGGCATGACTGCAGTCCAAGTTCCTGCAGGAACGTACGCTGTATTTACGTCGTCTCGTGGGCCTATGGTCGAAGTCGTCATAGCGGCATGGCAGACGATTTGGGCGTGGTCGGCTGCCCATCCGGAAAAACAGCGTGCATTTGCATGCGATTTCGAGGTGTACGACGAGCGCTGCGCAAATCCTGAGGATGCGCAAGTGGATATTTACATTGGGCTAAAGGGGTGAGGCTGAATGTCCAAGACAGATTATAAGAAGACGTTGAAAATGTTGTACGCGCCGTCGGCCAAGGAAGTAACGCTGGTCTAAGTGCCGGAGATGAAGTTTTTGTGCATCGACGGGGTAGGCAATCCGAATTTGATTCCGTTTCGGCAAGCAACCGAAGCGCTGTTCCAGCTGTCTTACGGCGTCAAGTTTGCGATGAAGCGCGGCTTGTTCTCGCTCGATTATACGGTCATGCCGCTGGAAGGGCTGTGGTCCATGAAGGACGACCGTCCGTACGACCTGCAGGATCGGGAAAACTGGCAGTGGACGATCATGGTGATGCAGCCGGACAAGGTGACCACGGAAGTATTGGAGCAGGTTCGCGAAGGGCTGATCGCCAAAGGGAAAGGGGAGGCTCCACTGCTGTCCGGCGTTCGACTGGAGACATTCGCCGAAGGGCTGTGCATCCAAACGCTGCATATCGGGACTTATGCCGATGAGCCCGCAACGCTTGCGCGGGTGTACGCGTTTGCTGAAAGCAACGGGTATGCATTAACCGGCAAGCATCACGAAATATACTTAAGCGACCCGCGCAAAGCGGCGACGGAGAAGATGAAGACGATCCTCCGTCAGCCCGTCGCGAAGCGGTCACTTTGAATCGTCGCCAAGAACAGAGGAGACCAGCCAATATGATTTACGTCGTAATGGCTGGTCTTTTAATTTACAAGCATATAACTGCAATTGTACATGTATTTCTTCAGATTACCCCTCGGACTAAATCTTTAATGCAAAAATACATCTATTTACTTAAAAATTCCGTGCAGGCCAATTTTGGTGTGAAATAAATGCACATTCGCAGGTATATCTCTCCAATAGCTATTTCTAATTAAAAATAAAAGCACATTCGCATTTATTTTTAAATTGGCGAGTTAATGGATGCATCCTGATCGACTCCCTCCCTTGAAGCCTTACAGGCAATAGGGGAGGGTATTTTTATACTTATGGATCACTGCCGTCACGGCCTAATCTTCACCCAGGTACCGATCGGCACTAGCGCGGCTAGTTGCTTGACATCCTGATTGTACATCCGAATGCAGCCATGCGAAACGAAATGCCCGATCGACGAAGGATTGTTCGTGCCGTGAATGCCGTAATGCGGCTTGGACAATCCAAGCCAATAGGCACCGAACGGACCGCCGGGGTTCGGCGCTTTCGTGACGATCGTATAATCGCCTGTCGGCGTAGGCGTTAACATTTTGCCGATTCCGACAGGATACGTATGAACAACGGTGTCTCCATCCAGAAGATGTAGCTTCCGATCGGAAACATCGACGATGATCCGGTATGCAGGCATGCGTATCCCTCCCCTTCCATATTGTATGTGCACAGAAGCGGAAGGAGCGGGTCACCCGCCTAATTTCGATTAGAATGGCGCTGCGATTTTAGATCCACTTAGGGTATTGGTGGAGCATCGTTTCCCTTGTAATCTTCATCTTCTGCATCATCGGCAGGGGAACCTTCTGATTGTATTTATAGATCATTTCATTGATTTCGGCGAGGTCCAGATCGAACTCTGTGCCCGAAGCAACGTCTGCGACTTCGATTAATTGCCCGATCCGGTCGCGAATCTTATGCTGAAGCTCGAGCCATGGGGGGACGAAGTTCGCGTTTTTCAAAATGCTTTGCAGCGGGTCGCCGGACGGAATATCCAGCGGCTTTCCTTTGCCTGGGAGGTCGTTGAATCCGCCCCGGTCGGCAAACTCACGGACTGCCTCATCTGCCCATGACACCATAAGATCCTCAAATGTGACCGGTGCCGATGGATCGTGGATCACTTCTTCGGAGAGGCCTTGCATCGGGGGCGGGGAGCTTGGCTTCTGCGTAGGCTTGGACGCGCGGTTTTCATGGCTTTTGCGAAACAACATAGCTTCACCTCGGGTAGGAAATAGATTTCAATTCCAGTATACGGAAAATGCAATGAACATGTTGTTACGGAAGTGTGAATATTTTGACAATGAGCATATCTGTACGAAATCAGTTCCTGGACGCGATGTCATTACGGTGGTCACCATGGTTCGAGGGAAGAATAGAAGAGATGTTCGAAGGAAATTATACCGGTGAGGTGACTTCAATTGAAAAAACTTAGATATCTATTACTCATTGCCATTCTCGGCATGTCTTTAACAATTCAAGTACATACTCAGGCTGAACCAAAAGAAAATAAGATTTACAAAACGACATATGCAACAACTGAAGATATTTTTTTAGACACCATATATCCTGAGTTAAATAAATTCGTTCAAGATAAGTACGGTTCTCATGTGCATTGGGCCGATTCTAAAATCGTAGAAATAAAACGCCTAATAAGCCCCGATAAATGGACTTATCAAGCAAGAATAATGATTAAGGTATTTGGAGTGGGCGAACAACAGTGGAGTCTTGACCAAATTACTCTAAACTATGATTCCCTTTACAGAAATCAAGAAGTTAAAAACTCTTTATCGAAACCCAAAATTGAATTAGTTGAATACAAGCAAATGACTCGAAAATAAGCACAGTCGCTACGTACTCAAGGTTGGCAGGAAGAAAACCTCTAAATAAGGTGGGGAGATACTTGAAATACAAAAAAATATTTTCGTTAGTTGTTTTTTTCTTTTTACAAGTTCTTTAGCCGCCCAGGCTGCTGTGATCTCTACTAATGATGAAGATGTTGAACCCTTTAAATGGGAGGATCCATATATTACTCATTTAAAAGAAGCTGAACTACCTGTTTATGTCCCAACAAAGGTAGCATCGTCTGATTTCACTCGAAAATTAGGTCATTTATTTGTAAGTAAACTTGAAGTAAGTCGAGATCACTATGTATTTCAGTTATCGCGGCAGAGAGTACGTAATGGGAAACCAACAATGCTTGCTTTTAAAGTAATAACAATGTCAGCTGGAACATTGCCTAGTTACCGAAAACAGCCATTCTCAACATACGAAATGTTTGAGAAGTCCGAAGGACGCATTAGATTTAATGGATATCGGGTTGACTATTTTACCGACAAAACAGCGTTCATATGGAAAGATCACGGGTGGGAATATTTAGTTTGGGCCGATAACACCAACGATGCAATTAATATCGTAAAACGTGTTATGGCAGCCTTACCAAAAGGCAGAAGTCCTGTTAATGGTGCTGAAAAAGGACAGTTCACAGCTTTTGATTCTAAAGAAGGTGTTCGTTCAGATGCCGGTTGGTCATATGATAACGGGAAGACATGGTACATAATAACTGGCAAGTCCACTCCAGAACAATTAGTAAAGGTGTTGAAATCCTTAGAAAAGTTAAATTAAACAGACGGAACCGTTCTTGCCGTGGCAGGGCATTTTGACATCCCCGCAAAATGCAATACGGATACCAAAATAAAGGAGCTTACCTCTTGGTACGCTCCTTTATTTTAATTATGGCTAGACAAAACATGTTCCATTAAAGTGTTTCTATTATAGGTTGTTATTCCACAATAAAATGATGATTTCAATCAGAAGAAATGATTGATTCGATCAAAAAAATGAATTATAATTTCAATAAGTACATCGAAAGATAAGACGTGAACTATCGCAACGAGCGAATGTAATCTTACGAGGAGGCTAGATTGAAATGAGCTTGACTTATAGCGAAGTGAAACAACAGTATGCCGCGCTTCAGCAAACTTATGACTATATGCTGTCCAAGAGGCAAGAGATCGTGGAATTTTTCCGCGCCCGGAGCGGGGCGTCGGTTATTTTTGCGGGATGCGGCTCCAGCTATTGCTTGAGCGAGTCGGCGGCATTCTCCATCCGTTTGCGTGCGGGCCAGCCGGCCGTGTCGCTTGCCGGAGGCGACTTGATGCTGAATGTGGAGCGTTACCGTCCGCTGCTGAACAATGCGGTGCTCGTGGCGCCGTCCCGTTCCGGAAGCACGAGCGAAGTCGTCGAGGCGATTCGCCTCATTCAAGAGAAGCAGCAAATCCCGGTGCTCGCGCTGTCCTGCGTAACCGGTTCGCCGCTGTCGGTCAAAGCCGACTTGTCGCTGGAGCTGCCGTGGGCGTTCGACCATAGCGTATGCCAGACGAGAACGGTGACGAACTTGTACGTCGCCAACCTGCTGATCGCCGCATTCATCGGCAACGACGAGAAGCTGATCGGGGATATCGCCAAGGCGATCTCGCAAGGCGAAGCTTACATGGCACGCGTAGAGGCCGCCATTCGCGAAACGGCGAACTTCGAATGGAGCAACGCCGTGATGCTCGCGGACGGCGAGCTGCAAGGCCTTGCCGCGGAAGGCGCCATCGCGCTGACGGAAATCGCGAAGACGCAAGCGCACTCGCATCATCTGCTTGACGTACGACACGGTCCGATGGTTACGGTAAACAAGGATACGCTTGTCGTTGCCGTGCTTACGGCTGACGGAGCAAGCCACCAGAGCAAGCTGATGCAAGATATCCGTGCGCGCGGCGCGAAAGTGATCGCTTTCGCCGACCGTGCCGGCATCGTAGCGGAGGGCGACGTCGATCTGCTGATCGTTTCCGATAGCGAGCTGGATGTTGCGGCGCAAGGCATTCCGTTTATTTTCATCCCGCAAATCGTTGCCCTAAGCAGCGCAGAGCGCCAAGGTATCGATCCGGACCAGCCGGAAGGACTTACGGCCTGGGTGAAGCTGTAATCGCGCACAAACCGCCGATCTACCATAACAAGACAGGGGAACCGCATTCTTTGCGGTGTCCCCTGTTTTTTTGCCTTATGAGGGTTATGACTTGGTCCCAGACCGAACGCACAACCGCAACCGTCAGCGTGCTTTCGGCGCGAACAGCTTCTTATCGAAGAAGACCATAACGGCAAACAAAATAAAGGCGACCAG
The DNA here is from genome assembly GCF_056120465.1 of Paenibacillus sp. sgz302148. Classification (NCBI taxonomy): domain Bacteria; kingdom Bacillati; phylum Bacillota; class Bacilli; order Caryophanales; family Paenibacillaceae; genus Paenibacillus; species Paenibacillus sp. sgz302148. Next base: position 85,981 of record NZ_JBVYOJ010000021.1, read on the forward strand.
CAGCACCGAAGCCGAGCCGATAAACGCACCCGTCGTCAGTCCGTTTTCGTACTTCGAATAAGCGAGGAAGCAGACGGGCATGAGCGCTCCGCCGATCATACCGGTCCAAGCTTGAACGGCGGCGATTTTACGCATCGACGGCGTCGGAAAAACATAATAAAAAATGCCATAGGCGAACAACGACAGCCAGCCGACGACCAAAATGTGCGAGTGCCCGGGGAGCATCGAATAATCTTTCGAACCTGCCATGTGCGAGCCAAGGAAAGCGCCGAGCAGCGCATAAAGCGCGGAAATGCGAATGAACCATTTGCTGTAGTGAGACATCGTACATTCCTCCATTCAGGCCGTATATCATTATTTATGATTAGTCGAAATCGACTATTCGAAATGAATTATACGTCGTTTGACCGAACTCGTCAATTTTGACTATAATGACACTAGCAAAGCAGGACGGGAGGTAGCCTACGAACATGGACGAACGCAGTTTGCTTCTGCTCGGCATGCTGATGTCCCAAAGCCTTCACGGATATCAGATGAACGTTTTTCTGGAGAAAAATTTGGGACGCATTACGAATATGAAAAAATCGACCGCTTATTCGCTGCTCGACAAGCTGAGCGCGGAAGGGTTCGTGCATATGTCAAGCGAGCAGGAAGGGAATCGCCCGCCTCGCAAGGTGTACTCCATTACGGAGGAAGGCAGGCTGAAATTCAAGGAGCTGCTTCGCGATAATTTGTCTCAACCGGATCGGGTGACATTTGCCCTCGATGTAGGCCTGATGTTCGTCGATCACCTCGAGAAGCAAGAGCTTCGCGAGTTTCTTGCGGAACGGGTTTCGCAGTTGGACAAGCAAATTGCCGACCATCCGTCGGCTCAGCAGCACGGGCACGGCATCGGCGTTGATCTTGCGATGGAACATCACCGGGTCATCCTGAGCGCAGAGCGTGAATGGCTAGCTTCCGTAATTGAACGAATGAAATAAATGGATTTTTATCTTCCTTTAAGGTAAGGATCGGGAAAGTCTGATATATTGTGTTAGGACAAGTGTCACGACCAAGTACACAATCAAATCCATGATGGGGGATAATACAATGACAGATAAGAAGCAGTCGGACGAGCTGCGCGAGCAGAACGAAGAAACGATCGAAAACAACGCGGAGCATAACGAACTGACGGCATCCACGGAATCGAAAAAAGACCGTGGCCAAGAACAAGAGCCGGACAACGAGTTTTTTGAAGAAAGCGATGACGAGCAAGATGAGGCGTCTCAGCCTGTGCGCGAGAATGAGCCTGCGGCAGAACAGTCGAAAGCCAAGCATAGCGTTTGGCCGTGGATCATCACTGCGGCGGCGGTAGCCGCGCTTATATTCGTGTTAGTGAAACCATCCACCGGCGGTGCATCTCAAGCCGTAGCGAAGGTAAACGGCGAAACGATCACGCAGCAAGATTTGTACAACTTCATGGTGGAAGCGCAAGGCGGACAATCCGGGCAAGCGGCGCTGGATCAGCTCATTTCCGATAAATTGGTTGACATGGAAGCGGCCAAAACGAACACGACCGTCACGGACGCGGACGTGGACGCGGAATTGGCGGAAGTGAAGAAGCAGTTTCCTTCCGAGGATGAATTCAATAGCACGCTGCAGCAATACGGCATGACGCTGGACGATTTGAAGAAATCGATCAAGCAAAACCTGAAATCGCGCAAAATTTTCGAACCACAAGTTACGGTCAAGGACGAAGACGTTAAGAAATATTACGACGAAAACAAAGCCAGCTTCTCCACGCCGGAGCAAGTTCGCGCCTCGCACATTCTTGTGAAAACAAAAGAAGAAGCGGATGCGATCCTGAAGCAGCTCAAGAACGGCGGCGACTTCGCGGCTATTGCCAAAGAGAAGAACGAAGATGCGACCAAGGACAAAGGCGGAGACCTCGGCTTCTTCTCGGAAGGCCAAATGGTGAAAGAATTCGACGAAGCGGTGTGGAAAATGAAAGTCGGCGAATTGAGCGAGCCGGTGAAAACGCAATACGGCTACCATATCATCAAGCTGACCGACAAAAAGCCGGCAGTCAACCCAACCTTCGACGAGAAAAAAGCCGAAATCGCAAAATTGCTGAAGAGCAACGAGGCAAACCAAAAAGCAAGCGAATGGCTCGCGAAAGCAAAAACCGATGCCAAAATCGAAAACTTCTTAAAAACGCCGGCAAAGGCGTAATACCCGCCTATTTTTGGTCAATACTAAGCACATTCCTGAGGGAATGTGCTTTTTTCGTTTCTTTTCAATATAATCCAAAATGATTATAATAATTTGTATAATTTGAGTTCGATTATTACCGGGATCGTATGCAAGTAGCGAAGGAGTGAGTCTATGATCAGCAAACAAAGCAACATCGGCTTCGTTGTATTTGCCCTGCTGCTAGGCATCCTCATGTCGGCGATGGACAACACGATCGTCGCCACGGCGATGGGGACCATCGTCTCGGAGCTCGGCGGCTTCGAGCAATTCATTTGGGTCACCTCGGCCTATATGGTCGCTACGATGGCCGGCATGCCGATCTTCGGCAAGCTGTCCGACATGTACGGACGGAAACGGTTTTATGTGCTCGGACTTATTTTATTTCTGGCCGGATCGCTGCTTTGCGGCACGGCGAACAGCATTGTGCAGCTGAGCATCTACCGCGCGATTCAAGGCATTGGCGGCGGCGCGCTCATGCCGATTGCGTTCACGATTATTTTCGATATTTTCCCTCCGGAAAAAAGAGGCAAGATGACCGGGCTGTTCGGCGCCGTATTCGGCATAGCCAGCATTTTCGGGCCGCTGCTCGGCGCTTATATTACCGAGTATATTCACTGGCGGTGGGTATTTTACATCAATTTACCGATCGGACTCCTTTCGCTGCTGTTCATTCTCGTTTCGTATAAAGAGTCGCTAGAGCATCGCGAGCAGAAGATCGATTGGTGGGGCGCGATCACGCTTGTCGGCGCGGTTGTCAGCCTGATGTTCGCTTTGGAGCTCGGCGGCAGCACCTATGCATGGGATTCGGTGCAGATTATCGGTTTGTTCGCCGCTTTTGTCGTTTTGTTCGTTATTTTCCTTTTCGTCGAGAAGGTGGCGTCCGACCCGATCATCTCGTACAGCATGTTCCGACGCCGCTTGTTTGCGATGAGCAATGTGATCGGATTTTTCTACGGGGCGACGTTCGTCATCTGTACGGTATACATTCCGATTTATGTTCAAGGGGTTTACGGCGGATCGGCGACCAACTCGGGTCTCATTCTGACCCCAATGATGCTCGGTTCGGTCGTAGGCAGCCAATTGGGCGGCTTTCTGACGACCAAGACCTCGTTCCGCAACATCATGATACTGTCCGGCGTATTTTTCGTTGCAGGCATGATTCTGCTCAGTACGCTGAACCCCGGGCTGCCGCGCGGGATTGTCACGCTCTACATGATCATCACCGGCTTCGGCGTAGGGTTCTCGTTTTCGACGCTTGGGATGGCCGCCGTTCAAGGCTTCGATATCCGGCAGCGCGGCTCGGCCAGCTCGACGAACTCGTTCTCCCGTTCGCTCGGCATGACGCTTGGCGTTACGATCTTCGGCATCGTGCAGCGCAATTTGTTCAGCTCGAAGCTAGCGGAACTGTTCGCCGGCGCCCAAGGCGCGCAGGGCAAAGTCGCCGACGACCCGCGGGCGATTCTCGATCCGAACGTCCGGGCGCAAATTCCTACCGAAGTACTGGACAAAATTACGGATGCGCTGTCTTCTTCAATTGCGCAAATGTTCATGTGGGCGGTCATTCCGGCCATACTCGCGGCCATATCGATTCTCATGATGGGCAACGAGCGCGTGCAGCTGACCCCGAAGGGCAAAGGTCCACAGATGCCGCAAGGGCATTGATTCGTATAAGGTTGAATGGCATAAAGAAGGTAAAACAAAGCCAAGAACGAATAACCGCGGTGCTCGCAGCACGGCGGTTATTTGCATGCGTCATCGTGCGCAGAGCTGCTCGGCGAGCACTCGGAAGCATGTGTACCACACCATTGCTGCAAGGGCAAATAACCATCTCTTCATTGCGCCAATCCATATGCCGTAGTCAATAGGCACGACGTGGAATGACGGCGATCGGCCGCATTGCGCTCAGGCAAGTTGACGAGGGTGCCTCCTTTTCCGATAATAGGTGAAACGGAAGGTGTCGAGCGGTATCGCACATCTGATGATAGATGAGCCGGGGAGGAATAACAAATGGGCAATGAACTGGATATGGAGCGGATCATACGGGGGTTCTTGCCGGGGGCGATCCGTTGCTCGGTAAGCGCCGGAGCGAGCGGCATGAATAATACGACGCGTTTCGTGGAAGCGGACGGTAACCGATACGTGCTGCGCATATACGAGACCCATCGCGACGATGAGAAAGTGCGGTACGAACATGCCGTCCTGCTGGCGCTGGCTGAGCTTGGGACGCCGTTCGGCACCCCGCTGCCTATCCGAACGCCGGAAGGGGATACGCTCGTGCGAGTCGGCGCAGAAGACGGGCCGATCGCCGCTTTGTTCCGCTATATGGATGGCAAGAGCCCGGAGCTGGCTACGGAGGAGCAGCTCATGTCATTCGGCCGGGCGGCGGGGCAGTTGAGCGATGCGTTAAGCCAGGTGAGCGTTCATCTTGAGCCGGCCTATCGGCCCTATTACGAAATCGAGCACATTCATCCTCGCAGCACTCCTGCCGAAGTGGCTTGTTTCTGCGAATCGCCTCCGGAGGAGTTCGCCGGGGAGGCGCGGGCGCTCGCCGTGATCGGCGATCGGCTGAAGGCGTTCGCAAGCGATGTACCGTCGCTTCGGAAGCTGCCTCACGGTTTGGTGCACGGCGACTTGAATGCTTCGAATATGCTGGCTGCGCCGGACGGCACGATCGCGGCCATCCTTGATTTTGAATTCGTCACGCACGACCTGCGCGTTATGGAACCGGCGGTGTGCATCTCCGACCTTATCCGTGCGGAGCAAGAAGAAGACGCCATCTGGCGCGGCGTCGAGGCGTTTCTTGCCGGATATGGAGATACGGCGTCGCTGTCGGCCGAAGAAATCGCCGCCGTGCCGCTCCTGGTTGAGCTTCGCGCCTTGGACATCTTCGTGCATTTTCTCGGCCGATATTGGGACGGCGTCGATCCGGCCGCCGTCGTGCAGGAGCAGATGCGCGAAGCGGCCGCCATGTGCGGTTGGCTGTTGTCCCGGAAGGACAGATTGATCGGCTTGTGCGAGCGGTACGCTTCATCGGGCCGCTCGCAGCTGCCGGCGCGCGGTGCGACGGTGTAGGAAGGCGGCCAAACCGCCTTCGGGTGAGGCCGCCGCGTCGAATCCTTTTATCCGGCGTCGACGATGAGCGAAGCGATGAGCAGCACGCTCATGAAGGCGCCGGCGACGGTCGCTCGAATCCAGGCGCTGCGGCTATCGGCCGAGGCAGCTGCGCTTTTGGCGCGGGATAACGCCGAGCGCCAGTAGAGCAGCGCTCCGCCGATGATGAGCACCGCTTCCAGCGCGGCGCTGATGCCGGGGCTTCTCCACAGGCCGAAACCAAGCAGCGGCAGATCGCCGAGATTGCCGGGCAAGAGCGGCAAGTCGCTGCGGTGAACGATCAGATCGAGCAGCCAGTGGCTGAACACCGTTCCGGCGATCACCCAACCGCTTCGTTTCCCCCAGGCTCTTGCAGCCAAGTAACCCGCCACGAGTGTGATCAGCAGCGCTCCGACCAAGGAATGCGTATAGTCGGCATGAATGATGCCTCCGCCGTATCCGCCGCCGTCCACAGGATCAATCGTCTCGATCCCCGAGACGTACAGTGGCACAAAAATCACGTCCAGCAGCTGTGTGCTCAGCATAAGCGCCCATAGAGGCACTTCAGGCCGACCGGCTTTGACGGCGGCGGCAAGTCCGAAATGTCCTGCGAACATTTACATAACCCCCTTCCGCATGTTGGCGTCGATCCGCGAATCGAGCCATCCGCACCCTGCCGCAAATAAAATGACGAACACGATAAATTCCATTTTCCATTTCTCCTTTATGATCAATTTGGCGTTTTAAGATCGATGCATCGGGTTTGCAAGCCGCTGCAAATGCGTATCCTTGAACGAGGAAGGATACTTCAGTCCGTAACCCAACGCCCGGTCGAAAGCGATGTGGGCGGCCCAGATGAAGCCCAACGCCAGCATGAAGCTGTTTCCGCCGAGCCATCCCAGCAAGATAAGGAACAGCGGCAGCACATACGTATGCGATAAGTTATACAGCAAGGAACCTAGATTCGGATTTCGCGCGTAACCGATCATGGACAGATCGGGGGCCAGGAACAGAAGCGCAAAAAGCAGCCATTTATAAGGGATGTCGACAAAAACAGCGTATGTGCAGACAGCAATGGATAACTCCACGAATCCTTCAGCGCGCAGCATCGATTTAACCATCGTAAACCTCCTGAGTTTGTATTGTAATCACCAATGTAACCATTGGTTACTAACCGTTGGTTATAATATAACCGATGGTTACCAAAAGTGTCAAGCCGCTTTTTTTTTGAATGTAGTAAAGATTGTTGTGGCGGCCTTGTGAGCATTAGACGCAGGAGATCGCGGCGGTGCGTGGAATATAACGGGTATAGGTGATCACGGTACCAACGATGTAAAGAAGAGAGGAAAGAAAGTAAGAGAGTAGAGAGAGGAAGATACGAATGAACATTACGATGATCGGCGCTGGAGCCGTCGGCGGATATTTCGGGGCAAGAATGCTGGAGGCCGGGCTGGACGTGACGTTTCTCGTCCGGGCGGGGCGAGCCGCACAGCTGAAGGAGACCGGCTTGAACGTCCGCAGCACGCATGGCGACGTTAACTTCACCGACCTCAAGCTTGCGACGGCGGCGGAAGAGATCGACCGGTGCGACGTGGCGATCCTCGCGGTCAAAAACTATCATCTGAACGAAGAAACGCTGCATGAACTGCGCGTTTTGGCGGAGAAGGGCGCGTACATTTTGCCGCTCATGAACGGCGTCGAGCATTACGACACGTTGACGAAGGCATGCGGCAAGCCGGCGGTGCTCGGCGGCTTATGCCAATTGATGACGACGCTCGACGACAAGGGCGGCATCGTTCAGGGCGGCGCGGGCCACGACTTGACGTTCGGCCCCTTCGAACCGTCGCAGCAGGAAGTGTGCGAGCGGCTGAATGAAGCGCTGCAAGGCGCGAACATGCGGGCAACGCTCAAGCCGGCCATCTGGAGCGATATCTGGCTCAAGTATGCGTTCATTACCGCATTTTCGGCCGTAACGACCGCTTCGAGGCTGTCGATCGACCGCATCATGCTGTGCGAGCCGGCGAAGACGGTGTTTGCGCAAGCGCTGCAAGAGATGGAGTCGCTCGCCGAAGCGTGCGGGACGCCGTTGCCGCAGGGCTGGACGGCGAAGACGATCGAGCGGATGAGCCGCCACGCCGAGGGCTCGACGTCTTCGATGCATAAGGATTTCATGAAAGGGCTGCCGCTGGAGGTGGAGAGCCTGCAAGGCGGCGCGCTTCGGCTTGCTGCGAACAAGGGACTAAGTCTGCCCGTGATCGGCACGATGTATGGGTTGCTCAAGCCGTTTGAAAACGGCAATCCCGCGGGTTGAGCAAGCGGCAGCCGGCATTTACGATCAATTCATTCGCCGAGTTGGTGGCGATCCTTATCTTCCCGGCCAGATTTCCCATGACGCTGGAACGCCGCGCCGCACGAGGAGCTTGTTCCGAAGGACCGAGTTCGCGCTTTATTCGATCACCCCGGTGCGAATAAAGTTCACTTTGACGTTCGTGCTAATTTTGGCATCCCGGAACATGTCGTGCCATTCGCGTTTTTTGAGGGGAGCCTGCCGCTTTACCGAGCTGCGGTATGTTTCCCCGAATCCGACTACGTCGGAGGAGAGCTTCTGCAGCTTGCGAATCAACCGTCCCGTTTCGGAAGCGATTTGTTTGCCCAACACGTCTTCCAGCACATGTACGGCATCCGGCTTTCCCAATTGATAGGGCGAAGAAATTTCCTGGAGCGTTGCGTCGATAGCAATGGAAATCTGAAACGACGGTTTGACGGGGTCGACGAGTCGAATCCGGCTGCGACTGCCGCCGATCTCGAACACGACGTTTAATTTATCGTCTTTGTGCCCTATGTAGGGAAGAAGCTGATCTGTAGGCAATCTACTCTCATAGGACGCGGACTTTGCACGGTTGTTAAGCAGCTTGAGCAGCACGCCTTCCCGCGGCGTCGCCTCGCCGACCATCCGATCGGCATTGAATAAGGCAAGACTTTTGATCATGATTTCGTTGTGCGTCCGCCGGATGAGCGGAACAACCGGATCTTGCCCCGGGCTGTAGAAATCGCGCATAAACTCGTGCAGCGTCGAAGAAGGGATTTCCTCGGTCTCGATATTTTGTCGGAGCATCTCGTAAATGTAAGTTCCGACGTTGGAAATCTCGGGGTAACGGTGCGTGAGCAGCTCCTTGGCGCTTTTGTCGCTAACGGTAATGTAGATCATGGTGCCGAGCATCGGATCGCGGGAAAGGGTGTCCACCAGATCAAGGATGCCTCTTTCCGCGAGCTTTCGGCTATAGATGACGACCCGGATTTGGCCGCCCACGAGCTTCTTGCTAAGCTCCCGGTTGGAAGCGATCCGGCTGCCTTTGCTCGTAAAACCGGTGCTTGCAACCACTTGCGTTTTTTCTTTGGCCGAAGGGTCAACCTTCTGCATGACCGTCGTCGCCAAAAATCGTTCCTTGCCTACGCCGTCGACGCCGACGACAATCGACATGCCGAGCTTTTCGAGCGTCTTTGCCTGGATGCAGCCCGGTGCTGCGGCAAGCGAACAAACTGCAATCGCAAGCAGTACCTTCCTCATACCGATTGCCTCCTTTTACGAACCCCATGGACAATAGAGACGACAGCGAGCAGGATGAACGGATACACAAAAGCAAGGCAGAAAGAAAAAATCGACATGAAATCGTTCATCCGATCGATTTGATACCGGTTTTTGAACAGCAACGAGACGATAAATACGATCAAACATACGCCATATAGCGATTTTTTTTGCTGAATGGCCCACATGCGCTTTAACCCTCTTGTAACGGACCAGGCGGGCAGCATGATGCCGGGCAGAACCACAAACATCCAGAGAGGGAGCGCGATATATTCGAGCCGTTCCAGGAAAGGAAGCTGTATGATTTTGAGCAGGCTCAAGGTAGCCCAGATATGCTTGAGTAGCTGCGGGCCGCTGAAATATACGATAGTCGTTAAAGTAACGGCAAGGTAGTACAAGGTTGTTATGGCCAAACCGATATGGGTATATCGCCCGGCAAGCTTTTTATTTTGCACGAACGGAAAATAAACGAGGATCAGCTCGAATCCGGTTATCGTGAAGCTCATGCTTTTGGCGGCTTGGAGCAGTTCGGTTGGGGTTGCCTCAAGAAAAGGCAGCAAGTAGTTCCATTGCGCGTATTTCAACGGATAATAAAGCAGCGGGGTTACCGCGATTTGGCAAACAAAGCTGAACAAGCAGATGCCGACGAGGACGCGTATTCCTCCGTATATGCCGTATCCAACCAGGACAAGCAGCAGCAAGGTCAGCAGCCAGGTCGGAAAATCGGGGAATACCCACGATTGCACCGCTTCGATATAGGTTCGCGAGACGACGACAATCGAATAAGCGGAATACGCCATAAAAACGAGATTCAGCAGTCCTCCGAGCCATTTGCCGAACACGTCCCGATGGATGCCGAAAATATCGGTGGATTCATAATGCCGGAGGGAGCGCAGGATGGCCCACATGGCTAGATGGGAAGCGAGTCCGGCCAGTATGACGCTAATCCATGCATCGTGTCCCGCTTCTTTGTAGATGTACCGCTGAAATCCGAACAACCCGACGCCAACCTGCATCGATGCGATCGTAAACAACAGCATGGAAGCAGGGAACAGCAAGTTTGGTTTCGGTTTTTCCGTGACTTTCATAACCGAAATCACCACTATTCGTCAATATCATGTTGTTTGCGGGCATTGCGTGCCTTGGAACGAGGTTTGCTTGCATGCTGGCCGCCTGGCGTGCGCTCCGTCATCGGGAGGGGCAATCGGATCACGCCGTCTTTCCACGCTTTGAAGCGAAGGGGATAGAACGGGTGCATAAACGGCTGGCCAAGGCTGGTTTGACGAAGCAGATGAATGAGCAGAAAACAAGCGCCGAATACAATCCCGATGAATCCCCACATCCCTGCCAAGATGATCATCGGAAAACGGATGAATCGGATGCTCGTTCCCATGTCGTAGCTGGGCGTCGTGAAAGAGGCCAGCGCGGTTAAAGCGACGACCATGATCAGGATATTGCTGGTGAATCCGGCGAGCACGGCCGCTTGCCCGATCACGATACCGCCGACGATGGCCATCGTTTGTCCTACCTTAGTAGGCAGGCGGACGCCGGCTTCGCGCAGAAGCTCCATCGTCACTTCCATGATAAGCGCTTCGATTAAGGGCGGAAAAGGAACACGCGAACGGGTTTGGACAAGCGGAACGAGCAGCGCCGGCGGAATGATTTCGTAGTGGTAAGTTACCGCCGCAACGTAAATCGGTGTTAGCGTAATGGAGAGCAGGACGGCCAGCAAACGCAGCAAACGGATGAACGTCCCGATATTCCACCGGACGTAATAGTCCTCCGACGACTTGAAAAAGTCGAGGAACGTACAAGGAGACATAATGACAAACGGGCTGCCGTCGACGATAAGGGCGACCTTGCCTTCGAGCAAGCCGAAGCAGCTGCGATCGGGACGCTCCGTCATCATCATCTGCGGGAAAATCGTCCACGTGTTGTCCTCAATGAGCTGCTGCAGCGTCGTGCTGCCCATCGTTCCGTCAAAATCGAGGCCGGTGACGCGCTGCCGAAGCGTGCCTACATTTCTCTCGTCCGCCAAGTCCTTTACATAGAGAAGGGCTATTTTGGTATGAGTTTTTTCGCCGACTTCGAACGATTCGCAGACCAGGCTCGGATCGGCGATCAGGGAGCGAAGCAGCGCGATGTTGGTCGCCAGCGATTCGTTGAATGCGACCTGCGGGCCAAAAATATTCGTTTCAATCTCAGCCGTCGATAAATCGCGAGTTTGCGGTTTCACCGCATCGACCGCAATGCCGAGGCGGTGTCCGCTGCGAAATACGAAGGCGTGCCCGCGCACAATCGCATCCACCGCTTCGCTTACCGCGTAGACCAGCTTCGCACGACCGACCGGCAGCGCTTGAAGCAGCGTTTCGACCGGCATGTCATGCCCGCCGATCCGCTGCAGCGTTCCGATCAACTGCTGTTGGATGATGGCGGGGTCAACGAGATTGCTCATATAAAATAATGTCGTTGCGGAATCCATCCGCTTGACGACGAGGTCGCAGCTTTGATGGAACGATGCGAGAATGGACTGTTCTACGTCTTGCGCCGAATCCGGGAGCATGCTACAACCACCTCCACGCTGAAGCGTCAGCTGCAGCGAATCGGTTGTATTATTTGCCTCCGTGCGGAAAAATATCCACCTGCGCTATAGCTTGCGCAGCCGGACCTTCTCGACGGCATGGTCCGCTCCCTTATACAGAATCAGCTTGGCGCGGCCACGGGTCGGCAAGATGTTGGCCCGCAGGTTGGCGAGGTTGATGTCGCGCCATATTTCGGAGCCTCTTGCAGTGAGCTCCTCGGGGGTTAAGCCGGCGAAGCGCCGGTGGAAATACGAGCTCGGATTTTGAAACGCGGTTTCCTGCAGCATGGCGATTCGCTCCAAATACCATTTGGCGATGTTCGCTTCGTCCGCGTCCACGTAAATGGAGAAGTCGAAAAAATCGGATACGAACAGCTCCGGCATCGGCCGGTCGCCGTCGATCCGCGTCGTCTGGAGCACATTGAGTCCTTCCAGGATGAGAATATCCGGCTGCCGTACGGACTGCATCTCGCCGGGGATAATATCGTAGGCTAAATGGGAGTAAACAGGACAGAGAACCTCCGGACTGCCGGACTTCAAATCGATCAGGAAGCGCAGCAGGCTGCGGATGTCGTAGCTTTCGGGGAAGCCTTTGCGGTGCATGAGGCCGCGCTCCTCCAGCACGGCATTCGGGAACAGGAACCCGTCGGTCGTTACGAGGTCGACCTTCGGATGGTTCGGCCACCGCGCCAGCAGCGCTTGCAGCACGCGTGCCGTCGTGCTTTTGCCGACGGCGACGCTGCCGGCGATGCCGATGATGTAGGGCACTCGCTCGGTCGAATTGCCGAGGAAAGAGCCGGATGCGGAATGGAGCCGCTGCGAGGCGGCGACGAACATGTTCAGCAGCCGCGACAGCGGCAAATAGACTTCGCTCACCTCTTCAAGCGAAATGCGGTCGTTCAAGCCGCGCAGCTGCTCGATCTCCGCTTCCGTCAGCGGCAGCGGCGTCGCGTCGCGAAGCGCCGCCCACTCCTGGCGGGTAAATGTATTGAATGGCGACGGTTTGCCGCCTCGCTCGGATGTTGTCTTCATGGATGAGCTCCTTGGGATGATGTCGTGATAGCCCTTATTGTACCAGAAGTACGGATACAAACAACTGCGTTTACTTTGAGGCGCCGGGACGTATAATGAGCCTATATTTCTGCGAGGATAAGGAAGAGGCTGCATGTCGAATCGGAAATGGAATATAGGACTTCTTCTTCTGTTTGTCATATTGGTCATCTTGCTGCTGCAATTTTCGCTCTCCGCCTTACGGATCCGGGATTTGGCGAAGCCGCTTGAGGCCGGCCACCCGGCCGGGGCTCGGCCCCGCCATATCGTGCTGATCCCGCAGGAGCTGGATAACCCGTTTTGGCGGTCTATCGAGCAAGGAGCGCGCGAGGCTGCCCGGCAATACGGCATGGAGCTTGAATATACGGGCCCGTTCCGCATCGACCCGGCGGAGCAGATCAGGCTGCTGGAGAAAGCGATCGCGGCCAAAGCCGATGCGATTGTGCTTCAGGGCATCGGCGACCCCGGGTACCGGGCATGGATCGACCAAGCGGCCGATCGCGGAATTCCCGTGATTGCCGTCGACACGGACGAGCCCGGAAGCCGCCGGCTGACTTACGTCGGCACGGACAATTCGGACGCGGGAAAACGGATGGGCGAGCTCGTGGCGTCATCGTCGGGCGGCTCAGGGACGATCGGCGTTCTAATCGGCAGCGAGGCGACCAATCAGCGGCTGCGGCTCGAAGGCTTCCGCTCGGTCATCGGGCGTTATCCGAAGCTGAACATCGCCGAGGTGCGCACCTCGCAAATTTCGCGTCTCCAGGCCGCGGAACAAACGGCGAGCATGTTGCTTCGGCATCCGCAGATCGGCTATCTCGTCGGATTCAGCGCACTGGACGGCCCCGGCATGCTGGACGCCCTGGGGCGCATCCGGCCGGGCGGATATGCTGTTGATCAACGACATGCGAATGCGGCGTCCCACGGCGCGATGGAAGGCACAAGCGGTGCGAAACCGCGGGTATTCGCGTTCGACGATTTGCCGGAAACAACGGAAGGCATCCGGCAGTGCAAGATCGTCTCCGCCATCGTCCAGCAGCCGCGGCAAATGGGCTATGATGCCGTATCCTTGCTCCACGATTATTTCCAGGGCAGAGCGCCGCAGCCACGGCATTATACAGCGACCACCGTACTGGACCGAAGCGCCTTGGGGATCGGAGGAAGCTGCCCATGACGATCCGCACAAAGCTGCTGTTGTTCATTCCTCTGCTGGTGCTGCTTGTGAATGTAGTGACGTTCTTCTTGTTCGAAAGCGGAAAAGTCGTGCAGACGAGCTACAATCTGATGATGAACCGGATCCTGCTGTACAAGCAGGCCGCGCAGGCGGCGGACGAACATCTTAAAACGGTTTACCGTTATTTGCTGAATCCCGGCGAAGGCGAGAAAGCGGAGCTGGACCGGGCGCGGGCCAAGCTGCAGGAGCTGCGCACGATGCTGGCCGCACAAAGCGGCTCTTCGCTTCACCCGTCCGAGCTAACCGGCTATCTTCATCTGCTCGAAACGCAAATGGAACAAGCGCTTGCCGCCGTCCCCGGTTCGGCGCCGTCCCGATACGAGGAGACGGAGACAACGACCCGGTTCATCCGGGAGGAAGGACAGCATCTCGTCGATCTGGAACTGAGCTCGTACCAGCCGGTTTATCGACAAATCCAAGCGGAGAATGGACGTATGAATCGGCTAGGCCCTGCGATATTCATCGTTAATACGGCGCTCAGCGTCGTGATTGCGGTCTGGATTTCCCGCAGCATTACCGGACCGGTGAATCGGCTGGTCGGGATGGCCGGACAAATCGCCAAAGGGGACCTGTTCCCGGACCTTCAGCCGCTGCGAACGGGGGACGAGCTCGGCATTTTGTCCGATGCCTTCAAACGGATGCTGGCTGACTTGAAGCTGCTGATCGAGAAGGATAAAGAACGGCTGGAGATGGGCCGGCTGGTCAAGGAGCTGGAGCTTCAAGCGCTGCAAAGCCAGATTCACCCCCATTTTCTGTTCAATACGCTGAATGCGCTCTCCAAGCTGGCTCTGCTGGAAGGAGCGGAGCAGACGAGCGACCTGATCGTTTCGATGTCGAATCTGCTGCGGTACAATTTGCGCGGGCTTGATCGGCCGGTGACGCTGCAGGACGAGCTCGGGCACGTCCGAGAATATGTGACGATCCAAAAAGCCCGCTTCCGCGACCGGTTCCGATTCGAGACGGAGATCGACGAGTCTGCACTGCAAGCGTCCGTTCCGGCTCTAACGCTGCAGCCGATCGTGGAAAATGCGTTCGTGCACGGCATCGAAAGCATGGAGCGGGATGCCGTGATCCGTCTGACGATCCGGGGCGAGCCGGAGCATGTGCGTCTAACGGTCTCGGATAACGGGAGCGGCATGAGCGAGGCCGTCCGGCAGTCCTTGCTGCGGCTGGGGGACGAAAGCGGCGTGAGAGCCTTGGGGCGGGCGGACAACAAGCAGTCCACCGGGCTCGGCACCCGCAATGTGTTCAAGCGGCTGCAGTTGTTTTTCGGGCGGAGCGATCTGGTGGACATCAAGAGCGAACCGGGTCAGGGGACGACGGTGATCATCCGCATTCCCCACGGTCTGAATATTTTTCCGCGAAAAGGAGGGCTAACGACACATGTACCGGTTGATGATCGCAGATGACGAAGCGCTGGAACGCGAAGGGCTGGAATGGATTATCCGGCGCGAGCTGTCGGGGGCGTTCCGGGTCATTCATGCGGAGAACGGCCGGAGGGCCATTGAGCTGGCGGAAGAGCATCGTCCGCATATTGTGCTGATGGATGTCAATATGCCCGGCATTCAAGGCTTGGCCGCCCTGCGGGAAATTAGAGAGCGGCTTCCGGACGCGAAGTTGGTCGTGGTGACGGCCTACGATTATTTTGCCTATGCCCAGGAAGCACTGTCGATTGGCGTAAGGGAATATATCGTGAAACCGGCGAAGCGGGAACAGGTTGTTCGTATTTTGCAGCAGCTTGTTGAGGAATTGGAGCGGGACAAACGGAAGCGAACGGAAGAATTGGGGCTCCGGGACAAGGTTTCCCAGCTGCTGCCCTTGGTGGAGAACGAACTCGCCTTAATGTTTATGGCCGATCAGGTGCTGGACGCCGGGACCGGCCAGTTGTCCGAATGGCTTGATTTTCCGCTCGATCAAGGCTGCGCGATGGTCATTGCTTTTCCGAAGGCCTCTTATTTGCGGGACAAGAAGAAGATTTACGACCTGATCCGCAGCTTTGTCAAGGCGCAGGGTGAGCCGTGTATCGTTAGTTCGCTCATCAACTACCATATGGCTATTTTTCTCCGGAAGAAGCCGGAAACCGAAGACACCGCATGGAAGGAAAAAATCAAGCTGTGCGGAGAGAAGCTGTGCGAATTAGCCGAGCGGCAGCTGGAATTTGCGGTATCGGTCGGCATCGGGGCGGTCCGCAAGGAAGGGGAAGGGCTGCGCACGTCGTATTTTGAAGCGGTTTTTGCCTCCACATATTATGAACGGGGCGGTCAGGTATGCCTTTTCGACGAGCTGAAAGGAAATCATACGGACAGCTTTCGTGAACCGGGGGCGCAAACAGACAGCGGGGTGGCGATGCAGCAATCGTACGTGACCTCGGCGCTGCAGCACATTCGCGAAGAACGCGAGCGGCAGACGTTGACCGTTCTTGACAAAGCGAAAGGCTACATCCGGGAGCGGTTTGCCGAAGAGCTCTCCCTTGAGGAGGTAGCGGACTTTGTCCATTTGAACCCCTATTATTTCAGCAAAATATTCAAGCAGCAGGTGGGCGAGACATTTATCGATTTTGTAACCAGCTTGCGGATCGGAAAAGCCAAAGAACTGATGACCTCAACGGATATGAGCCTGAAGGAGGTTTGCTTCGAGGTAGGGTATAAAGACCCGAATTATTTCAGCCGCGTGTTCAAAAAAGTGACCGGCGTCACGCCGACCGAGTACCGAGGGCAGGGCAAATAAGCGAAGCTTCTGATCGAAGCTTTTTTCGATGCAGATAGATTTCATATGTGGCTTTGAAGATGTAACATGCACCCCGGAGCCTTTTACAAAAGATAAACCGCGTTTGCGCAGTTGTGTGAAATTTATGGCATTATTGGAGGTTCATTGCTGCTGGAGGCATGGACTTTTTTGTTCTGGGGAACAAGATTTTGCTAGCTTTTAAATAAACGGTAACTCTGAACAGGAAATTGCAAATTAATGCGGGAAGAGCCCAAATAAGTGCGGGTCATTGTCCGCCAGCGCTGCGTGACCGCGTGATATAATGAACTCGCTTTCAACGGAAAGGAGAATCCATCATGAGCTCCCCTAACACGCAAAACGGACAAGTCAGCATGAAGTTCGTTACGCTCGTTTCGATTGTTGCCGCTTTGGGCGGTTTATTATTTGGTTTTGACACGGCTGTCGTATCGGGTGCGATCGGTTTTATGAAACAACGATTCAGCCTGAATGATTTCGAGGTCGGCTGGGCTGTCTCGAGCCTGATTATCGGCTGTATTGTCGGGGCTGCTGCATCCGGCATGCTTAGCGATAAGTTCGGCCGGAAAAAAGTGCTCATTGCCGCGGCGGCGCTGTTCATCGTCGGTTCCCTCGGCTCCGCTGTCCCGGCTACGTTCTCCGGCTATATTGTCGCCCGGATGATCGGAGGACTCGGAATCGGCATTACGTCCACCTTGTGCCCGCTGTATAACGCGGAAATCGCGCCGGCCCGGTACCGCGGCCGTTTGGTGGCGCTGAATCAGCTCGCGACCGTCACCGGCATTTTTCTCGTTTATTTCGTCAACTCCGGCATTGCCGGCTTCGGAAACGATGCATGGGCGATCAATTCCGCCTGGCGCTGGATGTTCGGTGTTGGAGTCCTTCCCGGTCTGCTGTTCCTGGTGCTGCTATTCTTCGTGCCGGAAAGCCCACGTTGGCTCATTAAGCAGGGAAGACCTGCCGAGGCTCTACCGATACTGCTTAAAATTCACGGCGAAGATTTGGCCCGGCAGGAAGTGCTCGACATCAAGGCATCGTTCAAGCAGGAAAGTTCTTCGCTCCGGCAGCTGTTCAGCCCCGGATTGCGCATCGCATTGATCGTGGGCGTAGCGCTGGCCGTGCTGCAGCAGGCTACGGGAATTAACGCCATCATGTATTATGCCCCGGAGATCTTCAAGGAAACCGGAGCCGGGACGAACGCATCGCTGATCCAGACGATTCTGGTCGGAGCGATCAACTTCCTGTTCACGATACTTGCGCTGTGGCTCATCGATAAGGTGGGACGCAAAGCGCTGCTGCTCGTCGGATCGGCTCTGATGGCCATATCTCTCTTCGTGATCGGGATCGCTTTTCATGGCGGGCATACGTCGGGGCCGCTGGTGCTGGTCTTCATCCTGGTTTATGTCGCCGCCTTCGCCATTTCGCTTGGTCCGGTCGTCTGGGTGCTGTTGTCCGAAATTTTTCCAAACCGCATCCGCGGTAGGGCGACGGCGATCGCTTCCATGTCGCTTTGGGCAGCCGATTATATCGTATCCCAGTCGTTCCCGCCGATGCTGAATTCCGCGGGACCCGCGATGACCTTCTGGATATTCGGCATTCTGTCGGTCGTGACGTTCCTGTTCACCTGGCGCGTTGTGCCGGAGACGAAAGGAAAATCGCTGGAGGAAATCGAAGCGGTCTGGTCTGCCAAAGCCAAAATGGAATTGGAGGATCAGCCAGCCTTGGCTGCGGTCGTCGAATCCCGTTAATGGGATCGCCGGATGCCACGCAAACTACGAATGTACGCAATGAGGTGCCGCTGTCTAACAGCTCGCACCTCTTTTTGTCTGAAGGAAGATAAATAAAAAGATATCCTCTCTTTTATTAATATGACATAAGGTGACATATTTGAGGTCTATAATGGGTGGTAGATTAACGAAAGGAGTAATAAATCATGAAGCGAAGAATTATTTTAGATTTAGCGGTTACTTTAGATGGTTTTATTGAAGGGAAAAATGGTGAAGTTGATTGGTGCATTATGGACTCTGAGCTAGGGTTTAATCATTTTTTAAATCAAATTGATGCCATTTTCTATGGAAGAAAAAGCTATGATTTATGGGGACAATTTACTCCGGAAATCGATCCTGCGGATTCTGAAAAAGAGTTTTGGGAACTGGTGCATAGTAAAGAGAAATATGTGTTTTCCAGGACGCAAAAGGGGACTGATAATAAAGCAGTATTCATAAATGATAGTATTCTTGAAGAAGTAAATAAAATAAAGAATAAGCCTGGTAAAGACATCTGGCTATATGGCGGAGCAAGTCTGATTACAACTTTTATCAATTTAGGACTTGTTGATGAATTTAGATTATCTGTTCACCCTGTTGTTTTGGGAGAAGGAAAACCGCTGTTTGTGGATATAAAACAGAGGTTGAATTTAAAAATGGTCAATACCAGAACGTTCTCCTCAGGCGTTGTACAACTAATTTATCATTTTGATGCGAACAAATAATATTGCACATTCCAATGTTAAAATCGTTTGTTTAGCGGCAAATCTAAGACTTTATTTTTGGTCTTCGACCGCCGCTTTTTCATTTAAGGGGCTTAGAAAATAGAAATCCGAGGTGGAGTCTATGAACGTCAATGATATCGTAATTGAAGGAGCGCGCGAGAATAACCTGAAAAACGTGAATGTCCGCATCCCGAAGCGAAAAATCACGATCTTCACCGGCGTCTCGGCCGGATACCGATCTCATCCAGAACTTGTCTACGGCGGTTGTGATCGATCAAAAAAGGCTCGGCGGCAACTCCCGTTCGACGGTTGGCACGATCACGGATATTTATTCGATGCTCCGGCTGCTGTTCTCCAGAATCGGTAAACCTTTTGCCGGCAATTCGCATGTATTCTCGTTTAACGACCCGGCCGGTATGTGCCCGGAATGCTCCGGAGTCGGACAGGTGGTGCAGTTCGATGCGGACAAGCTGCTTGACAGGTCCAAGTCGTTGAATGAAGGCGCGATCCTGTTCCCCGCATTAAAGTGGGGAGAATCGATTCCGTCCCCTCCGCTACTTTCGCTTTTTTGGCAAGCACTAATCATGATGTCCATTCGAGCTGTCAGTTCGAGCGCAAGCTTTTCCGACTCCGCCAGGGCTGTAACGTCTTTCTTTACATCTTCCCAAGAAATCATGATTTGATATCTCCCTCTTTATCTTGGAAGGCCGACCGGCTTAACAACAATCGTTCTTCACCTCCTCCTATTTTATACCTATCAACCGATCATTCAGATTACATGATGAATGTTAAGCCCCGTAAGGGAGGGGAATTTCTTCCCCACAATGCCCGTTATCTCTACCCAATCCTGCATTCCTCGCTTTGCCTTCTCGATTTCCAATGTCGGAGTTTTTTGAGTTTCCTTCCGGAACATATGGAGTAGGATAAGCCTGTTATCACTCCATACAAAAAAGAAAACACGCAGTTCATCTGGCCTTAACTCCCAAAGCTTCCCGTCAATCTGCTTGGTGAATTTTTCTCCGGCTCGGGTTCCGACTTCCCAGTCCGCTTACCATCGCCTCACCGATACCTTTTTTTCGTTTTTACTGCGTCCAGCAGCTGCTGGCCTTCCGCTTGGATCCGCTTCACGGCTTCGTCCACGGAGCCGCCCTCGTGCAACAACTTCCCAATCTCGCGATCAATCAATTCGGATAATCCGGGTACGAGGGATTCGTAGACCGAATACTGAGCGTCGGCGGACGATTTTCGCTGAATGAGATCGACTACCTCCTTATTGATATTCAACTTGCCGTCGCGCCGGGTGGGAAGCTCTCCTACATACCTCTGGGCATGTCCCAGCTTGGCATAATCAGGACCACTGAAATAACGGATCACTTCCCAAGCGGTTTCGATGTGACTGGCATTGGCCGGAATCGCAAATATAGACGATGGATTGTAGTTGTTGTCGAATTCGGGATTTGCAGGATCAATTGGTGTGGTGACAACTCCCCAGTCGAAGGGGACATTGTTTTGCTTGAGCCTGTTCATGTAATACAGATCATCTATGGTCATGGCGACATTTCCTTTAGGGAATAAATCCATCTTATTCGCCGCATTCGGGCTCGCCGTGTCGACGGTCTGCAAAGTGAAGTTCCCCCGACTCAACGACTCTACGACCATTTGAAAAATATCCCGCCAAGGCTTCGTATCCACCGTCATACGCGTACCGTCGGCGTTTGTGAACGATAAGTGTTGCGTTCCCGCGATCGTTGTAATTAAATCCTTCGGGGATTCCAAGTACATCTGATGGTAGCCGTAGACTTGCTTGTTACCATTATGTTTATTCGAGAAGCGCTCGGCCAGCCGCAGAATCTCCTGCCAACTCATGCCATCCGTCGGGTAATCAACGCCATATTCATCGAACAAGCTTTTATTATAGTACAACGCGTACGTTGTAAAATGCGAATTTAATCCGTACAGCTTGCCTTGCCCTGCGGACTTTAACCATTCCAATGCAATCGGGTACAGCTGATCGGCATCAAGGTCCTTCTCAACGAAGGTAGTGATATCGTAAAACTTATCGTGATTGACCATTTCCTTGAACCATAAGGGCCACAGTATGACCAAATCAGGCTGCTCCTGATCCATAATTCGTTCATACTCCTTTATACCGGCTGAACCGGGTTGATCGAGGACGCTTTTCGTCGGAATAATTTTAATATCCAGATTCGGGAAAACTGCATCGAAATAATCGCCGTATTGATTGTAAAATGATTCTTCATCGTTGTATGCGATTTTGATCGGCTTTTTTACGGTTGGTTCTTGTTCTTTGCAGCCAACGACAAGCAGCAGATGCATGAGTACAAAGAGCAGAACTATCATGTTTCTTAGCATCTTCATGAGGGTCACGGCTTTCCTTTCAGCAGCAGATTTCCTTGGGTGTTGGCATCCGAGAGAGCCTCTTCGACTGTTTTTTCGCCGCGGATGACATGATCCGCTTCGGCTTCCGCCATATAATACAGCGATAGATTCCAGGGTTCGGTCATTTGCCGAACACTCGGCTCCAGCTTGAAGAAGGCTTCAAAGTGATGTTCGCCGTCGGATGGAAGGAACGCGGAACGCGAGAGCAGCGGCGTGTAAGGTTTGGAACGCATTTGTTTTCTTGCATTTTCCGCGCTGTTCACATATTTCACCAGCTCCCAGGCGGCACGCAGATTATTGGATTTTGCATTGACGGCGTGAATTGTTCCTAAATAGAATGTTGTCGCTGCATTACGGTTCGCCGGATCGACGGGTTCGGTTGTAACATCCCAGCGAAAAGGCTGGGGACCGTCATTCTTTTCCTCATACCTGAGAAAGTAGCTTAACGTGTTGAGCGTACTTACAGTCATTGCGGCACGGCCGGATAAAAAGGGGCCCTTTTTGTACTCTGACGATGACTTGCTTCCGTTTGTTGAAGAGGCTTGCGAAATATAGCCCTTCCGATAGCCCTCAGTTACCTTTTCCCATATGGCGCTCCATGACTTACTGTCAATCGTCGCGGCTGTTCCTTCATTGTTTGTCATACGCAGGCCGAGTGTGCTGCCAATACTTTGGATGAGCCAGAATGCGCTGCCCGAAGCGTCGAGACCGTATACGTGGTTTTCTTCTTGTCCGTCGGTCGGGAAGCGGGCGGCCAGCTGCAGCACCTCGTCCCACGACATTTGGTCCGTTGGATAGTCGATGCCATAACGATCGAACAGATCTTTGTTGTAAAAAAGAGCGTTTGTGCTCACTTCCGGTGCCAAGCCGTAGATACGGCCGTCGCTCAAATCGCGAATCGCCCGGACGACCGTAGGGTGGAAGCTCTCGAGATCGAAAAGATCCTGCTTGATTACGGCATCCAGATCGTAAAGCTTGCCAGCCTTAGCCAAGTTTTCGTATTGTGTCGGGCTGAGCTGGACCACGTCGGGTTTCTCCTTTTCCAGCCACTCCTCCAACTGTTGCATCGTCATGGCGGACCCGTCAGGGAATTCATCGGAACGAGGAGCTACTGGGATCAAATTCACATTGGGGTTGCGTATCTCAAACGCTCGCCCATATTCATCCATAAACTGATCGCCATAAGGGGTGAACACCTTTAACTTGATGTCGGCGTTTTTGTCCATCGGCTTCAGATGGGAACCGTCCGGCGAGAACATCGCCCCCACGGCTTCGCCGATTCGCTCGTGCTGCCAAATCCCGGCGCTGCAAACAACGGCGGCGAGCGCGATCAACACCATGCGCAGCGGCTTGAACTTCTTCTCTTGCTTCATCGTGGTACGCTCCTTTACTTGCTGCATCATTTCTTTCGTAAAGCCGCCGGATGCAAGCGGCAGCTTCGCCAGCTTTTTCTCCCAATCGGGAATGTTCGCATTCGTGCTCATGGCTTATCCGCTCCTTCCGCATCGAATTCCGCCTGCTCCTGCCGCTTCAATTGCTCCGCAACGCGGGCCCGTGCCCGGAACAGCCGGGACTTGACCGTCCCCTGCGAGATGTTTAGCACACCCGCGATCTCGGCCAATGCGAGCTGATGGTGGGCGTGCAGCAGCAGCACCTCGCGCAGCTTAAGCGGCAGCGTCAGCACTGCGTCCCATAACGCCTTCGTGCCGTCGTCTGCGAGAAATTCCGCTTCGGCGGACGGGGCCGATTCTTTGCGGAATAGCCGCTCCTGCAGCGTCACCTTGCGCAGCCAGGCTGACCGCCAATAATCGCGCACGGCGTTGTACGTAATGCTTAGAATCCACGTCTTCACGGTGGACTGCCCACGGTACGTATGCAGCTTCTCGAACACCTTCAGGAACGCGTCCTGCGACAGATCGTCAGCGAGATTGGACTGGCGGGTAAGAAAAAAAATATAGTTCCACACGTCGTCTCCATAATCGATCATGAGGTCGTGGAGGGCGGCGTTTTTGTCGATGCCTTGGGAGATCGTTTTTAAGTATTCGTAACGCAACTCGGTCACCTCTCATTGAATTGGACGGACGACTCAGCGAAAGGTTCCCTTGATGCTGGAAAAATTTCTGCGACCTTCCGTGGGATTGATCATGGCGATGGAACGTCGGATCGTTTTCGTTGCAATGAAAAAACCGCAGAAGCCAAGGCGGCTTTGCGGTTACAAGACGAACGAGCTTGCGGGAGCTTTATGCATTTTACGTAAAAATAATCGAATTATTGCGTCAGCACCGTATAAGCCAGCCAGCCGATCAGCGCGTACACCGGCGCGGCGCAGAGCAGGGCGAGCGGCCAGCGGTCGCGTCGAACGAACAGGCCGGCCGCGACGTACAGGAGCGGAACCAGCGGGACCCCCCACTTGAGAAGGTTGATAAAATACAAAGCGGTCGGCACGATGCATACTGCCGAAATATAAAGCGCGAGCGGCTTCTTGGCCGCTATGCCGGCCAAAGACAGGATCACCGACAAGATGATCAGCGGCCAAAAAAAGAACATTGCGATCATGGCGATCATCATGCCTTCTTCCCCCGCAGCCTGCGGAAAAACGATTTCAGCAGCTCTGCGCACTCCTCCTGCATGACGTCGCCGATGACCTCTGCTTCATGATTGAACCGCGGCTCCTGCAGCAGGTTCATCAGCGTCCCGGCGCATCCGGCCTTCGGGTCGGTCGTGCCGTATACGACGCGCGGCACCCGTGCCTGCACCAGCGCCCCGGCGCACATCGGGCACGGCTCCAGCGTTACGTACAGCGTGCAGTCGAGCAGCCGCCACGCCTCCAGATGGGCGCTCGCCTGCTTGATCGCGATCATCTCCGCATGCGCGGTCGGGTCGAGCCCGGTCTCCCGCAGGTTGTGGCCGCGGCCGATCACCTGCCCGTCGCGCACGATGACGGCGCCGATCGGCACTTCGCCGAGCGCTTCGGCCTTGCGCGCCTCCTCGATCGCTTCGCGCATCCACCGGTGGTGCTCATAGGTCGCGGCAGCGGTTGAGGTTGCTTGTTGTTCTTCCGTATTCGGCATCATTCGCCAGCCTCCGATCTTTTTCGACTATCCCCAGATATTGCCCTGTTATCCCAAGAACATTTATTCGTTGTTAACACGATGTGGATAATCCTGTGGATAACTTTGATTTTGTCCACATTCTCCACAGAACGACCTGTTAATAACTCGTGTATAAGTGGAACAAGTTAACTTTATTGTAGGCAACTCAAGGAGGAAGTTCAACTGCCATACAGGCGGACGACCTCATTTAGATCTGAATCGGATCTGCCGGCGTATGTTCGCCTTTGGCATCTGCCACAGACGCAAGGAATAGCCCGAGTGCAACTTTGGAATACTTTCCAAAGACCAATAACCAATTGTTGGAGATGATGGGCTATGAGCTTCTGGAAGCGAATGCTGCGTAACAATAGGCGGACCAGCGTACCCGTTGAAGATAATCGGCATGTATATTCGCAAACCGTATCTTGCTCGTTGCAAGAAAATATAAGCAATATCCAGGATGCGTTCTTCCATACGGATGATTTGAAAATACGTCCCGTGCAGGTCAATCAACTTCAGGGCCAACTCCTTTATTTGGAATCGACGTGCGACGAAGACTTCATCAACGAAAAAATAATCAAGCCGCTCGCTGAAACGAGTGAAGGTGCGTTGGAACACGTCCTCACTGCAATAAACGCAAAACAACAGAATCGGCTGGAAAAAGTCGTGGATTTGATGACGAAAGGGTTCATTGCGTTTCTTTTGGAAAATAAGCAGGAATGCTATGTCGTTCACGCACCCGCAGTCAATAAGCGAGCGGTAGCCGAACCGGAAAACGAACGTGTCGTGCGCGGCTCCCATGAAGGCTTTGTTGAAAATTTGAACGTCAACTTGCAACTGGTCCGAAGATTGATCGCGAGCCGAAACCTTGTTGTTCGGTTTTATGAGCTGGGGGAGGAAACGAAAAATCGGTTCGCCCTCGTTTATCTTCATCATATTGCCGATCCAAAGCTCGTATGCGAAGCGGAGCGCAGAATCCGCGCGATCTCGGCTGCCAGTGTGCTTTCAACGAATCTCATTGAGGAATATATCGAAGATCGATCGTATAGCCCATTTCCCCAACTTCTAAGCACGGAACGTCCGGACCGGGTCGCAGGCAACTTATTGGAGGGCAGAGTGGCGCTCTTGTCGGAAGGAAGCGCCAGCGCTTATATATTCCCGGTTACCTTTTTCGCTTTTTACCAATCGCCGGACGATTATTACAGCCGTTCGATTCTGGGGACCTTTATCCGGTTGATCCGGCTGATCAGCTTTTTCATTGCCATCGTGCTTCCCGCTTATTACATCGCGGTCATTTCGTTTCACTTCGAAGCCATCCCATCCGATGTATTCGAAACGATCAAAAGCGGCGTAGAAAAGCTCCCCTTTTCCCCAATCATGGAAGCTTTATTCATGGAACTGACGATTGAGCTGCTGAGGGAGGCAAGCATCCGTTTGCCCGGTCGCGTCGGACAGACGATCGGCATCGTTGGCGGTTTGGTGATCGGGGATGCGGTTGTCAAGGCGGGCTTGGTTTCAAACGCCATGATCGTCGTGGTCGCGCTAACCGCGGTTGCTTCGTTTATCGTGCCCAGCCATGAAATGAGCGGTTCACTCCGCCTTTTGCGATTTCCGGTCATGATCGCGGCCGCAATGTTCGGTTTTCTCGGGATCGTCGTAAGCTTGATGTTCATTCTTATCCATCTGTGCAAGCTGGAATCGTTCGGCACGCCGTATTTTGCGCCTCTTGCACCGTTTCGCTGGAAAGATTTCAAGGACACGCTTGCCCGTCTTCCGGTTTGGAAGCAGAACGAACGCCCTCTGGATGCCCATCCTCAAAGCCTGGAGAGAGAACATAGTTCAAGGGAGTGGCAGCGAAATGACGGACGAGAAAAATAAAATTACGCCAGGTCAGCTGATGTTCGTCATCACCCAGGCGCAGGTGGGCTACGGCGTACTAGCTCTGCCCTACCAAGTGTTCTCTGTCGCCAAAGCGGACGGATGGATATCTACCTTTTTATCCGGAATTTTCATTCAGCTCATCATTTTGGTGATTTGGGCAGTAGGCAGGCGGTTCCCGTCCATGACCGTGTATGAGATATTGCCGCATGTCTTCGGAAAGCCGCTTGGCAAAACGCTCCATGCCGCATACATCGTTTATTTCATCCTGACGGGGGTCTCGACGACCGTTAACTTCGGGGGCATTATCGGCAAATGGATGTTCTCGAATACGCCCAATTGGGTCATATATGTTCTGATGCTTGGCGTATGCATGTATCTGGCTCGGGAAAATTTTCGAACGATCGCCCGTTTTTTTGTGCTCGTTACAAGTTTGATTGTCTTCATGATCGTTATCGCTGCATGGGCCTATACAAAAGCCAATCTTCTTTATATTTTGCCGATTGGCCAAGCGGGCTGGCCGAGCATCGTGAAAGGCTCCTATCAGGTGACGATCGCCATGATCGGATTCGAGCTGTTGCTAGTCGTTTACCCGTACGTGGAGGGGGATAGTAAAGCAGTATTAAAAGCAGCTTCTCTCGGAAACGTTTTTACGACAATACTGTACGTGTTTATGGTGTTTACGAGCCTGGTCTTCTTCAGCCCGAATGAAATGGAGCTTGTTCCCGAGCCTGTTCTCTATATGCTCAGAGCATTTACCTTTCAATTAATCGAGCGGCCGGATCTTTATTTTCTTAGCATCTGGACGGTTTTGGTTTCTACCTCGCTCATCGGAAATTTATACTTGGCATCCAAAGGATTGACACGGCTTTTTGGCGGCAATAAGCATAGCAAAGCCATTCCTTATACGGCTTTTCTCGTATTCGTGGTTGCCATGTTTATGAAAGATCCGTTCAAGATTGAAGCTTTTACGGGGTGGATCTCCATCGTCAGCTACGTGTTTACTTTGGTCATTCCCCTTGTCATCCTGGGAATATCCTTTGCGTTCCGCATCCGCCAAACGGGAGTGAACCGAACGTGAGAAGAGGCATTTCTTGTCTGGTTATCGCCCTGTTGGCGGCCGTTTTATCGGGTTGTTGGGATCAGCAGCTGTTAAAAAACGTGCGCATCGTTTCGATCGGCGGCTGGGACCTGACGGATAAGGGAGAACTGCGGGGCACGATTTCGATCGTGGACGCGAAGAAATCGGATTCGGGAACGAGCGACCGGAATGAAATTCATTCGGTGAAAGCCAAGACGCCCCGGAACGGAAGCGATATTCTCAATCATGAGATTTCTGATACGCTCGCTTTTAATAAAATGTACGTGCAGCTGATCGGGGAACGTATGGCGAAAAAAGGAATATACCCGGCTGCTCAAGTCTATTACCGCGAGGCGAAAACAGCCATTACCGCACGGCTGGCCGTAGTTCGGGGGACTGCACAGGACGTGATCGAGATGAAAAAAGCCGGGAACAGGCTAATCGGAGAGCACATCTATAAATTGCTTAAAGCGACAGAAGAGATGACTATGGTGCCGAAGGAAAATCTGCAAACGATTTTGCCGGAGCTGCTCGATCCCGGGCAGGATTTTGCTCTCCCCTATTTGCAGAAAAGCGGCAATAAGGTGCTCGTGGGCGGGCTGGCTATGTTTCACAACGATCGCATGACGGGAACGCTCAGTGCGAATGACTCCATTCTGTACTTGCTGCTGGACGGGAAAAAAGGGAAGAAGACCGATCTGACGTTAAAGGTCAACCAGCATGCAAAAGAAGCAACGATGACCGATTACATTACGATCAACGTCAAAAAGTCGAAACGCAAGATCAAGGTCAGCGAAGGAAAGGATCGGCAAATCCAAGTTAATCTTTCCTTGCAATTGCCGGTGACCGCGATCGAATATGCGAAAGATCGGCTGAAGGAGAAGCCGGTCATCGAGAAGCTGAATCGAATCTTATCCATGGAACTGACACGGCAAGCGAACGATGTGATCCGAAACATGCAAAAGGCCGGTCATGACGGTTTCGGCATAGGTCGACGTGTCATGGCTTTTTACCCGGATACTTGGAAACAGCTGGACTGGGAGAAAGCTTATCCGCAAGTTATGTTCGATACGAGGGTGGACGTGAAGATTGTCGGACATGGGATTATGAATTGAACCGGTGCAAACGCGATTCCGGTCATACGCCCATGAGCGGCAGGCGATTTTCTCATATACTGGATGGAACACCTTGAAAATCGGCAACGATTTCGATCCTAGTGGGCAAAAGAGGTGATTCCATGTATTCCTCCTATTCGACGCCCCCGCCGTCCGGTACGACGCTGCAGCAAAAGGCGAGCGCACTGATCGGCCAGCCGGTCGGCATCTCGATGAAAAACGGCCAAGGCGTATCTGGCGTATTATGCAGTATTCAGTCGAATCAGCTATATGTGATGCAATATTTGTACGCCACGCAATTTGCGACGTTCCACTATAGCTTGGGCGACATTCAGGATATTAACGGGTATCCACGCTGCCAGTAAGGACCGCTTTTATTAATGTGCCGGATCCCGTGGCTTGCAACGCGAAAGCGGCCGAAACCTTGGATGTACAAGGGATTCGGCCGTGTATTTTGTTTATGAGCATTTTGCTACGTCTGCCGATCGTAGATAATGCCTCGGACCCGATCCTCGCTCAAGCTGAACTGCTCCGCCAGCTGCCGCATACTCACGCCGGACTTGTATCGGCGAAAAATCTCCGCATTGCGTTCCTCCATCTCTTCACGGATTCCGGTAGAATGCCCCCAAGTTTGGCGCTCCGTCTGAGGAATGTAGAGGTGCTGGCCTTTCACGTACTTTTGGATTTCCTTGATTAACGCCTCGGGCAGAATCTCCCGTGCATTCACGTATTTTTTCATTGTTACACCGTTTTGTAGAGATGGATTGTGCTGTTTTTCTCCGCGCCCATGCCATCAAACCCTTCACGAATGAAGAGGGCGAACGTATCGAAGTCTTTTAGGGATATGTTCGAAACCGCATGTACGATGCCTAACTGTTTCATGGACAGCAGTGATGCATGCAGAAGCCGCCGCTTTTCAGCTTTACTTATTTCGAATTTTGGCCGGAAATAAAGTCCAAAGCCGATGGCATCCAAAAACTCATCGTCAGAGCCTTGATTGTGTACAAAAACCCGATATAACGCCAAGCCAACGATCTCATTGGCATGTTCATCAAGCAAAGTCAGCACAATCTGATCAGGATTCTTTTGGGGGAGGTATTGCTGGCTGATCAAATCTGCAACCTGATCTTCGCCATCGTCAATTAGCATTTGAATAATATCCTCGATCGCGAATTCGGTTGCAGGGACTATATGTGCATTATTGAACTCTTGGGGTTCTTTCCAATCCTCAAGATTAAGAATCAGTCTGGCCTTGGAGTACTCCTCGGAGATGAACCCCATTTGTTCCCAAAATGAAATTTCGCTGTTACGAACTTGACCGAATTTGTTGAAAGCAAACTTGAACATCTTTTGTCCGCCGTTTTCGCGTACAATGACTGAGCTTTTGTCAACCAGTTCTTGAATAAGATGGCCGTGTCCCTCGACAAAGCCACATTCGAAATACCCGTTTTTGGTTCGTGGAGATAAAGACACTGCTACGACTGCAGCTATGCTGCCATCCACTTCAACCACAAAACCTTTGCTTGTTGCGTTCGGGGAACAGAGCCTTTCTTTAAGTTCCTCAGCCGTGTCCCTAATTCCCAGGAACGTTGGGTCAGGATTAAATCTTTTGGCCGTCTCGTTTTCCAAGCGAAGGATGAACTCGAAATCGTCATTTTCAGAAATACGTCTTATTTTCATACTCCATCAGCTCCTTTGATCCCATTATGGCATGCCTGCAATCTATGGAAAATACTGATGTTTTTTATAAAAATGTTTGCCGGACCAAATGACTTCCGGCAATAAAGAAAGAGTGCCGCCGGCACCCTCTGCCCTCACAACGTCCGCAAATCGACGAGAAGCCACTCCTCCGTGCCGTCCCGGGACAAAAACCACATCTGTTCAAAAGCCGGCTGCGGCTTGCGAATGCGGTCCTTGACCGCTAATATATCCGACATCCCGAAGGCGGGCGAGGCGTTGCGAATGAGCAGCGAGACCGGATAATCGTGCGAGTAGCCGGCGATCTTCTGCTCCTTGCGTTCAATGCGCTTGTTCAGCTCATCCAGGAGAATGTCGAGCGATTCTAACGAACACCATGTTTCGTTCGAGCGGCCGAACAGCATTTTGGCTTCCGCCGAGTCGTAGAACAGGTGCGTGACTTCTAACCCCGATTTCTGGCGGTACACGTCCTGCAGCACGGCATCCGGCCGTTCCTGCTGATATAGCAGCCTCAGCTTGATCGTATGATTGCGATTATAGATTTGTACGAATATTTTGATCGCTTCGCGTTCGAGCCGAAGCTTTTCTTCGTTTCGTCTTTTCATCCCGGTTCCCTCCTGACTGAGAAAAGTGCCGTCCAAACGCTAACGAACCAGCCTGATTATCCTTATTTAACTATTCATTTATCCTTGTTTTGTATTGTATCGTTTTGGAAAGGATTTGTCTCCTCGGCCGCGAATAGATGATGATAGGAGGTGCGTTCGATGACTAACAAAATCCCAAGCAAAATGTATACATGGCAAGACGCATGGACGGAATGGCTGCGCGGCAGCAAGTTCCCGGTCGCCTTCTTCGGCGACAGCACGTTCGACGGAGCGAATACGACGGATTGGACCGCCAATCAGACGGGTGTCGACAGCGTTTCCCCGAATACGTTTCCGAAGTATTTGGAGCAGACGCTTCGGCAGGCGACGGGCAACGACGCGCTGCGCATTTATAACGCCGGATTCAGCGGTCAAGTCGCAATCTGGGCGGCATCGGCAATGGACGACGTGTTTGGCGAAGGCTCGGCATACCGCGATGTGAAGATGATCGGCATCGGCTTCGGCATTAACGACAGACTCGGGTATGCAGATGAAAAAAGCTATCGGGACGGATTTAAGGGACATATACGGCAAATCATCCATTGGTGCTACGATCGGGAAATTCAGCCGTTTCTCCTGACGACGCAGGCGATCGTCCAACCGGGCGTGCTCACGGAATACGCCGCGGAATATCCAATGCGAACAAGCGAGCATATCGACAGCGTAGCCAACGGGGTGAAACGGGAGCTCGCCACGGAATACGGTTTGCAGTTGATCGAGCTGAACCAGCTGACGGAGATGTTCTTGCTGTATTCTTCCGTTAGCGCGCAGAGCATCATCTCGGACAGGCTGCACTTCGGGGACGCTGGACATCGGTATGAGGCGGGAGCGATATTCGCTCATTTTTGCCCAAGAACGATTGTGGCCGACGGTTATACAAAAATTGATTATTCCAGCCAGAAAATCAAGGACAGCGTGCCGGAAGATTGGCTGACGATGCCGGAAGCCCCGGCTGATCTTTTTAAGGTATATGTCGATTATACCAAATCCGACGAGGCGGATCGGATCATCTTATCGGCGTGGGTGTTCGTTAACGCGAAGCGGAAGCTTGCGCTGCGAGCCTATAAAGGAACGACCGAATCAGGTACCTATGTCAAAATCAATGGTGATGTCCGGGCGTTAACGGCGGCAGTGACCGAACTGGGCGATCTCGATTTGGGTCTGCATCGATTGGAAGTTTATACGGGGGCGTCGGATAGGGTAGACTTCAAAGGATTCATACTCGAATAAGCGGGAGGCAAGCCGCCCATGAAGAAGAGAACGGCACTCGTCGCAGGAGCAAGCGGGTTGGTCGGCAGCGAGCTGCTGCAACAGTTGCTGGACGATCCGGAATATGAGCGGGTCATCGCGCTCGTCAGATCGGCTTTGCCAATCAAGCATCCGAAGCTGACGGAGCGTATCATCGATTTTGGGAAATTGGGCGAGTGTAAGGAATATTTTTCAGCCGATGACATATACTGCTGTTTGGGGACGACAATTAAAAAGGCGAAAACGAGGGAAGCGTTCAGACAGGTCGATTACGAGTATCCGCTCACGATGGCGAGGCTGGCCGAATCGTCGGGCGCGGGCAACTATTTGATCGTCACGGCGATCGGATCGTCGGCTTCCTCAAGCTTTTTTTACAGCCGGGTGAAGGGGGAGTTGGAGGAAGCGTTACAGCAGCTTGGCTTGCCATCGCTCCATATATTCCGGCCATCGTTCCTGCTTGGCAGGCGACAGGAGTTCCGGCTCGGGGAACGCCTCCTCGGGATGACGGTGATGAAATGGCTGAAATTCGTATGGGTCGGCAGGCTGCGCAAGTACCGTCCGATCGAAGGCCGGCAGGTCGCGCAAGCGATGATCGCCGCGGCCAAAAGCGGGCGAAAAGGGCTGCAAATCTATGAGGGCGGGCAAATGTAATGAAATTTTAATAATCAGAAAATTTCAATTATGCTATAATAGCAAATAAGCTAAAAACCCATTTTGTCTAAAGAGGAGGCTGACCCGATGTATGAATTGCAGGAGAAGGACATGATCTTCATCTTTACCGGGCCGGACGGTTCAGGACGCAAAACGTTGGCCGATATGGCGGGATCAACGCTTGGATTGCAAGAAGTACTATCCTACACGACGCGCAAACCGCGTTCCGCCGAAAACGACGGTGTAGATTACCACTTCATCTCGCGGGATGACTTCCTGGATGCGGAGCGAAATGGCGACTTTATCGAAAGCGTCGATATCGACGGCAACCTGTACGGGATCAAAATGTCCGATCTCGAAACGATGATCCAAAAAAGCGGATCGATTTATATGGTCATGAACCTGCATGGAGCGGAAATCATTAAAGCCAAATACGGCGAAAAGGTCGTTCGCCTGTTCGTGTATGCCGACCGTAACACGGTGCTTGAGCGCCAGCGGGAGCGCGGCGATTCCGAGGAGGACATCGCGCGGCATATGTCCCATTACGACGAAACGATGCAGTATATGAAGCAATGCGAGCACGCCTTCGAAAACTTCGAATCGGCGCATACGATATTTGCTTTGAGCAAGACGGTGGAAAGCTACCTGAACAAGGACTGGGTCGATAAGGACTAAGTTTTCGGCTCACGCATAGGAACCATCCGGAGAAGCCCCCTGCAAGGGGCTTTTTGCTATGGCCGCGGGAGGTTTTTTGCTGTGATCGGCGGGTTTTTTGTTCGGTGCGCCACGATCACAAAGGACGAATGGGGAGTCGTGCAATACCTGCAAACGTACATCTATTGTCGGCGAGTCTACCAGCCATGCAATGATAGCTGCAAAAGTGCATTAATTCTAGCCAAATCGAGCCTATTCGCAGGTTACGGCAGACAATACCTGCACAATCGCAGTTATTACCTCCTAAACGCGACACCGTGCCAAAAATACCTGCACAATCGCATCTATTGCCCCAAACCGCAACACCGTGTCCAAATTCCTGCACCACCGTGTCCAAAATTCCTGCATCACCGCAACAATTACCTCCTAAATGCAACACCGCGCCAAAAATACCTGCACAATCGCAGTTATTGCCCTAAAGAGCGGCGCAAACTTAAAATTCCGGCCTCACCGGTGGTTAACCACAGATACGTGACGCTAATCGCACGCTAGGAACTGCGCGTGGTGTGAAAGGAGTTCCGTGCGGCTGAATAGCGACTTCCTTGGTGTAGGTAGGAAACCCGCATCAAAAAGGGTATAATGTTCTCAGATTTCAAGACAGGTGACAGGGTGGGAACACAATTGCGCATCAACAAATTCATTAGCGAAACGGGATTTTGCTCCCGGCGGGAAGCGGACAAGCTTGTGGAAGCGGGCCGCGTGACGATTAACGGCGTCAAGGCGGAGCTGGGCAGCCAGGCGGAGGACGGCGACGACGTACGCATCGACGGCAAGCCGATTGCCGAGAAGAGCAAGCACGTCTACATCGCGCTCAACAAGCCTGTGGGCATCACATGCACGACGGAGACGCACGTGGAAGGGAATATCGTTGATTTTATCGGACACGAGGAGCGAATTTTCCCGATCGGACGGCTCGACAAGGATT
Source organism: Paenibacillus sp. sgz302148 (assembly GCF_056120465.1). Classification (NCBI taxonomy): domain Bacteria; kingdom Bacillati; phylum Bacillota; class Bacilli; order Caryophanales; family Paenibacillaceae; genus Paenibacillus; species Paenibacillus sp. sgz302148. The sequence continues at coordinate 120,430 of NZ_JBVYOJ010000021.1, forward strand.
CCGACGGGCTCATTCTGCTGACAAACGACGGGGACATCGTCAACAAAATATTGCGTGCCGAGGAACGGCACGAGAAGGAATATGTCGTCACCGTCGACAAACCGGTCACGCCGATGTTTCTGCGCGGCATGGCGAGCGGGGTCAAGGTGCTGGGCAGCATGACGCTGCCGTGCAGGACCGAGCAGGTGGCTGACCGGGTGTTCCGCATCATCCTGACCGAGGGGCGCAACCGGCAAATTCGCCGCATGTGCTCGGCCTTCGGTTATCAAGTCCGGCGGCTGACCCGCGAGCGGATCATGAACATCCATCTCGGGAAGTTGAAAATCGGGCAGTGGCGCGAGCTGACGAGCGAAGAGTTCGAAGGATTGATGTCGCGGATCAAAAAGTGAAACGATTCCGAATATTTTCCGTAATATCCATTGGGAACATTATACGTTACGGGGAGGGGCATCGAAATGAACGTAGTGGAAGAAACAAGGCCGCCGGGTCCGCCGCAGCAGTTCAAGATGACGCCGAAAGGCATCAAGACGATTGTGCTGCTGGCAGTCGCCGCGATCGTGGTGATGGCCGGGTTTTCCATGTTTTACACCGTGCAGGAGCAAGAACGCGCCGCGATCATGACATTCGGCAAATATACGGGGGAAGAAACGGCGGGCCTTCACTTCAAATGGCCTTATCCGATTCAGAAGGTCATTAAAGTGCCGGCGCAGCTGACGCAGCGTATCCATATCGGCTACCGCGAGCAGAACGGCCAGGAGGTTCCGGTCGACGAAGAAGCGCTGATGATTACCGGCGACGAGAACATCGTTTCGGCGGATGCCGTCGTACAGTGGCGGATCAGCAACATTCGCGATTATTTGTACAATATCGACGACCCGGAGACGTTCCTGCGCAACTCCGCGGCAGCATCGATCCGTTCGGTGATCGGCGCCTCCAAGCTGGATTATGCGATTACGGACGGGAAAACGGACATTCAGAGCAAGGTGCGCGAAAAGCTGCTGGAGCTGCAGACGAAATATGAAACGGGCATCCAGATCGTCGACATCAAATTCCAAGACATCGAGCCGCCGGGCGGACAGGTGCAGGATGCGTTCAAGGAAGTGACGAACGCGCGCGAGGAGAAGAACACGAAGATCAACAACGCGATGAAATACGAAAACGACCGCATCCCGAAAGCGCGCGGCGAAGCGCAAGCTTTGCTGGAGAACGCACAGGGACAGAAGCAATCCCGGGTATTGAACGCGCAAGGGGACGTCGCCAAGTTTAACGCCATTTATACGGAATACATGAAAAACCCGGCGGTCACCCAAGAACGGCTCATTATCGAGACGCTCGAGAAAGTGCTGCCGAACGCGAAAATATTCATTTCCGACTCGTCCGGCGATACGGTCAAATATTTGCCGATCAATGAGCTGCTTCGTCCCGGCGCAGGACAGGGCGCAGGCACGGGTACACCTGGAACTGGAGGCGGTGCGAAATGAAGAAATGGGTTCTGAGCATCCTCGGTCTCGTGGCTGCCGCAATTATATTTTTCTCGTCCGCCTTTGTCGTGAACGAAGGGGAATACAAGGTTGTGCTGAAGTTCGGCGAAGCGGTGCGCGTCATCGAAGAACCGGGTCTCAGCTTCAAAATTCCGTTTATCGAAAACGTTACTTCGCTACCGAAGTACCAAATGGTCTATGACAGCAACCCAACGTCGATCCTGACGAAGGATAAGAAACCGATTATCGTCGACAACTACACCGTCTGGCGGATCAAAAACTCGCAGCAGTTTTTGCGGACCGCCCAATCGGTCAGCTCCGGCCAGAAGCGGATCGACGAGGCGGTGTACAACACCGTGCGCCGCAAACTGTCCGAAATCGACTACAGCAGCATCATCAGCGAGAATACGCAGCGCGGCAACCTGACCGACGAGATTACGAAGGACGTGCGCGACGCGCTGGAAAAAGACAACTACGGCATCGAAATCATCGACGTGCGCATCAAGCGGACCGACCTGCCGGAAGGCAACAAGCAAAGCGTGTACAATCGGATGATTTCCGACCGGCAATCGATCGCGGCCCGATATCTGTCCGAGGGTGATGAGGAGTCGCGCAAAATTACGTCCAAAGCCGACCGGACGGCGGTCGAACTGATCGCCCAGGCCGAATCTGACGCGAAGAAAATCGTCGCCGAGGGCGAGCAGGAAGCAGCCCGGATTTACAACGAAGCTTACGGCAAAAATCCGGAGTTCTACAAGCTGTACCGGACGCTGGACAGCTACGTGACGACGTTTAAGGGAGAGCCGGTCATCATGCTGCCGATCGACTCGCCGTATACGCGGATTTTGCTAGGCAAATAAAAACGAATATCAACGGTCAAAGGAGAAGGGGATAGGCAGCCCTTCTCCTTTGTTGCGTTTCCTTGTGAATAACTTAGGCAATTATCGAGGCCAGTTCGGCCGAAGCGGATAGGTGTTCATTCAGGCCTACCGGCAGCATGCCGGAACAACAAAAAAGCCCGGGGCATGCCCCAGGCTTTCTATTGTCCGCTTGCCGACATCGTCGACTCGGTAGAAGGGTCCTTAAATTTCCGGATGATGGACACCTCGACGCGGCGGTTTTTGGCGCGGCCGATATCCGTTTCGTTCGAATCGACAGGGTGGTATTCCCCATAGCCGATGTTGCTGAACATTTTTGGATCGAGGCTCGGATTCGACAGCAATATTTTCATAAAGTTGAGCGCCCGCTTGGAGCTCAAATCCCAGTTCGACTCGAATTCCTTCGTACGGATCGGCTGGTTGTCGGTATGTCCCGCAACAACGACCTCGTAATCCGGAAACGGCTGCAGCATGTTGGATATCGTTACCGCAAGCGTACGCGAGTCCGGCTTCACGCTCGCGCTGCCGGAAGCGAATAATGCCGTATCGCTGATCGTAATCTTCAATTCGGATTGGTTAAGCTTCGTTTCAAGCTGGGTCGTCAGACCGTTGTCCTTGATATATTGGTCGAGCTTCTTCTTGAGCTTCTCGAAATCTTCTTGCTCCTTGCGGATTTTCTCCGCCAACGCTTCGTTCGCTTTGTTCCGCTTCGTCTTGCCGTCGTCGTTGTCCTTGCGCTTGCGCTCCAGCTCGTTGCTATTGCTGATGATCGACGTATTCTCCAGGACGCCGGTTCCCGAATTCAGCGCGAGGCTGAAGGCGCGGCTCAGGTCCTGAAACTTTTTGGAGTCGACCGAGCTGGACGCGAACAAGACGATGAACAACGCCAGGAGAAGCGTAAGCAAGTCGGCATATGGAATCAGCCAGGTTTCGTCGGCGTGTTCTTCGTGAGGTTCGTGTCTACTCTTTTTGCTCACCGTTCGTTCCCTCCTTCTCGCCCATCTTTGCACGTTCTGTCGGAGTAAGGAATACGGATAATTTTTGGTTGATGGCAATCGTCGATACGCCGGATTGAATGGATAGCAAGCCTTCGACCATCATGAGGCGGATTTCCACTTCGCGTTTGGACAGACGCTTCATCTTGTTTGCGAGCGGATGCCACAGCACGTAACCGGTGAAAATACCGAGCAGCGTTGCGACGAAAGCGGCAGCGATCGCTTGCGACAGTTTGGCCATATCGCTCATGTCCGATAATGCCGCGATCAGACCGATAACCGCGCCGAGTACCCCGAGCGTCGGAGCGTACATGCCGGCCTGGGAGAAGATCAGCGCGCCGGAGCGGTGGCGTTCTTCCGTAGCCGCGATATCTTCCATGAGCACGTCGCGGACAAGGTCCTGGTCGTTGCCGTCAATAATCATCCGCATGCCGTTGCGCAGGAACGGGTCTTGAATTTCGTCAAGCTTGCTCTCCAGCGCCAGCAGACCTTCGCGGCGCGTCGTTGTCGCCCATTCCATGAACAGGCGGATAATTTCCTGCTTCGGCAGCAGCTTCTGCTGCGTAAAAGCGATTTTGATCAGCTTCGGAAACTTTTTGATTTCCGACATCGGAAATCCGATAAACAAGGAGGCGGCGGTGCCGACAAGAATGATGACATAAGCGGCGGGGTTGTTAACCAAATTGATGATAGGCGCGTGCTTCAAGAACATCCCGAGCACGACCGCGATTAATCCTAACCCGACCCCGATAACAGTTGACTTTTCCATAATACACCCCGTCCACGAATTGAAATGAAAGCTTTCTATGTATAGTATTTCGACAAAACGATACAAAAAGTTTAAGAATTCTACACTCCATCACTAATACTATCGGATATTAGGCACCCGAAGTTGATAGTTCGCCCTTGGTAATTTCGGGATGCGGTATGGTACAATGATGTTCACGAGCAAAAGCCGAAAAAGCTGGAAAATTCGGTATCTTGCAGATTTGGAATCCAAAAGGGGCGGCGAATCGATGGGCGTAAAATTCGGAAGGGAATATAACGATATATTGCGGGAGCTGACGGAAGCAGTGGAGGGCATCGCGGACAGCTACCGTTTTTTCGAGATGGAGCCGGAGGAATGGGAAGCGCTGGGCGAAGCCGAGAAGAAGGAAGTCATGGAGGCGCTGGCCGACGATTTGTTCTACTCGCTCGGAGCCGATCCGAATGCAGAGGTCGGGTCGGGGAAGGTATGTTACGATGCCAAGCATCATATCATTAAAGTGGATGCCGGCGACAAGCTGGTTCGGATCGTCCATCTAGTATAAAAGGTAAAAAGGTAGCGGTTACGGCATGGGGATCAGTGGACACGTTTTCGAATCGCTGCTACAATAACAAGATGAATTGAACATGTTCAGGGGAATAGGTGCTGGCTGAGAAGCTAGCTTAAAAGGGAAGTCCGGTTTAAGCCGGCGCGGTCCCGCCACTGTAATTGGGGAGTGTTAGGCCATGAAGCCACTGGCGCTTGAAGCGCGCCGGGAAGGCGGCATAACGCGGCGATCCAAGAGCCAGGAGAACTGCCTATTCTGTCGGCACCGGTAAACCTACGGAGGATAGGTGGTGTTCAGCGGCTTCCGCATAAGCGGAGGCGCAGTCGATGAGGCGTGGTTGTCAAGCAAACGGTGTCGGTGACGATACCGCTTTTGGGGATTTGCTTGCTTCGTGCGAATAAGATCGATGGCGCTCGCATGGCCGTATGCGCGCAAACCCAACATCTCCGTAGACGGGATGGCGGTTGCCCATTATTCCGATTGACCGGCAACGGAAGATTGGAAGGGGCGACGGCCGTTCGTCAGGGGATGTTTTTTTGTTGGCACCGGACGGACGCTTGCATGTCAAAGCATGAAAATGATATGGAACAAGGGAGAGGGTACGGGCAATGAGAAGAACGAAGTGGTTAAAATGGGGCTGGGTGCGTCTTGCGCTAAGCCTGATGATCGTTGTACAGCTGGCGGCGGGTTCGATTGGCATCGCTTCCGCTGCAGAGGGCGGTACCGGCGATAAGGCGGACGTTGTTGATGCTGCGGCCAAACGGGATTTGTCGGCGGAAATCGCGGCAGCGGCCAAGCTTGTTGAAGGCGCCAAGGAGCAATCCGACTGGGGTGCGTTTGCGCTTGCTCGCGCGGGTGTTGCGGTGCCGGACAGCTATTTGGCGGCTACCGAGGCGGCGGTTCAAGCGAGTCATGGCAATGCCGCTAAAGTAACGGATCTGGCGCGCATCGCGATTGCGGTGAAAGCGGTTGGCGGCAATCCTGAGGCGCTGACGGATGCAAAAATCGATCTGATCGCGGAAATCGCCGCTCACTCCAAGCTGGAGGTCCAAGGCACGAACGGCCCGATCTTCGCGCTGCTCGCCCTGGACAGCGGCAGCTATGCCGGCTACGACAAGGCGAAGGCGAAGCTGGTGAAGTGGATCTTGGAGCATCGCATCGCTAAGGAAGGCTGGTCGCTGCTGCTGACGGGCGGAGCCAGCGATGTCGACGTGACGGCAATGGCGCTGACGGCGCTTGCACCTCACAAAGATCAGCCGGAAGTGAAAACGGCTATCGACGAAGCGCTTGCATGGCTCTCCGGCAAACAGCAATCGGACGGCGGGTTCGGCAGCGGCAGCGAAGGCGCATCGCAGGTCGTGATCGCGCTGGCGACGCTCGGCATTGATCCGGCGTCGGACAAAGCGTTCGTGAAAGCAAGCGGCAGCGTGCTTGCGAACGTGCTGTCGTTCCGCCAGGCGGACGGCGGATTCGCGCACGTCGCGGACGGCGGCACGAACGGCATGTCCACGCTTCAGGCGCTGCAAGCGATGACGGCATACGACCGTTATGCACAAGGCAAGCCGGCGTTGTTCCAGAAGCTGCAAAGCAAAGTTGCGGCAACGGTTGAAATCGAAGGATTAAGCGCCACGGTTGCGCAAGGCCAAGCTCAAGGCATCGTTGCTTTGGATGCGGTAGAGCAGGTATTAAAAGCAAGCAAGGTCGACTATGTCGTGGACACGCACCCGCAATTCGGCAAGCTGCTGAAAGGCATCGGCGGCGTCGACAACGGCAAGTTCGGCGGGTACGACGGCTGGATGTTCGCCGTGAAGCGCGAAGGAGCTTGGATCTCGCCGGATCGCGGCATCGCCGATTACGAAATTCGGCAAGGCGATATCGTTAAAGTATATTATAGCGGAGACAATACGAAGCTGATCAACAGCATCGAAGTGAAGCCGGTTGCGCCGCGCGCGGGGCAGGCGTTCACCGTGAAGGTGCAGCAAGAATCGTTCGACTGGACGGCGAACAAGCTTGTCGTATCGCCGGCTGTCGGCGCGCAGGTGAAGGTAGGGCCTTTCCACGCGGTGACGGATGCGACAGGTACGGCGAAGTTCGACCGTGCGCCGATCGCCGGAGAATACGCAGTTGAGGTGTCCGGCTATCAAGACGGCAAAGCGCCTTCGGTCGTTCGCGACCACACGCAGTTGAAGGTGCGCGATGCAGTAAGCGCGGTAACCGTTCGCGTGGAGGGCGACCAAGCGCCGGTAACGGCAGGATCGGCCAAAGCGGCAAACGCGCTGGATGCGCTGGAGCAAGTGCTGAAGGGCGCTAACGTGAAGTACCATGTGAAAGATACGCAATACGGCAAGATTGTCGATTCCGTGGGCGGCATCGACAACGGCAAATTCGGCGGCTATGACGGCTGGCAGGTTATCGTGAAGCGCGACGGCGCCTGGGATGTGCCGATGGTCAGCGTAGCCGACTACGACTTGCAAGACGGAGATCAACTCGTTTACTTCTACTCGAATATGAGCATCGTGGACGCAGTGGCCGTATCGCCTGAGCAACCAAAGCCGGGCCAATCGTTTACGGTCAAAGTCACGAAGAAAGCATACGAATGGGAGAAAAACGGATTCGGTGACGCTGTCGCCGCGGAAGGCGCAGTCGTCGAAATCGGCGGCAAACGGGCGACGGTCGATAGTAACGGCGTAGCGAAGTTTGAAGGTGGCGTGGCGGAAGGCGCATATACGATTGCCGTAACCGGCTATCAGGACAAAGCGGCTCCGGCCTTTATCCGCGCGGCGCAAGAGCTTAAAGTTGCAGGCGAGTATGCCGATGCGGCGGACATATCCGCTTGGGCGGCCGACGCGGTAACGAAAGCACGCGAGCTGGGCATTCTTCGCGGCGTGCAGGATGGCGACGACACGTTCGCACCGCAAACGAGCTTAACGCGTGCGGAATTTGCCGCAACGCTGGCCCGGTTATTCGGGCTGACGCCGGCAGACACGGCGGCATCGTTCACGGATGTGGACGGCAAAGCATGGTATGCGGGTTATGTGGAAGCGGCGAAGACGGCGGGCATCGTAAAAGGCGTGTCGGCCACGTCGTTTGCGCCGGAAGCGTCGATTACGCGCGAGCAAATGGCGATCATGCTGGCGAATGCGCTGAAGCTGGATGTGGCGGTTGATGCAGCGGCGATCAAGGACGCGGGCAAAGCGTCGGAGCAAGGACAAGGAGCGATCGCAGCCGTATACGGCGCAGGGCTGATGACGGGCAATAACGGTTACTTCGATCCGAAAGGCCTCGTTACGCGGGAAGTGGCGGCGGTAGTCGCTATCCGAGCTTATGCGCTGCTTCAAGCGGCATAATCGAATCAGTAATCCGGGCAATAGTTGAGCCGGCATGGAGTGCAAATAGGGGAGTCTCTGCAATCGCAGGGACTCTTCTTCCATTGATCTAAGGCAAGGCTGACTAGCCGTGATTCGTGTCGGTGGTTTGCTTGGGCCGTTCGCTGTCGCGGGGAGCCCTGCGTGATTTTAATGAAATGTGCAGTATGAAGCCGCGTACAATCCATTATGGCATTTTTCGTACCTTGATTCGCAGGCGGATGGTACAATAGTGCTGAATAAAGTGTGCGAGCGAATGATTGGAGAGAAGGTTATGACAGGTCGAATGGGCAGGCTGCTGCTTGGCTTGCAGCTTCTGGCGGCGGTAGCTTTGGCCGCGGGTTGCGGTCAGGCGACAGGAGACGGCATCGAGGCGGGCGGCGAGCGTCAAGAAGCAGGAGCTTCAGGACATACTGCGGGCGATGAAGCGTCCGGTTCAGACGGGGTACATGGCGATGTTGGCGCGGAGTCGGGCAATAACGGTGCAGGAGGCGCTGCCTCGGTTGGCTCTGGGGTACAGGGATCAGGTTCGGCCGGAGATGCAAGCGGTTCGTCCGGTGACGGCGGAAGCGGCGCTGCGGACGGAGGTGGCCCGGCAGGAGGAAGTGAAGGCAGCGGCCAGGGCGGCGGCGCGGGATCGGGTACGGTGAACGGAACCGGCGGCGATAACGCGGCAGCAGGCGAGAGCAGCGGCGATACGGCAGCTTCGGGCAACGGCGGGAAGACGACCGGCTCGAACGGCGGTAGTACGGGCAAAGGCTCCGGGGCACAAAGCGGTCAAGGCGGGGTGTCCGGCAGTGCAGGTTCGAACGGTGCAGCGAAGGGGAACGAAAGCGGGAAGCCTACCGGCGGCGGGAAGCCGGCTGGCGGCGAAGGAGCCGGCAGTGGCTCGAATAAAGGTGGGTCAGGCGCAACGGGCGGAGCTTCCGGCGGAACATCGGGTGCGGAGAACGAGAAGAAACAGTCGGTTTCGGTCAGTATCGTCGGAAATGCCGATGCCGGCACAATTTTGGCTGAGACGGAGGTTGCTCTGGAGAAAGACGACACCGCTTTTGACGTGCTGAAAAGAGTGGTGCGGGCGAACAAAATCCAGATGGAATATCGGGGCAGCGGCGTATTTTTGTACGTTGAAGGGATCGACAACGTTTATGAATTCGACGATGGCCCGACCAGCGGCTGGAAATATCGCGTGAACGGGGATTATCCGTCGGATAGCGCGGGGACGTTCAAGCTAGCGCCGGGCGACCGGCTGGAATGGATTTACGTGTCGGAGGACACGGGGACAAAGGAGAGCAAAGACTGATGGCGGGAACCGGCTTCCGGGCGCTGCATCCGTTCGTATGCTTCGTATATTACGCCGGGATGGCGGTGCTCGGCATGCTGCTGTTTCACCCGGTATTTTTGCTGGTGGGCTGGGGCATTGCGGCGCTGGTCAACTTCATGCAGGACCGCGGCAAGGAGCTGCGCAAATGGTTGCGGTATTACGTAATATTCGGGCTGTTTATCGTTGCGGTAAACGCGCTCGTCACGCATCGCGGCAGGCATATGCTGTTTTATTTGTTCGACCAGCCGGTGACGCTGGAGGCGATCGTCTACGGAGCGACGATGGCGTTGTCGCTGATGCTCGTGCTGACGGTTTTCGTTTCCTACAATTTGGTCGTGACGCAGCAGAAGTTCATGTACATGTTCTCGCGTTTTTTCCCGAAAGGGGCGCTGCTGGTGGCGATGGCCGCCGGGTTCGTGCCGAAGCTGCGCCGCAGGCTGCAGCAGCTGAGTCTTGTACAGCGGACGCGGGGGATCACCGTCCATTCCGGGAAGCTTGGCAAACGGGTTAAGGACGGCATGAAGCTGATGCAAATGCTGCTTACTTGGTCGCTAGAGGACGCGGTGCAAACGGCCGATTCGATGAACGCGCGCGGATATGGCACGGGGGAGCGAAGCGCTTATTATTTGTACGCCATGCGGCGGCGGGATTGGCTCGTGTTGGCGCAACTGGCGGCGGCGTGCACGTGCTGCATCGTCGGCTGGAGCCTCGGGTACGGCAGGCTGACCGTATATCCGCGTATGGAAGCGATTGTGCCGCAGGGGGCGGAATGGCTTGTCCTCGCGGCGTTCGGGTGGTTCGCGCTTGTGCCGGCCGTATTGGACGGGAAGGAGGAGCTGCGATGGCGCAGGTGGAGGAGAAGCGTGTAAAGCAGTATAGGGAACAAACCGGTCATCGCGTTGGGACTCGAGCAGCAGGCCACGGGAATGCGGCCGGAGATGTTGAAGGTGACACAGCCGGCATGGCAGAGTCGATTGAGGCGAGCCGAGGAAGCCACGAGAGTCAAGGGAAAGAAGAGAGCCGTGGAATCATGGGAAGTCAAGGGATTCTCGGTAGCGAAGAGAGCCTTGTGAGCCAAGGTAGTGAAAGCCAGGGTAGCGAAGGCCAAGATAGTCAAGGGAGTCGGAACCACGATAGCCGAGGCCTAGGTAGCCAACGTCAAGAGAGCTTGAGTCAAGGGAACCAAGGCCAGGGGAGTCAACATCAAGCTAGTCAAAGCCAAGGTAGCCAACGCCAAGAGAGGTTAAGTCAAGGGAGCCTAAGTCAAGGTAGCGAAGTCCAAGATAGCGAAGTCCAAGATAGCCAGCGTCAAGAAAGTCAAAGCCAAAGTAGCCAAAGCAAAAGCCAAGGTGGTGGTCAAGTTCCCGGCGGAGCGCAGCTTGAGGTCCGGGGATTGACCTTTCATTATCCGTACGAGACGGAAGCGACATTAAAGGATATCACTCTTTCCATAGACACAGGCGAGTTCGTCGTATTGTGCGGCCCGACGGGCAGCGGCAAAACGACGCTGCTGCGGCATTTGAAACGGGAGCTGGAGCCGGTCGGCCAAAAGCAAGGCGAGGTGCTATTCGGCGGCAAGTCGCTGGCCGATTACGAAGAGCGGGAGCTGTCGCAGCGGATCGGCATGGTCATGCAGCACCCGGAAAACCAGATCGTCGTCGACCAGGTGCGGCATGAGCTTGTGTTCGGTTTGGAAAATATGGCCGTATCCCCGCAAGCGATGCGGACGCGCGTTGCGGAGATGGCGCATTTCTTCGGCCTCGGGCCATGGCTGCACAAAGGGACGCATGAGCTTTCCGGAGGGCAGCAGCAGGTACTCAATCTGGCTTCCGTGCTGCTCCTCCAGCCGCAGGTGCTGCTGCTTGACGAGCCCACGGCGCAGCTGGATCCCGTTGCCGCACGCGAGTTTCTGCACATGGTGCGCCGTCTGAACGAAGAGTTTGCCATGACGGTGATCATGACCGAGCACCGGCTCGAGGAGGCGTTCCCGCTTGCCGACCGCGTCGTCATGATGGAGAGCGGCGCGATTGCCTTCGCCGGGTCGCCGCGGG
>NZ_JBVYOJ010000022.1:0-102463 GCF_056120465.1 Paenibacillus sp. sgz302148
AAATACTTGTCCCTTTTTCGCCATAGAAAGATCCCCTCCAAGTGTCACTCGAACCTCCATGATACCATGAAGGTTTTTTTGAGTGTCTACTTAAAGGGGATAATATCACGGCGTCGTATGGCTAACGGATTTTATGAATCCGCAAAAAGAAAATGTCGTACGTCCAAAGCTGGTCAAGTTAAGTGACGGCCGTTATGTGGCGATGTGGGAAAAATGGTCGGACTCGGAATACTTGACGACACAATACTTGATTATGGACGAAAAGGGTAATATCTTGAAAAAGGCAACCAATATCGGTCCCGTCCGCTTGAATCGCCCGGATGATATTATAGGATACGGAAATAAGGTCATTTGGGTAACCGGTGACGCGCCGAAAAAGTCATTGCGCGTGAATTGGCTGGAATTGTAGTGGAAAAGCTACGCGTAGAGTGAAAGAATGAAATCTCGAAGAAGGGAACCCTGCGGGGTTCCTTTTTGCTGCAGTTGTTTATTGACATTTTGCGGAGAGAAGCATAAGATTATATGTAGTCATATGAACATATACTCATGTATTAACGGGAGTTGATCCTGATGACAGCCAAAAAGCATTCGCAAGTCGGTTGTTGCGACGATGATCACAAGCACTCCGACCATGAACAAGAACATCGTCATGATCAATGCCAACAAGAACATGATCATAACGGACGTGATCACGGGCATAACCATGAACATCATCGTCACGATCATTGTGGGCATGATCACCATGGGCATCATCACGATCATGGGGCGGTTGATGAGCTTGCCGCAAGTGTTTCGCTGCAGTTCGAGGGGAAAGTCCCGAAGAGCGTGTTTCGCATCGACGGAATGGATTGTGCGGATTGTGCCCGCAAGCTGGAGAAGAAGGTCGGGGCTTTGCCCGCGATCCGGCAGGTTAGCGTGAATTTCGGCGCGGCGAAGATGACGGTGTATCACGACGGCAGCTCAGTCGAACAGATCATTCGCACGGTCGGCCAAGCCGGGTACGAAGCGTCGGAGGAGAAAGGGAACGTTCGGCGGGAACCGCAGAAGTCGTTCTGGAAAAGTAACAAAAAAGTATACAGTACGGGACTTGCCGGTGTTTTCTTCGGTATAGCTTGGATATTAGAGCAGTTGGATACGTTGCCTGCTTGGTCGGTTAATCTACTCTATGCAGTCGCTATTATTGTGGGTGGTTATCGGATTGCCAGAAGCGGATTGTACGGCTTGAAATCGCGTACGATCGGCATGGATTTGCTGATGGTCATCGCCGCGGTTGGAGCGGCTGTGATCGGGGAGTGGGAGGAAGGCGCGGCGGTCGTATTTTTATTTTCGCTAGGCGAAACGCTTGAAGCTTATACGATGGACCGTACCCGAAATTCGATCCGCGGCTTGATGGAGCTTGCCCCGAATGAAGCCTTGGTTCGAAGGGGGCAGCAGGAGCAGCTACTGCCGGTTGATCAAATCGCACTGGATGACATCGTGCTTGTCAAACCAGGGGAGAAGATTGCGATGGACGGCATCATCGTTAACGGTCGTTCCTCCATCAATCAAGCCCCGATTACCGGCGAATCCGTCCCTGTCGAGAAAGGCGCGGGCGAAGAAGTGTATGCCGGCACGGTGAATCAAGAAGGGCTGCTGGAAATTCGGGTCACGAAGCTATTCAAGGACAATACGTTGTCCCGGATCATTCATATGGTAGAAGAGGCACAAGCGCAAAAAGCGCCGTCGCAAAGGTTCGTGGATGTTTTCTCGAAATTTTACACGCCAATCGTAATCATTGCCGCTATACTTATTGCACTTATCCCGCCTCTTGGATGGGGCCAATCCTTCGAGACATGGATATATCGCGCTTTGATGATGCTTGTTGTATCTTGTCCTTGCGCTTTGGTCATTTCAACGCCGGTATCCATCGTGTCGGCAATCGGCAACGCTGCGCGGAACGGCATCCTGATCAAGGGGGGAGCTCATCTCGAACGGCTTGGCGCCATTACTGCATTTGCGTTTGACAAGACGGGAACATTAACAGCCGGAGTTCCGGAGGTCACCGGGATTAAGGTTCTCAATGACTGGAACCGGACCGAAGTGCTGGCGATTGCGGCAACGTTGGAAACCTATTCCGATCATCCGATTGCCAAAGCGATCGTACGCCGTGCGGTTGCGGAAGGGATTATCGCTAAGCCAAGCGCGAACTTCATTTCCGTTGTCAGTAAAGGCGTTCAAGCCGAGGTAGGCGGAACAACGTATTATATTGGCAAACCCCGTTGGTTTGAGTCGGATTTCGGCATATCGCTAAGCACGATCCAACAAGAACTTCAAGCTCAAGAGCAACAAGGCCAGACGGTCATGCTGCTGGGCACACGCGACACTGTCATTGCAATGATTTGCGTAGCCGATACGATTCGGGAGAATAGCAAAGAAACGCTGACGCAATTGAAAAAGATCGGCATTCGGAAGACGATCATGCTCACCGGCGACAATCAAGGAACGGCTCGCGCCGTTGCCGATCAACTCGGCGGCGTGGAGTATCGGGCCGAGCTGCTGCCCCAAGATAAAGTCTTCGCTGTTCAGCAGATCATTCAGCAGGAGAACGGCGTTGCGATGGTTGGAGACGGGGTGAATGACGCGCCTGCTTTGGCCGCGGCGACGGTCGGGATCGCAATGGGCGCCGCGGGAACCGATACTGCGCTGGAGACGGCTGATGTGGCCTTGATGGCGGACGATTTATCCAAGCTCCCGTACGCGGTCGGTTTGAGCCGTCGCGCATTGCGCATCATCAAGCAAAATATCGCCTTTTCACTCCTTGTCAAAGCGGTGTTTATCCTGTTAATCTTTGCAGGCAAGTCGACGTTATGGATGTCCGTGCTGGCCGATACAGGAAGCTCGTTACTTGTTATTGCGAACGGGATGCGTTTGGTGCGGCAACAACAACCTCTGCGCGTTGAATAAACGTGCGGGGGTTTTTATTTTTTTATTGCAGAAATGTGCAAAAAAAGAGACCCGGCAGCAACGGGCCGCGGGTCCAAGGTTTATATATTAAAAAAGGGGGTCGAATAGAAGTATAGCCTAGCAACATTAAAGAGAGATGAAAAGAGGATTTCATTTTTATTACAATACGATGTCAACCTGTATCCGAGTGTAATCTTCCATACCAACTGCTAATGTCCAGAGCCGAGTTCGTGGATTGTGAGTGTGGCGGTAAAAATATTATACTTAATTTATTGCCATTTAGTTAGCCAGGGGGTTATTGTATGAACACCTATCATTTGCTCGATATCGAATTCGAGGTGAACGGACAAAAACAAGTCATCACTCCAATGCTGCTTCAAGACGATCGCGATACGATTCTGATCGACTGCGGTTATCCTGATTTTATGCCTCTTCTTGAAGAAGCGGCTAATCGGCACGGGGTCACGCTCGAAGATATAACAAAATTGATCGTGACGCATCACGATATGGACCATATGGGATCGCTTGCCGCACTCAAGCGGGCGTACTCTCACATCGAAATCATCGCTCATGAGCTGGAGGCACCTTATATTGACGGAACGAAAAAGTCGTTACGGCTTGAACAGGCGGAATCCACGTTAGACGTTTTGCCGACTGAAGCGAAGCCGTTTGCTGAACAGTTTATTCAATTGTTAAAGTCAATTGAACCGGTTGCCGTCGATCGGATGGTATCGAGTGGGGAGAGGTTACCTTGGTGCGACGGCATTGAGGTCATTCACACGCCCGGTCATATGCCCGGCCATATCTCATTGTATCTGCCCGCCAGCAAAACGCTGATCGCGGCAGACGCCGTCGTCATCGAGGAAGGCAAGCTAGCTATTGCCAATCCCCAGTATACACTGGATCTGGATGAGGCAATTCGCTCATTACAACGTTTGCTTGACTATGATATAGAGCGGATGATTTGCTACCATGGTGGATTGTTCCATCATGATGCCAAACAAGCTCTCCGGCAGCTCGTTCATGAATATTCTCTAGATAATGTAGTATTATTTCCAGACTAGCGTCAAAACGACAATCGAAAAAGCGACGATGCTGCCTAAAATATAGAACATCGTGAGCCTGCTCCAATACCCTTTTGTCTTGCGGTCGTAGTCCGGGTTCCCGTTTTTGTTCGGTTTAGAATTACCGATCATAACTGTTGCGGCTACGCCGATGATAAAAATTGCGAATATTAAGATATAACTATAGCTTGGCATTGTAAAAAGCACCCTTCCTCAAAAAAATGACAGTTCGATCATATAAACAATGGACGGAAAAGTAACCATCCAATTTATCGTTTTTATACCCATCCAATACTCGAGGTCATGGTATATTTCATCGCTCCGGAATCAACCTTGCTTTGATGCCGGTTTCTGTTTAAAATTATCCATACGGTAACGAAGAATCAGATAAACTATGCGAGTGGAGCGATCATATTGATGATGGATCTGAAATCGAAGCTGGATGAACCGGCGGTTGTGGAATTAATCGGTCTGGCTGTATTTCCGGAGCCGGAACATGTCGAACGAGCTGTTCAAATGTACAAGCAGGATGAGCGTCTTGAACTGTTAGGTTATGAAGAAGAGGACACGATCATTGGGGTTATCGGTTTTCACGACGATCTTGGAGAAATCGAGCTCAAGCATATCGCCGTTATCCCGGAGGAACGCGGCAAAGGATATGGCCGGGGAATGCTCATGGAGTTGATCAAGCTTAAAGATCCCAAAGTGATTGTCGCGGAAACCGATGAAGACGCAGTCGATTTTTACAGGGGATCCGGTTTTACGGTAGAAAGCCTTGGGGAGAAGTACCCTGGAACAGAGCGATTTAAATGTACATATATCACCGATCCTGATGATGCAGAATGACGCTCATAAATGAATGAGATGATCAAGAAGGAAAAATCAATTTAAATGCGAATCTATGTATCGATAACCTATGAAAGGGACGATTGATACAAATGAATCGATGGATCAAAATTGTTGGCTGGGCTCTCGTCCTATTTTTGCTGTCCGCCCAGTGGACTTATGCAGCCGGTGCTTCATCCAAAACCAAAGTTGAAGTTACGTTTGTTAGCGCCGAGCTTGTTGACAATAATCATGTCGGCAATGAATGGGTGGTAGCCGGATTTGTCAACGGAAAATCTATCTCCGAAGGAGAGCGGATGACTTTAACGGTGAAGAGTACATCATCCATTACATTAAAAGCCGTTGCGGAAGAACAAGATAAAATCCCCGACAAGGGAACGAAAAGCAAAACGATTAAAGTATCATCGCTATCTAAGAAGTCGACGGAAAGCGAACTTGTTGTTACCGTCACCGAAAATCGCGGCAGATACTCCGGGAATACGGCGGAATGGAAATTTATTTTTGCTGTCAAAAAAGTTTAGAATTTGGAGCTAAGAAGAAAGAGAGCAGGCACCCGTCGGTGACCTGCTCTCTTGCATCATGGCATACGATCGGCATTCATATTTTGCCGTTCTTCTCGTGCACGGATGTGATGACTTTATCGATGATCCCGTATTCAAGCGCTTCCTGCGCGGACATGAACGTATCGCGATCCATATCCTTCTCGATCCGTTCCAGCGACTGTCCGGTGCGCTCCGCCGTAATTTCATTCAGCCTCTTGCGAATGCCCAGAATCCGGTTCGCGCTGATCGCGATGTCGCTGGCTTGCCCTTGAGCGCCGCCATGCGGCTGGTGAATCATGATTTCGCTGTTCGGCAGCGCGTACCGGTAGCCTTTGGCACCGGCAAGCAATAGAATGGCGGCGAACGAAGCGGCGAATCCAGCGCATATCGTATGCACCGGCGGTTTCACAAGTTGCATCGTATCGTAGATCGCAAATCCGGCTGTAGTGGAGCCGCCAGGACTGTTGATATAAAGCGAAATCGGCTTATCCGGGTCGCTCCCCTCAAGAAATAAGAGCTGAGCGATGACGCTGTTGGCTATCGTATCGTTGATTTCCGTTCCGATAAATACGATCCGGTCATTCAGCAGCCGGGAAAAAATGTCGTACGACCGCTCGCCGCGGCTCGTTTGTTCAATCACGTAAGGAATATAACCGTTCATGAGCATAACCTCCTAATACTACTCGTTTTCGTCTTTCGTAACGTAAACGAACGAAGATGGTCAAAGGATACGCAATCATCAGGCGGCAGGTATTCTCAATCGCGAATATGGTTATATAATGGAATTGAAAAACTTTTTTCGAATCGGCGTATCTTTATTACAGTTTCATTCGTTTACAAGATGAGGTTATCGTGGCTTCAACCCAAACGAAGAAGAAGGAGGCAAGAACATGAATTCGGCTGATCAACTGCATGCTGTCGTGAAACGATATTGCGTCTCATTAACGGGCTCGCCGCTCGAAGGGGAGGATCTAGCTCAAGAAGTCTGGCTGAGAGCGATCGTATCCGCGCCTTACACCAATCATGCCAATCCGGAAGCTTATTTGCTTCGGGTTGCCAAAAATATATGGATCGACCAATCCCGCCGCAAAACGCGGCTGAACCGAATCATAAAACAACAATCGAGAGAAGAACTGTCGGCTGCCGATAACCTATCGTTTGATGTGGAGATGGCTTTCCAAGCTCTAATGAAGCATTTATCGCCGCTGCAGCGGAGCGTGTTTATTTTGCGCGACGTGTTCGGTTATTCAAGTGAAGAAACGGCCAAGAAGCTGAAGACCACGGAAGGAGCGGTAAAAGCGGCGCTCCATCGCGCGCGTCAATCGCTGGTACTCGTGCGCAGCGACTTGGAACATGATAAGCTTAAGTACCCCGAAGATGATTCGATGAAAGCGTTCCTTCATGCGATCGCAGCCGCCTACCGTAAAGGCGACGTCGCTGAAATCGTCCGATTGGCACAGCAAGACGCCATCGAGCCGGTTGCTGCAATTGGAGCCGTTCAGAGCAAATATGTTTACGAAGCTATTCACTCACAGCGACATGCAAGCGTTCGGAGCTCCGGCCACGTAAGCTCGTTCCATTCTTCTTCGATGTGGATGGTCGCATAAGCAAGATAAGAATAATCACTCTTTTAGAGAAGGGTGATTATTTTTGTTAAGAAGGCATTGGAAAATATAACAAAACATCGTATACTAAAGATGTTTCATGGATCAGGATATAGTTTCATATAACGAAACGATAGGGGTGATTCAATGAATGATTTTATCCGAAAAGCTGAAGTCCATGATATTCCTTCTTTATGTACGCTCATTAGTGAATTAGGAGGCAAACCGATCACACAAGAGGATATGATGAACCGGCTGAACATGACCGAGAACAGCGATACTGACACTCTTTATGTTTATGAGTCCGACAATCGGGTGAAAGGCGTTCTTCTGTTCCGAATTCGTGAAAATATTAGAGAAGTGAGCCGGTACGGCGAAATCGGGATTATTGTCGTTCAATCCTCCGAAAAAAGGAAAGGGATCGGGAAACGTCTTATGGCATTTGCCGAAGAACTTGCCAAACAATTAAACTGTAAAGGAACTTATCTGATTAGCGGATTTGCCCGGAAAGACGAGGCGCATCGGTTTTATTTGGAATTAGGCTACGAGATTACAGGCTATCGATTTGTAAAGTCATTTGAAGATTAACTGAAGGATTTTGAACAAAGAAGAGGTGATCGATTGACGCGGCACAAATGGCGTATCGCAGCGATTGCGGTCATTGCGATTACAGGAATCGTAATGCTGATCCTGTGGAGATGGACTTATACGAATAAATATTTAAACGAAGCGAAGCAGGTTGAGGTATCACAAGTAAAGCTACTCATGACCCGTACGGGGGTAGAAAAGCTACACGGCAAAGGTGAAGACAAGACTCCGGGGTGTTTTGGCTGCGAGATGAATTTTATATATCCCGAACTGCATCTTTCCGGCCGTTATTCAGAAACTTTGGACCGGATGAAGAAAGGGGAAATTGATCATCGGGTGAGCCCGAAGGTCAAGCAAATAACGACGTCGGATCCAGCTTTTAGCATCTTCGGTATAAGGATCGGCGACACGATGAAATTCGCGGCAGCGACGCTGGAATCTCAAGGTTTTGCTCGGCAATCCGATCCTTCGACGAATTATTATCTTTATTACTCCAGAGATGATCTGTATATTAGGCTATGGAACGATCCGGACCTCGATTGGAAGCAGAAGGATCGAACCTTATGGGGAGACGAAAACGATCCGGTTGCGAGCATTACGATCGAGATTCGAGTACCTAAAGACGAAGAGATCATATATTGATCGGGGCGTAAATGAAGAAGAGGAGCAGTATCCATGAAGAGCTGCTCCTCTCGTTTTGCGCATGTTATTCCGATTGTTTTTCATAAATAATTCCTCGGATTCTTTCCTGGCTCAGGCTATAGATTTCCGCAAGGGTATGAACGGGTACCCCTTCTATATATTTCAGATAGATTTCTTTGTTCCTCGCATTTAACTCCTCACGAATGCCGGAAAGCTGTCCCCATTGCTGCCTGTTTTGATTCGGTATATACAAGTATTCGCCTTGGATATATTTTTGTATTTCCTCAACCAACTCGGCAGGGAGGACGTTCCTGGCATTTTTATATTTTTTCATGTGAAATGTCCTTCGTCAGCCGGATCGTATTGGCTAAGAAATCAACGAATCCCTCGTTTATTAAGATAACGAATGTTTCAAAGTTCTTTAACGTCAAGAGGGTGGTTACAGCATGCAAATCCAATTGCTTCATGGACAATAAAGCGGCTTGAAGCAGCCTTCTTTTGTCCTCCATGGATAAGTTAATCTCCGGTCTAAAATGAAGCCCAAAACCGACGGCCGAAGCTTTTGGGTGTGACGGATGTACAAGAGAGACTTTATAATAGGCGAACCCTGCCAAGCGATTTGCATCCTTATCTTCTATCCCCAGAATGATCGTATTTTTACTTCGATCGGAATAAATTTCCTTGAAACGAGCCGCTGTGCGGGTTTCGCCATCTTCGGCAAGAATCTCATAAAACTCGTTCGGAACAATCTCAGCTGTCGGAACGATACGAGACAAATCAATTTGTTCAGGCTCCTTCCAGTTATCGAGTACCAGATGAGTTGAAGTTTCCGTATACTCGTCGGATACAAATCCAAGTTGCTCGAACATGGCGATCTCTTGATTTCTGATTTGCCCAAAAGGGGTCGGCGCAAAGTAAAATAATTTGTTTCCGCCTTTTGACCTGATCCACGAAACACAACGATCCACTAATTGTTGTAAAACATGTGCATAATCATCTTGAAAACCGTATCTGAGATACGCATTCCCGGTCTCCTCCGCATACGAGATGCCCATAAAAGCAACGATGGCTTCTCCCGCCGCGGCCACAAAGCATAGACTGGATTTTTGACCAAGGTAATCTTCCTGAATCACCTCCACGGGTCCAACATCGAATCTAGGATCGGAAATAAATCTTTTGGAAGTCAGTTGTAAAATATGGTGAACGTCCGTAACATCTTCGACTTCCATTTCTCTGATTGTAATTTCTTTCATAAAACACAATCACCTCTCATTGTTCGATATTTAATACATCCTAATTATGTCAGTTGCACAAGTATATTTAAATACTAACAATAAAGTAGACTTAAGCTCAAACACGAGTTACAAATCAGCCAGCCACTATTGACAAATTCTACAAACATGCCTAATATGCATAAATATACAATTAAATGAATGAAAAAACGAAAGCGAGCTGTTTTAATTATGAACCATTTAACTTCCTTCAACAATTTAACCGGTGATGATTTATTCGACCTTATCAAGCAAGGAATAGACATTAAGCGAAATCCGCGGCACTACGAACAGGCTGGTCATCGCAAAGGGCTGCTACTCCTATTCCAGAAAACTTCCACAAGAACGAATCTTTCGTTTCAATCCGGCATTCAACAGTTAGGCGGTAATGCGGTCACATTGGACTGGAATTCCAGCAATTTCAGCATTTCACCTATTCAATACGAAGCACGATATATCTCGAGAAACTGCGACCTTATTATGGCACGGTTGAAGAAGCACGCCGATCTGCTAGAGTTGGCGAAATATGCAACGGTTCCGGTCATTAACGGTTGCTGCGACAAGTATCATCCTTGCCAGGCTTTGGCTGATTTCATGACGATCTACGAAGTTGCGGGAACGTTTGACAACGTGACAGTTACGTATATTGGCATTCATAACAATGTGGCAAATTCGCTAGTAGAAGGGTGTATTAAGCTGGGACTGAAGCTGATTCTTGTAACGCCAGTGATCAACGAAGCATCCTGGGATGCCGAACTGATGGAAGAAGCGCGGCGAAGCGGCATGATCGAGCGAACGGACGATATGCAATATGCCGTTGCAAATTCGGATTTTGTATACACCGATACTTGGATTGATATGGAGTTCATTACCGATCCTGCCTTCGAGCAAGAAAAACAGCGCCGAATGGACATTATGATGCCTTACCAGATCAATCGTGCACTGCTGCGCAATCATACGCCGTACCTCATGCACGACATGCCGATTCACCCCGGTTTTGAAATTGAGGAGGAATTGATCGAATCCCCGCGGTCGGTAATCTACCAGCAAGCGGAGAATCGAATGCATGTACAAAAAGCGCTTATTCTTCGATTGTTATAGCGAAAATTTACCATGCGTCGGCTTCGGATAACAATTATACTAGATACTCGAGTACTATGCTCTACCATGTTGCTCTATCGAGGTGAAGTGATGAATCCATTAATACAAGAAGCTGTGATCCGGTTAGCTGAGAAGGTGCAGCTTCCGGAAAGAGTATTCCAAATCGATGATTTGCCATGGATTCCGTTTGACGGCGGATCGTGCTATTTCAAACCTTTGCGATTCGATCTAAACACGGGGACGTGGACGTATTTGTTCAAAATATTAGGCAATCAAGTGCTGACGCGGCATCGGCATACCGGCGGATGCGTGATCGGCTATAATCTGCAAGGCCGCTGGCGTTATGAAGGGCGGGATTGGGTTGCGACACCGGGTACGTTTATCTATGAACCGCCGGGAGATATACATACTTTGATCACCGGAGATGAAGAGGTGATCGCCTTGTTTATTCTGAGTGGATCACTGCAATATTTTGACGAGGAAGATCGTGTCGTGGGTCAAGATGATGTTTACACCATCCTCAATAAGTACAAAGTTTATTGCGAAGTGAGCGGGCTGAAAATGCAGCAGGAGCTGATTTATTAAGCGGGATAGGGGAATAGACATGTACTTATATCACTATTATAGCGAAAAGCAAGGTCCATTCCGTAACCTGTCGAGTTTGCCATTAGAAGAAGCCGAACAAATACTAAGTGAAATCAAGCAAAATAGGGTTGGCTTCGCCAGCCGACGCTCGGATGATTATTTGCTGATCCGCCATCAATTGGAGCAGCAAGCGAGAGCTTTGTTCATTTCGAAAGGCGGCAAACCGCAAAATCGATTTCCGCATTATTTGACATTAGGCGAATGCCCTTGGCTTGAATCCTGGTTTCCAGACGGTCGGGTTCTTCGGATTCCGCTGGAGGAAATCAAGGAAGAGGCGATAAGCTTCACCTATGGGGACTTGTTTCCGACTATGCGATATGATGACGGAAAAATCTACCGAGGTCAAGTGTATACAAAGCCGGAGATATTGGAGATGATCCGAGTCTACGGGTATCCGCAAGATTGGAATCCGGATGGAAAGTTAGGACCTGAACGATACATCGAGGCTCAATTATGGGTGGATCCGTATCCGAGGTGAATGACGACAATTTCCGGTTCAAAAAAGAAAAACATTAAAAAGCGCATTGCCCAAGGCAATGCGCTTAAGTTCGTATGTGTGTTTTTGACATGTATAAAGACAAGAATGGTGTCCTTGACTTCCATAATATTAGTATAAACGACAGAAAAGGTTAGGTCCTCAAACCGGTTGGAAAAGCTGGAGGTTTGCGGCCTTCGCTTTACTTATCCGGGAACCGATGCGGGTATTCGGGACGTATCGTTTTCGATCCCGCGAGGATCATTCACCGTCGTAACGGGAAAGATCGGAGCCGGCAAAACAACGCTGCTGCGCGTGCTGCTCGGTCTGCTTCCGAGCGACTCCGGCGAAATGTTATGGAACGGGAGCCGCGTCCGAGAAGCATCACAATTCATGGTCCCGCCGCGGGTCGCCTATACGCCGCAGACACCATATTTGTTCTCCGACACGCTGTTGCGAAACATCCTACTGGGCTGTTCCGACGAAAGTCGCGTTCAACAAGCCGTGCATCTAGCCGCATTGGAGACGGACTTAAACTTGTTGGGGGAAGGGTTGCAGAGCGAGCTTGGACCAAAAGGTTTGAATTTGTCCGGGGGCCAACAGCAGCGCGTTGCCGTATCCCGAATGCTCGCTAGGAATGCCGAGCTTCTCGTGCTCGACGATATTTCCAGCGCGCTTGATCCCGAGACGGAAGCTCGAATGTGGGAGCGTTTGAACGAATATCGAAAAACGAATCAGATCGCTTGCCTCGTCGTCACGCAGAAGCCGTATGCCATGCGGATTGCCGATCAAATCCTGGTGCTTGAGCAAGGCCAAGTGAGACTGTTCGGGGCGAGAGACGAAGTTTTGCCAAAGATCAACAAGGAATAATATCCAGCAATGTCGAAACTAACCGATAGCTGTAAAGGTTGTATTGCATCTGATTACGGAGGTGTCGTTATGGGGTTATTTGATTGGTTGCGAGGAGGCTCGGCCGACGAGGTGGTTTGTCCGGAAGAGCATCTTGAAAGCTACAAACGGTTAGGGGAGCAAGTATTCGGTCTGCATGTGGAGCTTAGCGAAAGCCGGCATTCGCGAGCACTCGCCTATTTGAATGCCGCGAGAAGTCTGCAGACGATGTCCGACGCACTGCTGGGTGACGCGGTGACGAGCGGAAAGAAAAAACCGGTCCCGATCGTATCGCATGAGCAAGCGGACGATTGGTACGGGCGAATTCCGGATTTGCTGGTCGCCGCAAGGCAAGAAGCCGCTTTCGAGCATTCGTCGAGCGTGCCGCTGCCGGTTCGGATCGGTGTGCAAAACGAAGGTCCGAGTCCTTGCCCTGTCGAGCATCTGGCGGGCTTGCGCCGCGCGGCGGCGGAGATGGAAGCACTCGTATCGGACGGAATCGCGCAGGCCCGGCTTGAGGGGGACCGGTTCAAATTCGCGATCCTGCTGTATGAAGAAGCGCGAACTCGCAAGCAAGCGGCTGACGCCATCGTGGGCATTATTACGAACGGACGTCATGTGTCCATGGAAAGCCACGAGGACGCGGAAACACAATACTGGATGGCGCTGTCGAACTATATTCTTGTTGCGCAAGGCATGAAGGCTGCGGATGTACTTGGCCCCGAAGATTTGAAGAAGCCCCAAGCGCCAAAGGAGACGAGGCCGAAACCGAATCCGATCCCGACACAGGAAACGAGACGTTGCAAGCTGGATTCGAACGACATCTGGAAGGTTACATCCCAAAGCGCCATAAGGGAAATCAAACGCTCGGGGGAATGGGAACAGGCCGAGCACGACTTGATCGAGCATTGGGAGACGCACCATATCCGCGAGGAAGAACGGACTTATGAATATACGGTCGAGCAGCTGCTTCGCACCGGGCACATTGTCGAGGAATCGTATTGGTACTGCTGCCCGTTCCCGTCCGTATATCGGGTCGGCAGCGAACCGGTTCGGATTCTGGGATACGAGATTCCGCGAGGCTATGTTTTCGTATACGAATACGGCGATGACGGAGCGCCTGGGCGGTTCATCTACCAACCTTCGTTCTCCAAAGCCGATTCTCGCAAATATTGCGAGGATTGATCGAACTTACTTACTAAACGAAGAAGGAGTCGCACAAGATGGGGCTGATAACCCGCCTGAAAAGCTGGTTCGGCAAGGAAGATCCGGAAGAGCAGCTGAACGCTTTTATTGAATCGGCCACGGAGAAGCTGCGGGAATTTGAGGTTGTCGTCAATCGTGCCGAATCGGAGCGGCTGACTGCACGTGAGCGGCTGAAACGGTATGAAACGGAAATTCGCTTTTTGCGCAGTCAAGCGGAAACTTACGCCGAGCAGCTGGACGAAGAGTCGGCGCGCCGAAAGCTGGAGCAGGCGCATGAGAAGAAGCAGCTGGCCGAACAGCTGTCGGTGGATATGGAGCCGGCCGAGAAATCGGTCGCGCTGCTTCGGGAACAGTTTCTGCAGATGACCAAGAAGCTGAATGAAGTGAAGGCGAACCGGCAGGCGATCGTTCAGCGCAACCGGAATGCCGCGGCGCGGAAGGATGCGTTTCTGACGATGTCGAAGAGCGAAGACCCGTTGAAGCTGCTCGGCTCCATGCAAGAGGACCCGTTTTTGGCAGAGGCCGAGGCAGAACTAGCCGGCAAACGGGAAACCTCGCTGGACGAGGAGTTTGAAAAGCTGCGTCGAAATGCTGCCGCGGCAAAAGACAATACGAAAATGCAATAACCTTGATTCTCAATGAATCTTATGCCGATCCCGGACGGAGTTTTTACGAATCCGGAGGTCGGCTTTCATGTTCATTCATGCTTATAACGATTCTTTCCTTACCGGACATGCTTTCAAACGTGGCATAATTGTTATAGTCATTTGAAAATTTCAATCAATTTTAGAGGTGTTCGATGAAAAT
Source organism: Paenibacillus sp. sgz302148 (assembly GCF_056120465.1). Classification (NCBI taxonomy): domain Bacteria; kingdom Bacillati; phylum Bacillota; class Bacilli; order Caryophanales; family Paenibacillaceae; genus Paenibacillus; species Paenibacillus sp. sgz302148. Next base: position 14,623 of record NZ_JBVYOJ010000022.1, read on the forward strand.
AAAGCTTCGCCCTTTGCGGTTGCCGGATGATTATGAAGGAATCGCCAATCTGTTGAATCAATATGGGTCGGAACCGACGACGGCCGTCAAATTGCAGGATGACGACGCCAAGCTCTACGAGGTCGGACATACGTGGATGGATGACAACGGCTTGCTCGCCGGTTATGACCGGGAGCGCCAAGTGGCCGTGACGGAGAAAGACGAGATCGTCGGCTACTTGTGGACATGGCGCGCGCCGTGGACGGAACCGGGGTATTTGTGCAACACGCTTGTCGTAGACCGGTCGAACCGGAAGCAAGGAATCGGCGGGCTTCTGCTGCGTCACATCGTAGAATGGGGCAATAAAATCGGTGCGACCAAACTGGTTACCGAAGTATGGGACGACGATCCCGATGCGCTGCAATTTGCCGTCAGCCGGGGATTTGAGGTCGAACGCCATGCTTTCCAATCGGTTCTGGACATCGGCGATCATCATATGCCTGTTGATTCGGACGTTATTTCGAAGCTGGAGCATGAGGGAATACGGCTCATGACTTTGGCCGATGCTCCCGGTGAAGAAAGCGAACGGAAGCTATATGCGCTTTATCAGGAGACATTGGTCGACATACCGGGGTATATGGGTGAAGTGCCGCAAATCGAAGAATGGAAAAAATGGTACCTGAAGGTGGAAGGCTTCGCTCCCGAACAAGTGATCATTGCCGTGGCAGGGGATCGATATGTCGGCGTTACGAACGTGCTTCACAATCCGCAAAGCAACGGCATGTACCACGAATATACCGGGGTTAGCCGGAATTACCGCGGGAAGAAGATCGCCCAGGCGCTAAAAATCAAAGCGATAGAGCTTGCTCACCGCCGTAAAGCCGATTATATCAGGACCGATAACGATTCGATCAACGAGCCGATCCTTGCGATCAACCGCCGTTTAGGCTACGTGCCGCTGCGAGGATCATATCGTATTATTGCATCGCTGCATGACGTATTGGGACACTTGGAATCTGCTTCTTCGGCGGCTGCTCCTAAGCTTAAATAAGGTATGCAAGGAAAACGTTCAACAAGGACACTCCTGTATAGGGGTGTCCTTATTTGATTTTTTGACGCGTCTAGCCGTGTCCGTCGCATCAACTCTTTCCTTCATGCGTTCAAGGGCTCTTCCGCTCAAATGTCGGAATGCAAAAACTTGGCCCAATCATATAATCTTATGATCCTGATGGAAATGGGGCGTTTTGATGAATCCTTTGTCTATGTATCATTCGCTTGTGGCAAGTTTTTTGCCGCCAACCGCTAATTTATATCATCTAGAGCATCCTCATGAAGGTCCGGCTTTATTGTTCTCGGACATCGATAGTGACGGCGAGGCGGAGATCGTATCGGTGTATTGCTTTCGAGGTGATCCGTATTTGCTGGCTATCAAGAGACATCAAAACATGTGGTACCGCATGTTCGAGGCACGGGGCAAAGGGGTTGGCGTTCGGGATTTGTTATCGGCACCGATCATGAGGGCGGATCAGTGCAGCATTCTGATCGGTTGGCAGATGGAGTCCGATTCGGATTCGGCTGAACTGGATCTGATGCACTGGTCTCCGCAAGGCTTTCTTCGAATCATTCCGGAAGGTATGCGATACACCTATTTGCAGGTTGAAGATATGCCGGGACAGCATGGCTTAGACGGCATATGCGAATTGGGTTTATGGACGAGAGACACCGAGAGGGCGTTTCGCGTGGAAGCCTATCGCTGGCATGATTATGAATTGGTCCATGCTGCGGACGTGTATCCGTATTATTTTCAACGAGTTGCCCGATATTACGACAAATTAGTGAGAGAGTTCCCCGACACGCCATTATATCGATCGTACAGGGAAGATACCGCTGCAAAGATGGGCCATTCCATTCCTTAGTAAAGAAGGAATTCGATGTTCCTTGCAGAACTAAGAAAGCAACTGACCGAAGCCTTTCGATGAAGATACGCGCGGCCCGGTCATACGATTAGAGAAAGAGTGCTAACGGAGGAGCCGGCGATGATGAAGGTCAAATATGCGAACCGCCCCGATTGGGGGCGTATTCTGGAGCGGCGCTACAGCCAGGATTATGTGCGAGAGGGTGACTTTGAAGGATACGTCACCTATTTGTTTTTGGACAAGGTCAAAAGCCCGCTGATCGCGCAATATGGGGAAGATTCCGTCTGTATCGTTGATGACGGCTATATTTGGATGATGTTTTTTCCGATCGGCGGAAGCTATAGTGTGACGGTCATGATCAATGCGAAGTATGAGGTCGTCCAATGGTATTTCGACATGATCGCTTCAATGGAGCTTACGGAGGAAAGGGTTCCTTTTGTACAGGATATGTATTTGGACTATATTTATTTGCCTAGCGGCAGGCTCGTCGTGAAAGACGAAGACGAATTGCGGGAGGCTTTGCGAACAGAGGCAATCGGGCAGATGGCCTATGACGACATCGTCAGGAAAGGCGCGGAGCTGAAACGTACGATTGCGAGCGGAACGAATTCTCTGATTACCCATATCGGATGGTATATCGAACGATTGAAGGAGCTTAATGAACCGGGAGTTGCAAAGTGATGAAAAAAGCGATCGTCGCTTTATACGGACTGCTCGTATTGTGCATGACAGTACTTCATCCGAAGGCGTATGCGGATTTGTCTATTTACACACCGCAGGATATGATCTCGAAATCAACCTCCATCATAACGGGTACAGTGGTTGAGAAGGAGGACGGACAAGACCGGCGCAAAGTGATTATTCGAACGAAAAAAGTCATCAAAGGCGACAGTCCCGGGGAGCTACTCGTTCTTGAGCGGAACATTGGCCGCATGTATGGTTGGATCGGATTCGAGTTCCCGGAAGCGGGGAAGGACGTCCTCTTGTTCCTTCAAGGCAAGGATGGATTGACCGGCGATGCCAATAACGTAGCAACGATCGAGGCGGGCAATAAAGCGGTTGTATATAAGGGGTTGGCGACTGACGCACATCCCATTAAAGAATATAATAAAGCGTATTCCGAGCTTATTGCGTCGAAGACGAGCATGGCTGCGATCGGAAATACGGCACTGATCATTGCTCTCGCGGCAGTAGGTATCGTGATCTGGTCTATCGAATCCCGAAGAGGAAAAAGATAATTCCGTTATAACGAGTCGTTCCCTTGTACGCGATTTCTTAATATCTTTGCCGGAATAAATGGATACGCGCGAAAAAATAAGAGCTGGTCTCGCATCTTGCGGAGATCAGCTCTTTATTTACAAGGTACCTTTTTAGAAATAATCGGAAAAATAGGGTTTCTCGCGAATGATGAGATTTTCCAGCAGGTTGACGATATTGTCATCGGCGTGAATGCGGCCGATTTGCGACAGGTAGGTCGGACGCTTATAGCCCATCAGCATCGTCGTTAACGTCGGAATGTCGAACGTAATCGAAGGAGGCATTCCGCCTCCGCCTTCGGTCAAACGCCCTTGGCCCGAACGGTCCACGGTCAGCGTGAATGTACCTTGATTCCATTCCAGCATCGGGTCGTGCAGCTTGAAGACGAGACGACTTTCCTGATCTTGCTTCTGGAACGGATATTGCTCGATGAACAGCCGGATGTCAACGATCCGAGCCATAAAATACGGGGCGATCGTTTCCTTGATATCGCCGTCTTCCAACAGGAAAGCGAGCGGCTCATCTTTATAGATGTCTCCTTTGACCCGCGTGATCATGGAGAAGTGTGCGCTGATGAAATTCCATAAGCCGGTGCGCGCTTCTTCGTCGATCGAGACAAGCTCTTTAAGGTGGAAAATTTCTTCGGCGACCCAATAAAGCAAGTAGCCTGTCGGCTCGTCTTTATTGTCGTAATAAATGGCCACCGTCATATCGTCCAAATCCCAACGAAGGTATTCCTCCCAAGCGAGCTCGTTGCGAAGCATGGCGCCATGGTGAGTCAACGCGAACTTCTCGTACACCTTCTTAATGTCGGGATGCTCGATCGTTACGCGTTCCACGTTGCCCGGGACCATCTTAGGCTTCGGGAGCTGCGTGTCCTGTACTTCGAACGAAATTTTGTTGGAAATGATTTCCCAGCCTTTGCGCCGATAATACGGAATCGAATACGGGTACAGGTAAGAGATCGATTGCTTCCGGTCTCGCATGTTGCTAAGCGCATGCAGCATCAGCTTGTTCATTAAACCTAGATTGGCGTATTCCGGATATGTACCGACGCCTGTTAATCCGCCCATTTCGTAAATGCGCCCGAAAATATTCACTTTAAAAGGGTAAACGGCCAGCTGCGAGATCAGCTTGTCTCCGTCGAACCAGCCGAGTACGTCGGCATGCCGGAGCACCGGCAGCTTGGATTGCGCGATCTCCCGATTTTCCCAGCCGAACGTTTGCAAATCGCGGTTTGTCACTTGAAATACATAACGCAGCAAATTGTTGAACTGCTCGCCGTGCACCGGTTCTACGCTTCGCAATTTGAGTCTGTCGATCAATTTCCGGCGACTCATCGATAACAACCTCCATTTGGACATGACAATATCCAATAGTTTACCGATACCGGCATTGGATTGCAAATCTGCGGGTCAAAACTTCATTTTGCCAAGCAACGCTTGGTCAAGGTAAACTGTGACTAGAACCTTAGCCGAATGCGATAGGAGATCAAGATGAAAAATCTTCTCGTCACGGGTTACCGTGCGCACGAATTAAGCATTTTCGATCAGAAGCACAAAGGCATCGCCTATATCAAAAAAGCAATCGCAGACCGTCTCGCGCCGCTGGTGGAGGATGGGCTGGAATGGGTTATTACGTCAGGGCAATACGGCGTAGACTTATGGGCTTGCGAAGTCGTGTTCGAGCTGAAGAAGCGGTACCCGCGGCTGCAGCTGGCCATCATTACGGCTTACCTCAATCCGGAGGAGAACTGGAAGGAAGAGAAGCAGGAATATTACCGGGATATTATCAAGCACGCCGATTATTACGGTGCCGTCAGTAAACAGCCGTACCAAGGCGTTTGGCAGCTTACGGCGAGAGACGAGCTGCTGCTGCGCAAGACGGACGGCATTTTGCTTTTTTACGACGAGGATGCGGGGGAAGCAAGCCCGAAATATATGAAGCTCAAAGCGCTCAAGAAACGCGAGGAAGAAGGCTATCTGTATATGGACATCACGGCGGAGACGATCCAGAGCATCGCGGAGGAAGAACGTCAGGACATGACCGGGCTGGAGGAATGGGGCTAGTCACGGGTAGCTAAATACTGAAAAGGAATTGTTTACAAGCCCGTAGATGCGATCTATGGGCTTGTTTGTCGTTTTCGTCTTTACAATCCGCCAAGGCGTTGTTACAATGACAATGCAATTGTTAACCCATTATCACAAAGCGAGGTTAACAATTAAGTTTCTGAAAGGAGCTGTCAGATTGTCCTCCTTAACCTATGAACAATTAGCCGCGTGGGACCGCGCGCATGTGTGGCATCCTTTTACGCAAATGAAAGACTATTGCGGTACCGACCCGCTCATTATCGAGCGAGGCGATGGCATCAAGCTATACGATATGCAAGGGAAAGCTTATTACGATGGATTTTCTTCCATTTGGCTGAATGTACACGGCCACAATGTGCCGGAATTGAATCAAGCGATCATCCGGCAGCTGGAACGGGTGGCCCATTCGACGCTGCTTGGCATGAGCAACGTTCCGGCGATTGAACTTGCTGCGAAGCTGGCTGAAATTGCTCCGAAGGGGCTGAATAAAGTATTTTATTCGGATGCGGGCGCAACAGGGGTAGAGATCGCCTTGAAGATGGCGTACCAATACGAGATTCATCGCGGAAATCGCCGGAAAACCTCCTTCATCACAATGAAAGAAGCGTATCACGGCGATACGATCGGCGCGGTCAGCGTAGGTGCGATCCCGTTGTATCACGAGACGTTCCGGCCATTACTGTTCCCGGCGCATTCGATCCCGTACCCGAATACATACCGGCATCCTGACGGAGCAACAGGCGCGGTGGAAGAAACTTTATCGGCGCTGCGCCATGTGCTGAAGCGGCACGATGGAGAAATCGCCGCCCTCATTGTTGAACCGATCGTGCAAGGCGCAAGCGGCATGATGGTTATGCCCCGCGGGTGTTTGAGCGCCATTGCTGCCATTTGCCGGGAGCATGACGTGCTGCTGATCGCAGACGAAGTCGCAACCGGTTTCGGACGTACGGGCGCGATGTTCTCTTGCGATCTGGAGAACGTTTCTCCGGATATTATGATCGTCGGCAAAGGGTTGACGGGCGGTTATTTACCGGTTGCGGCAACACTGACGACAGATGCAATCTATAATGCGTTTTACGGCGATTATGAGGAGCAAAAAACATTTTTCCACGGCCATTCCTATACCGGTAATCCGCTCGGCTGTGCGGTTGCTCTGGAAAGCTTGCGGCTGATGGAGGAGCGGCGCATCGTTGAAGAGGTCAAGGCGAAAGCCGATTATGTGTCGCGCAAGCTCGCTGCGCTGTCCGACCGTCCGTTTGTCGGCGACATTCGTCAGCAAGGACTGATGATCGGGATCGAGCTCGTCCGGAGCAAGATGACCAAGCAGCCGTTCGAATGGGCGGAACGAATCGGGGTGCAAGTCAGCTCTCGGGCAAGGGAGCTGGGCATGCTGACAAGGCCGCTCGGGAACGTTGTCGTTTTCATTCCGCCGTTGGTCAGTTCGATCGAGGAGCTTGATGCGATGACGGACATCCTGATTCAATCGATCATCGACGTAACGGAGAGCGAGGGCCATTCGGATGGCAGGTAGAGCGATATTCGTCGCAGGGACGGACACCGAAGTCGGCAAAACGGTCGTGACCGGCGCCATTGCGGCGGCGCTTCGCACGGAAGGGCTTAACGTCGGCGTCTGGAAGCCGGTGCAGTCCGGCGCCGTGATCGGCAGCGGCAGCAGCGACGCGGAGCGATTGATCCGGTACAGCGGCATCGCCGAATTGCCGGAAAACGTAGCCCCGTATTCGTTTCGCGCGCCGCTCGCACCGATGCTTGCGGCTGAAGCCGAAGGCGTGCAGCTGACGAAAGAGGCTCTGCGCCGAGCAGGCGAACCGCTCTATGAGCGATATGACGCATTGCTCGTTGAAGGGGCCGGCGGCGTTGCCGTGCCGCTTACGAACGATGCGCTAGCGATCGACTGGATTGCCGAATTGGGAGCGCCGGTGCTGATCGTTGCCCGTTCCGGCTTAGGGACGATCAACCATACTTTGCTGACGGCGGCTATGCTGCGTACGAAGGGCGTGACCATGTTAGGCGTTGTGTTGAATGATGGGGCTGACGAAAAGTTCCGATTGACCGATGGCGGCGATCAGCGTGACTTCGGCGGTAATGATATGAGCATCGCCACGAATGCGCAAATGATCGAACGATATGGCGGATTGCGCATATTAGGTCGATTTCCTTTTGTGCCGGGCGAACCGGGGGCGAAGCAATTGGCGGAGGTCGCCCGTAATTGCCTCGATTTATCCACGGTCAAGGCAGCATTGATGGAATGAGAAATGATCATAAGAGAGGATGTGCAGCGTAATGAATGGAACAACGGGTAAGGCTGTAATCGACTGGAATCAATTGGCGCAGCGCGTGCTGGAGGGGCATCTGCTCACGGCAGAGGAAGGGCTTGCCGTCATCGAAGCGGATGACGAGCAAATATTGCCGATCATGCAGGCGGCTTTTACGGTTCGCAAGCATTATTATGGCAAAAAAGTCAAACTGAACATGATCATCAATACGAAAAGCGGGCTATGCCCGGAAGATTGCGGGTATTGCTCCCAATCGATCGTATCGACCGCACCGATCAAGAAATATACGATGCTTGACAAGGACACGTTGCTAGCCGGTGCGCGGGAAGCCATGAACCGGAAGGCCGGCACCTATTGCATCGTCGCCTCCGGCAAAGGCCCTACCGACAAGGAGCTGGAACAGGTCGTAGAAGCTGTGAAAGAAATTCGCGAGACGATGCCGCTCAAAATTTGCGCATGTCTCGGCATTTTGAAGGACGGGCAAGCGGAGAAGCTGGCCGAGGCCGGAGTTCACCGCTACAACCATAACCTGAATACGAGCAAAGCCAATTATCCTTCCATTACAACGACTCATACATACGATCAGCGCGTCGAGACGGTAGAGAAGGTGAAGAGCCGGGGCATGTCGCCTTGCTCCGGCGTCATTATCGGCATGGGCGAAACGCATGAGGAAATCGTGGAAATGGCTTACGCATTGCGGAAGCTGGACGCCGACTCCATTCCGATTAATTTTCTGAACGCCATCGAAGGCACTCCGCTTCAGAATGCCGGTCGGACACCGGCCATGAAGGCGCTAAAGGTACTCGCCTTATTCCGCTTCATCTGTCCTTCTAAGGAAATTCGCGTAGCGGGCGGTCGCGAAGTCAATTTGCGCACGCTGCAGCCATTGTCGCTGTATGCCGCAAATTCGTTATTCGTAGGCGATTATTTGACTACGGCGGGCCAGGACGTGAGCGTCGACCATCTAATGATCGAGGATTTGGGCTTTGAGATCGAGCTGTGCGCATTGTAGACGTTGAGGCGATAACGGCTGGGAAAGGGGAAGACGCGGCATGAACTGGATGGAGGAGGAACTGGCTGTGATGGCTCGGGAATCGCGAGAGCGTAAGCTGAGGGACGTCGGAGCGGTAGAGGGCAAGCCAGGGTATCTCATGCGAGAGGGCAAAATGCTGCTGAATCTATCATCCAACGATTATCTCGGTTTGTCGCAGCACCCGGCGATAGCCGAAGCGATGCGGGAATCGCTTGATGAAACGTGCGGCTCGGGTGCATCCCGCCTCGTCACGGGCAATCGGATGCCGTACCGGCATCTGGAGAAGGAGCTTGCGGACTGGCAGCAGACCGAGGCTGCGCTTGTATTCGCGAACGGATACATGGCGAATGTCGGCGCGATTGCCTCGCTTGTCGGGCGGGGCGATGTCGTGTTCAGCGATCGGCTCAACCATGCCAGCATCGTCGACGGCATCGTGCTAAGCCGGGCGGAGCATGTCCGTTACCGCCACGGCGACGTCGAGCATTTGCGCCACGTTATAGCGAAATATGCGCAAGCCCGCAGGAAGCTCATCGTGACGGATGCGATTTTTTCGATGGACGGAGACGCCGCGCCGCTTGAGGAGCTGGTCCGAATCAAAACCGAGCGTCATGCGATGCTCCTGGTGGACGAGGCGCACAGTGAAGGCGTCTATGGCGAACGCGGGGCAGGACTTAGCCATGCGCTTGGCATCGAGCGCGATGTCGACATCCGGATGGGCACGTTCAGCAAAGCATTCGGCCTATATGGCGCCCATATTTGCGGGAGTACGACGTTGATCCGGTGGCTGACGAACAAAGCGCGGCCGTTCATTTACTCGACCGCCATGCCGCCATCCATCGTCACCGGTGTCCGCCAGGCGCTGGAGCTAGTCCAGTCGGAGCAGAGCCGGCGGGAACGATTACTTGCAGCGAGCGCACGGTTTCGCAAGCGGCTGGCGTCAGCCGGATTCCGCGTCGGATCGGGCGACTCGCCGATCGTGCCCGTAATCGTAGGCGACAATGAAACCGCCCTGCGTTTCGCGGACGAACTGGAGAATGCGGGCATTGCAGCGGTTGCTATCCGGCCGCCGACCGTTCCGGAAGGAACGGCGCGAATTCGATTTTCGTTATGTGCGGCGCATTGTGATATGGAACTCGACGAAGCGTTCGAGCGGATTCGGCAGGTTGGGTATGCGCTTGGGGTGATCGAATGACAGCGCGTGACAGAAGCCAAATGGATTGTGAATGCGGGCAACTTAGCGTGCCAGCAGGCGCCATGCCGATCGACGGCATATTGTGGCTGACCGGCTGGAGCATGTCGCCTGCTGTATTTGACGAAGTGCAGCGAATGATGCCTGATTTTCGGCATTTCCGGGCGGATTACAGCAAAGCTGGCACACCGGATGAGATGGTTGCGATCGCGCGGGAAGCGGCAATGGAATGCCGCCGTTCCGTGGTCAATCCCAAAGGAGGTCAAGGAGATCTCATCATCGTCGGATGGTCGCTCGGCGGACTGCTCGCTTTGCAGCTCGCTGCAGAAGGGATGGCACAGGGCTTGGTCCTTATCGGTTCAACGGCTTGTTTCTCCCGCGGAATCTCCGAACAAGATCGAGGTTGGCCTGTCAGCTACATAAGGCAAATGAAAAAAGCTTTGCAAAATAAACGTGAGAGCACCTTGGATCAGTTTCACAAGATGATGTTCACGGTTCAAGAGGCTAACGGCGGATTTGCCAATCGCATTCCGTCCGGCTCAGAATGGTCATTGTCCGCTCTGCAATCAGGACTTCAACTGCTGCAAACAAGCGACTTCCGCGCTGCGCTGCCGGAGCTTGCTTGTCCTGTCCTGCTGCTGCACGGGGCGGAGGATCGCATTTGTCCGATCGGAGCGGCGGAGGAAGTTCGAGAACAGGCCAAGCACGTTGATTTGATCCGTTTCGATAGCAGCGGACATGTCCTCTTCCTGGGTAAGGAACGGCAGGTTGCCGACGCGATAAGGAGGTGGCGGGATGGCCAATCTGCAAGGCGCGATCCGTCGTCAATTTGACCGCAGCGCAAACGGTACGTACGACCGGCATGCATCGGTACAGAAGGAGATGGCTCATGAGCTGGTCCGTCATATCGCATGTACGGATAGAGCCGCGCCTGCCCGCTCGATACTCGAAATTGGCTGCGGTACGGGATATCTCACGAAGCTTCTGCTGGAGCGGTATCCGCTGCCCGCAGAATTGACGGCGCTTGATATTGCGCCTGCTATGCTAGATGCCGCGCGACAGCGCATTGTTCACAGCAGGGCAGTTGGCGTTGACGTGGAAGCTAGCGGCATCCTGGAACATGAAGCGGCAATACCGGGAAGGCACCCTCGTCGCACCGATTCGGAGCGTACGCATTTCATCCTGGCCGATATCGAAGCTTGGGCTGCTGCAACTCCATCCGAGGCATATGAGTTGATCGTTTCCAACGCTTGTTTCCAATGGCTAACCCAGCCGAAAGCAACGCTATTGGAGCTCCGGCGTATGCTCAGTTCGGAAGGCAGGCTTGTTTTTACAACTTTCGGTCCGGGTACGTTCTGCGAGCTGCACAGCGCTTTTGATGAGGCCTATCGATCGCTAGGCCAACCATCGCAGCGGCACGGTTTATCGTTCCTCTCGCCGGAGGAATGGCATGCTAGTATAGCCGACGCTGGTTTTTCGAATATACGGCAATACACACATCGCTATTCGGAGAAATTCCCTTCGGTACGAGACTTTCTCAAATCCGTCAAATCGGTCGGCGCCGGCGTCTCGGAAGCTTTTTTGCGTCCCGGTTTGAGCGGCAGAAGATTATTTCATCGGATGTTTCAAGCTTACGAGGAAAGATTCGGCGTGGACGGCCTTATTCCGGCAACCTATGAAGTGATGATTTTTCAAGCTTCGGTCTCGTAATCGATTGATTCTCTAAATAAGCGCGAAAGTGATATAATGGCAGAAAACAGAATCGAGGAGCAGTATGACCGTATATATCGCTTTATTGCGAGGAATCAATGTCGGCGGCAATAAAAAGCTCAAAATGGCCGATCTCAAGATGACATTTGAGAGCTTGGGCTTCGGCCAGGTGCAAACGTATATTCAAAGCGGCAATATATTATTCGTATCGCCGGACGAACCGGAAACGATTCGCGAGCGGATCGAGCAAGAAATCAAAACCGCTCACGGCATGTCGGTTTCCGTGATTTTGCGGACGGCCGATCAGTTGGAAAATATCGTCGGTAATTGCCCTTATTCACCGGATTCTATATCCGAAGGCGAAAGTATTTATTTTACGCTGACGACGGACAATCTTCCCAAAGAAGATGTCGATCGACTGCCTCAAGGCGAACACGAAATCGATGAGTTTGTCATCGACGGTACGACAATTTACTTGCTATACCGCCAAAGCATATTGGACTCTAAGCTTTCCAATCAGTTGCAGAAGCTGAAAACCCCGGCAACGACGCGCAACTGGAATACGATGAATAAGCTAGTCTCGTTGGCCAATGCAATGAAGGCGAAATGACAAGTTTCTGTAAAAAGCTCCGTGCAAACGGGGCTTTTGTTGTATTACAAGCGATATTTTATCCATATAAGCACAAAAATCAAAAAAGGAGTATAGCCTACACAATCCACATAAAAACAACAAAAGCCATTATTTTCGATGATCTGTCCATGGACACTCAAACGATTTCCAATTACAATCTGCCTGAATGGTGACTCTGAGTCATTTTATTATTCTGCGGCTGTTTTGGCTCGGGATGACTTGTCGGCTCACCATTATCGAAGTAGATACAGTCGATCGCGATGGCTTCATCAGTAGAAGGGAGTGATGTGGACAGAGCTTTAGTCGCTTCATCCGTACAAGATGCTCATCCTATTGAGCCGTTTTGCAGAGAAGAAATGCACGACAAAACAACCTCTGAGAAGATTTCGCCGACACAAGAAAATGAAAAGGGATGGCTTTGAGATCAATACGAAATACATGCAAAAGTAACATTATCCTGTGGAAGGTGGTTTTGTATGTTTCGGAACGTGTTCAAAAAGCTGGCGAGTATAGGTGTCGCAGCGAGCGTCCTGCTCACGACGCTAATTGCAGCACCGCTTACGGCAAGTGCCGCATCGGATGTAACCGTGAACTGGAATGACGTCAAGCAACAAATCGACGGATTCGGAGTTTCGCAGGCAGGATGGTCGGATGCGATTTATGATTTGGCCGAACCGGTAAGAAGCCAAATTATGGACCTATTGTTCACGCAAGAGAACGGAATCGGAATATCGATATTCCGTGGCGAAATATTCCCTCAATTCAACCCATCGCCCGGCGTTTATAACTTCAATGCAAGACCTGACCAAATCTGGGTTATGCAGCAAGCGAAGGCCAGAGGGGTCGATAAAATCATGGCTACCACCTGGAGCCCTCCCGCCTGGATGAAAACGAACAACTCCACCACGAACGGCGGATACCTCAAGTCCGAAAATTACGGCGATTACGCTACGCTCATGTCCAAGTTCATCAAGGAATACGATCAACAATTCGGCATTGATTTGTACGCCGTATCCATCGCCAACGAACCGAACTCCATGACGTTCCTCTCTTGGAATTCCAGCGAATGGAATTCAACCCATATCGAAATGTTCCTCAAAGATTATTTGAAGCAAGAAATGATCAATCAAGGCGTTCAAGACACGAAAGTCGTTGCCGGCGAGGTTTCCTGGTGGTCAGAGGATCTGGTGAAGGACGCTCTCAACAATCCGGCTTCCGCCGAAAGGATCGACATTGTCGGAGGACACAACTACCCGGTGCCCGTCATTAACACGGAGCTGCCGACGAATCCTTTCGCCACGGCGCAGTCCATAGGCAAAAAGGTATGGATGACCGAAGTGTCCAAAGTCGATTCCTATGATCCGGGAATCAATTCCGGCTTAAAGTTTGCCAAGCAGATCCATGAATTTATGACCCGGGCGGGCGTCAACGCGTGGATGTATTGGACCGGGGCGATTCCGGGCAACAATGACGAAGGTCTCATCAACGTTTATAAGGATACGAATACGTACCAATTGACGAAACGTTATTATTCTTTCGGCAACTTCAGCAAATATATCAAACCGGGATATGTTCGTATCGGAGCAACGACAAGCCCGCAGTCCGGCGTTTATACTTCGGCATACAAAGATCCTGCGACCGGCAAATTTACGATCGTGGCGATCAACGACAACGACAGCACGGTGGAGCTTAATTTTGTGCCGAGCGGGTTTACGGCAGGCAAATTAACGCCGTATATTACGAACAGCAGCCTAAGCCTTGGTCAAGGCCCGAACATTCCGTTGTCCGGGGGCAAATTCAGTACGACCATCGCTCCAAAAAGCGTCGTTACCTACGTCGGCGAAAACGGCTCCGCGCCGGACCCGATAGGGCAAACGCTCACAGATGATCTGAACAATTGGAACAATACGGTTTCACACACTAACAACCTGACGTTCGATTCCTCTAACGCCTTCTTGTATTTCAACAATGACAGCTCCCGCGTCAAACGGACAAATGGCACGACCGAAAGCTTCGTATACAATTTGCCGAACATCAAAAATTTCACGGCGACGCTATATCATTTCAGCATATGGGACGGGGTCGCGTTCTACGCATCCAGCGACAATGTCAACTGGACGCCGATCGTTCATGTCAGCACGCCGGGTGTATATACGGGCAGCCAGTGGTACCGTAAAACGTACACCGCGCAATCCGCATTGCCGGCCGGGACGCAATATTTGAAGGTGGAATTGTCGGGTTCGGATTCGTGGGAGAAGCAGGTTTCGAAGATGGTCATTAAATACGGGCCGTGAGATACGAGCGAGGCGAATTAAGAAGGAAGAGGGAAGAAGGAAGAAGGAAGAAGGAAGACCCGCCTGATCGGCGGGTCTTTTCTTTCGTGTATTTTCGCGATTAATTGTGCGTGACGACGGCACCGGAACCGCCGTACATATCCAGCTCGCCTTCGAGCTCAAGTTTCAGTACGGTTACATGCTCATGCGCGTCTTCCGGCTTCATGTAGATCCAGGTCGTTCCCGGAATGTTGAACCAAGGCACCCCGCCATGAATTTCGTGGGTCAGCTCTTTGCCAGAGTGGAGCACCGTAATACGGTTAATCTTATTCGACAGTCCTTTCAGGCAGATGCTTTCCTTAGGATCGTCGTACACGAAGAGATACAACGTTTTCTTGTCTTGGGATACCGTGCTGCCGCCTAGGAAATAACGCGGAAGAATGCCTTCGGTCGTTTTGAAAATCGCTTCTTCGTGCGTGCGAATCCAGTCTCCGAGCCCGAGCAAAATATCTTCCTGCCGCTTGTCGACCGTGCCGTCTTCCATCGGCCCGATATCGAGCAGCATGTTACCGCCCATCGTAATGCAATCGCAGAACATGCGGATGATTTGTTTTAAAGTCTTATATTTGTCGTCTTTAGGCTGATAACCCCAAGATCTGTTGATCGTCGTGCAGAACTCCCACGGACCTTCCGGTCTTGTGATCGGAATGCCTTGCTCCGGCGTTTTGTAGTCGCCATGGCCTTGCAGGCGAGAGTTGATAATGATCTCCGGGTTAAACGATTGGAGGTAATGCTTGAACTCCGGCAAATTCCATTGTTCGGCGCTTCTTTCCCAGTCGCCGTCAAACCACAGGAGGTCGACCTTGCCGTAGTTCGACAGCAGCTCGCCTAATTGATTGTTGTTGAACTCGAGGAACCGCTGCCACTTGGCTTCATCCTGAACGCCGTCCGCCGGGTTCGAATAACGATTGACTTGGCTCAAGTCTTCCGGCACTTTGCCGCCTTCGAATACGCTTGCGTAATCCGGGTGCGACCAGTCGATCAAGGAGTAGTACATACCCAGCTTGATTCCTTTTTTGGTTACAGCATCGGCATATTCTTTGATCAGGTCGCGTCCCGCAGGCGACTTCTTCACGACGTTCAAGTCGGAATATTTCGTATCCCACAAAGCAACCCCGTCATGATGCTTCGTCGTAAGGACGGCGTATTTTGCCCCGGCTTTCTCGAACAAGTCCGCCCACTTGTCCGCGTCGAAATTTTTCGCGGTGAAGCCGTCCAGCTGTTTCATATAGTCTTCGTGAGAGATTCGGTCGTGATAGAACGACCAGGACTCGGCGATCCCGTTAACTGCATAAACGCCCCAATGAATAAAAATGCCCAGCTTTGCTTCTTCAAACCACTTCGGTACCATGATAATCCTCCTTGAATGAAGTCCAGTTTAACTTTCTTACATCTTAGAAATAAAGTCAAGTTGGTATATTCACATAATAAATATTATGTAAACTCAATTGTCCAGCGTTTTTGGGATTTGCGGAATTCCGATGGTGAAATGCCGTATTTGCGCTTGAACTCCCGGCTGAAATGATAAGGATTCGAAAAACCGACTTGCTCGGCGACAGAATGAATCGATGAATCACTCATGCTCAAGATGCGAAACGCCTCATTCAATCGAACAGCCTTCAAATAGTTTAACGGCGTCTGCCGGAATGCTTGCCGGAAAAATAAAAACAAGCGTGAGCGCGACATTTGCAGCTCTTGCGTTAATGCTTCGATCGTGATCGGATCGTTCATATGCTGGTGTACGTAGGCAAGAAGCCGCTTAAGTTCATGAGAGGTCGAGAGGAGCAGGGCCATTTCAGGCCGCGGCGTTGATTCCGCCAAAATGGCGTTTAAGATCCGGTAACCGATTTCTTTGCGCAGGACGATGCGGCGGATCGGATCTGCCGATGACGGACTGCGGTCCAACTCCCGCAAAGCTTCGATCCATTGTCCGATTTGTTCCCCAATAACCGTACTGAACCGTTGGGGAATCTCATATAAGGATAACAAATCGATCGTTTCGAATAATGAAAATTGACAATGTACATAACGGAACGACATGGGCTGCTTTGTTTCTTCCGACGGATAGTGGTGAAAGGTGAGAGGCGTTCCCGCCCGGGAAAGAAAAGCTTCGCCTTGCCGGATGGTGACGGTTCCCGAAGGCGTATCGACCTCGTACCGGCCTGACGTCGCTTGCGTGACGATAGCGAACGGGACGGTTTTCGTATGAAAGAAATAGTCGGCTGTCCGACCTTTGCCCACATCCAATAAATCAAGTCGAACAACATCGTCGGTCAAGCTCGATTCCCGGTAATACATGAGGCATCGATTCCTTTCTGGACTCCTGGATATGAAACCGGAAGCTATGGACATTTCGATACGGATTGCTTTTCGATAAATTTATAGTAGCAAACGATACAAGCGAGTAGAAGGGGAATGACGCATGCCAAGCAAAAAAATTGTCATCTTGGCGGGTGAACCGAGTCATGGCGCCGATTACCACGAATACGAACAAACAGCCCGATTATTCAAGGTTGCGCTGGAGCATTCGAACGTCGGCGATCAAGTTGTCGTGGAGTACCATGCCGGGGGATGGCCCGAGGATGAAAGAACGCTTGAAACGGCCGATTTGATCGTCGTCTATACGGATGGTCGGGATGGCGATTTGTATCGCGACGTGCCTTTTGTCACGTCTGATCGAATGAACAAGATGGAGCAATGGATAAACCGCGGCTGCGGGTTGATGCTGATCCATTTCTCGACGTTTGTCACTCGGGCGGAAGGCAGGTGCGTTTTGGAATGGGCCGGCGCTTATTTCGAATGGGAGGATGAAGCAGGAGAGCGAAATTGGTACTCGCGGATCGACTACGGCAAGCGATTCCAGCTCAGCACGCTTAGTCACCCGATTGTTCAGGGGGTATCGCAAGAGCTAGCTTTGGATGATGAGATCTATTACCGCCTTCGGTTTCGTGAGCAGGATCCGCGCGTTACGCCTATCGGCCGTATTCCGGAGTTTGCCGATCAAGGCGATATGATGGCGAATGTAGTGGCTTGGGCGGTCGAACGGGAGGATGGCGGCAGAGCCTTCGGCACAACGCTTGGCCATGCGTACCGGTTGTGGAAGGAGGAGGATTATCGCCGCCTGCTGCTGAATGCCATCGTCTGGACGGCGGGGTTGGAGGTTCCCGAAGGAGGGGTACGTTCCCGTTTTTACTCCGATTCGGAGTTGGAGCAGGCGCTTGCCGGTATCCGAGGGAAGGAACGCTCGAAGGAATTGCCGGAACAAGTCCAAATTCTATTATTGTCAGGCAATGAACATCACAAATGGCATAACTGGGAAGAGACGACTCCGGAAATTGTCGAGGCGCTCCAAGCCGATGCACGTGTGACCGTGGAAGTGCTGCTGCAAGCCGACGGTATGGCCGAATTGGACTTAACGCAATTTGATGCGATTGTCCTCAACTATTGCAACTGGCTTGATCCGCGCGGGTTATCGGAGCCGTCTAAGAATAACCTGCTGCGATACTTGCAGGGCGGCGGCGGTTTGGCCGTTTTGCATTTTGCGAATGGAAGCTTCCATTATTCGCTTCCCGAAGCCGGCGCATCCGACTGGCCCGAATTCCGCAAAATCGTGCCGCGCGTATGGAATCATCATGGAACGAGCGGACATGATGATTACGGGGATTTTGAAGTGCGTCCGATCGCATCGGCGCAACCCATTGTAGCAGGCATCGAACCGTTTACCATTCGGGACGAATTGTATTTTGACCAAGAAGGCGACGCGGCCGTGGACATTCTCTGCACCGCACATTCGAAGGTGACGGGCGAGGAAGAACCTCTAGTCTGGTTGCACCATTACGGTGCGGCAAGAGTATTCCAATCGCTGCTAGGGCATAGCGCTGCTGCATACTCACCTTCAGAAGCGAAAACGATTCTTCGCAGAGGCGTGTTATGGGCGGCAAGTAGGGAGGAAACGAAGTGACAAAGGTGAATTCAGCGGTTATTGTCAGCGGTTACGGTCAAGCGGAATATGTGGAGGTGGCGTATTCCGGAGGAGCCGTGTCCGACGAAATTACGGGTGAGGCCGTCGTTTCCCTCATCAGTCCCGGCACGGAATTGGCCGCATGTTTTTTCGGGGAGGAGCCGTTTCCGAAATATCCGGGTTATGCAACAGTTATGCGAGTGAATGAAGTAGGAGAAGGCGTTCGCGACGTACGGCCGGGCGATTATGTCTTCTTGATGGGTAATCACCAGCGATATCATAAAATTTCCCGCTCAGGGGTTGTGCCGCTGCCTTCGGGGTTAGATCCGAAAGCTGCCGCAATCGCTAGACTTATGGGCGTCAGCATGACGACTTTGATGACGACCGCGGCCCGCCCAGGCGATCGCGTGCTGGTGACGGGTGCCGGTCCGGTCGGTTATTTGGCCGCTCACCTATTCCAGCAGTCCGGCTACCGGGTGACCGTATGCGATCCGGTTCTTGACCGCCGGGAGCTGCTGTTGCAATCCGGCATTGCTTCGGTTTGCGAATCGGCTCATGCCATTCCTTCCGAATATTGCGGCAGCTTCGCTCTAGCCATGGATTGTTCGGGCCACGAAGCAGCCGTGCTGGAGGCTTGCAGGATCGTTCGGAAAGGCGGGGAGGTTGTCCTGATCGGCGCCCCGTGGAGACAGTATACCGAGCTTTCGGCGCACGAGCTTGTACATGAGATCTTTCATGGGTATGTACATTTGCGAAGCGGCTGGGAATGGGAACTCCCGGTCCATGCGACGGATTTCCGACCTCATAGCATTATGGGGAATTTAAGCATCGCAATGGAGTGGCTGAATGCGGGGAAAATCCCATTAAGCGGACTGATCCGAAGCTTCGCGCCGCAGGAAGCCCAGCTCGCGTACCGATCTTTGGCCGATAAAGCAATAAAGGAGCTTTTCGTCCAATTCGATTGGGAGGCTAGCCGTGCTAGCGTTGGTTCAACGATTCAACTCTAAGAAAACCACATGAAGACTGCCGGAAGGCAGTCTTTTTGCCGTCATAGATTTATGTCATTTATATTTAATGTAATTAATTAAAATTATTAATGAGCTGGTGTAGTCACGAACGATCGTATATGATACTTTTCATAAAAATAGGGATCGCATCGCCAACAAAACGAACCGGCATCCCGTTATATGTACGAAGGAGGTGGCCAATGAATCTGGATGAAGCTTTGCGAGGCGTTGCAAACGGCAATACCGCAGCGCTCAAAATCGTCTACGAGGAGCTGCGCTATATGGTATATTCCTTGGCGCTGTCCATCGTACGAAGCGCGCCGGCTGCCGAAGACGTACTGCAAGAAACATTTCTTCGGGTATATGAGAAAGCGGGCACCTATCAATCGGGAACTCATCCCAAAGCGTGGGTACTGTCCATCGCGCGGAATCTGTCTTACGATGCATTGCGACGCGAAAAAACTTTATACGTCGAAGAAGAATGGCAGGAATGCGGTGCGACCTCGGAATCGGTGATACTACAGCGCATGGAGCTTACCGAGGCGTTATGGCGGCTGGACGAGACGGAACGGCAAATCGTCGTTATGCATCTTGTCGGGGGGCTCAAGCACCGGGAAATTAGCGAAATGATGGGCATTCCGGCCGGAACCGTACGATGGAAATACCGTCAAAGCTTGTCCCGATTAAGCGAATGGATGGAGGGGGATCGGCATGAAGCAGGAACAAGTGCTATTCGGTCTAAAAGATGAGCTGATTCGGAATACGCCGGACGTCTGGAGCGGCATTCACAAGCGGTTGGCCGAACAAGTTGCTGCGAAGCTGCTGCTGGAGCTGGAAGGGATTCCTTCTCCTGAAGGGAAGCTGTTCGGTGAAATAAGAGATTCACGAATTCAAAAACGAGCGATGGGAGCGTAAAGTCATGTCAAAGGATGAGTTTCACTTGAAATGGGAGCGGGATGAAAAGTTTAACCTACAGGAACAAATCGAAAATATATATGATGAAGCACTATGGGTCGAAGCAACTCGTTTATATCAAGATGATTTGGCAGACAAACCGAACCACCCGGAATATCTTTTTTCTTATGGATACCTCCTGGAGATGAAGGCGAATAAACTTCTGCGCGATGCGGCGGAATGTTACAAAAATGGGATAAACGCGCTTTCCGATCAACCGGAATTCGCTTGGATAAGCGGTAAGCTTCAAGCTCAATTGATTAAAGTTCGCAACCAGCTTTCTGAAAATCATATTTCGATAAACGACTACAAACAACGGCTGAGCGAATCGCCGGACGATCCAAGTTTGTATTGCTTCCTGATCCAATGTTACCTCAATATGCACCAGCTGTCCGAAGCGAAAAAAGTAGTCGAAGCCGGAATCAAGCTGTTCCCGGACAACGCTATGATTAATTATTACGAAGGGGAGATTCACTCCCGACTTGGATATGTTGAAGAAGCGCTGAAAGCATGGGCGAAATCCGCCGAGCTTGACCCACAGCTGATTGACGGCCGGTTCAGCAGAGCTTTTTTGCTCGAACGTGAGCAACGGTACGCCGAAGCCGCAGACGAGTGGGACCAAATCGTCGACTTTATGGAGCGCTACAACTTTGGCGACGAATACCCGCGGCAAGAACAGCGAAGATTGCGGGAACGGGCGGAACAAGGGAAGCAAGGGGGATAAACGGCATTTCGTTAATTCATAATATGTTCATTTGCGCATGGCATAACCTGACTTTATACTAATCCTATCTTTGCAACAAGATAGGGGAACAATCGAATGAGAGCGCTACAAATGATCGTATCGATATTGATAATGGTAGTTGTCGTCTCGCTCTTGAATTATTACATCGGCCTGCATGTCGTCATGCTTGCCGAGGCATGGTGGCCTCGATTTCAGCCGGTATGGTTCTGGCCGGTATTCGCCGTTATCGTTTTTTCTTACGCCATCGGAATCATTCGTTGGCCGAAACCGCTACGGCCGTTCGCAAGACTATTAAAAGTCGTCGGCTCCTACTATTTCGCGCTGATGGAATTCGCCGTTATTTTGCTGCCGATCGACGACTTGGTTTATTTCATTCTTGCGCTTGGTGATATGGATACCGGTTCCTATGTATCGATCGCAGGCGGGATTACGCTCGGGCTGCTTGCATCGCTCATGCTGTGGGGATCGCGAAATGCTTGGAGTACGGTCATTCGGCAGCATGTGTTCCATGTTGATAAGCAGGCAGGGGGGATGAAGGAGCTTCGGGTGGCTGTAGCCTCCGACTTGCATCTCGGCAATATTGTCGGCAATCGTCATTTGAAACGATTGGTTAAGCGAATTAATGCGATGAAGCCTGATGTTGTTCTGCTTCCGGGGGATGTGCTCGACGACAGCATCGAGCCTTTCCTGCGCAACCGCATGAGCGATGCGCTGCAGGAACTGAAAGCACGCGACGGAGTATACGCCGTTCTCGGCAATCACGAATATTACGGCGGCTCTATTCCACAATATGTCGAGGTGATGCAGCGGATCGGCATCCGGGTGCTGCAGGATGAAACCGTTGCGATCGGGGATCGTTATTATGTCGCCGGAAGAAAAGACCGGACGGCGGAATCGGCAAGTCCCGAAGGACGGATGAGCGTTGCTTCGCTAATCCATGGGCTCGATATGTCCCGACCGGTGATTATGATGGATCATCAGCCTTACGGGTTTCATCTTGCGGCCGCGGCCGGCGTGGATGTCCTGCTCTGCGGGCACACCCATCGAGGTCAAATTGCTCCTAACCATTGGATCACGAAAAGGTTATTCGAGCTGGATTGGGGTTATATGCGCAAGGACAAGATGCATGTTGCGGTGTCTTCGGGTTATGGAACTTGGGGCCCGCCAATCCGTCTTGCAAGCCGGTCGGAAATTGTTGACCTGAAGATCACATTCGGGTAATGTTCAACCGGATTGGGAAATGAAGCCGGTTATTTCGATCATTTCCCGGGGAAGCGCAAAAAACGGCGGAAAACGACAGCAATATTTTTAGATTAATGTGATAAGTTATTAACGATGTTAACTAAATATAAACCGGTTGCTCTTGATCGCAGCCGGTTTTTTATTCGAATCGAAGCTTTGTTATACCCGAGGTTGAATCAAATGAAGCAAGCCATCTTATCAAATTTCCCAGATATTCGCTCGCGCATACTCTTTGGGTACCGCTACATTCCTCGAAGCGTCCAATCGTTGAGCAAAAAAGCCACTTTTCGTGTCGAAGCTGCGTCCGCACGTGGTTTCATGAATCGACAATTCGGTAGCTACATAGTCACGACAACATTTCCACATTTTCCGTATTTCCCGATTCAGTTCCAAATGAGAGGTCGAAACCATTCACGGATTTTGCGGCGGACTTGAATATATGAACAGAACGATACATATTTCTGTTCCTTCGATGGAATATTACTCCATAGCGTAAGCATAAAGGAGTGAATGGCTTGAAACGGTATGCAGTTGGGTTAGCCTTCTTGGTCGCCGTCATCCTAGCGGGAACGGCTTCAATCGCATTTGCCGCGGGGACGGGGGGAGCTTATCACTTCGGGTTTAAGAAGAGCCAGAACGGTAAGCTTCCGTCCATCGCGGAAGAAGGATTTCAAAATATCGTCAAGAAGCATGACGCGATTTTCCTAGGCGATACGAATCAGAAGGAGCTTTATTTGACCTTCGACAACGGGTATGAGAACGGGTATACCGCCAAGATTTTGGATGTGCTCAAGTCGAAGCAGGTGCCGGCTATTTTCTTCGTTACCGGCCACTACATTAAAGACCAGCCCGAGCTGATCAAAAGAATGTGGGGGGAAGGCCATCTTATCGGCAATCATTCCTGGACTCACCCGGATATGACCCAAGTATCGAGCGACGCGATTCAGAACGAACTGGATAAAGTCAAGGTGGAAGTCGCTAAGCTGACAGGGCAAAAGGAAATGCCGTTCCTTCGCCCCCCGCGGGGCATATTCAGCGACCGAACGCTTGCAGTCAGCCGGCAGTTAGGCTATACCCATGTATTCTGGTCGGTTGCGTACCGGGATTGGGAGCCGCAAAAGCAACGCGGACGCGACTTTGCCTATCGGAGCGTCATGAGTCAGCTTCACCCCGGGGCCGTTATTTTGCTGCATTCGGTATCCAAGGACAATACGGAAGCGCTAGGTCAAATTATTGACGATGCTAGGAAGCAAGGATTTCAGTTCAAACATTTAACCGAGATGGCCGCCCGGAACTACTAAGGGCCCGATTTTTATATGTACCGTTGCAGCACTCGCTGCAAGCAAAATCGTCCGAGGAACAGGCGTTACTTGCGTTTGTAGACGCCTTGAATCATCTCCAATAGAGCAAATGAAGTGAAAGAAGGCCCTTGTCGCTATAGGCAATCAGGGTCTTCTTTCATTTGCTTGTTCAAACTCTTGAGCGTCATCGCACGAACAAATCAATTGCTTATCACAATCCTCGATCCTAGATAGTCAACCTACGAACGAGTTCGGCCGGCTTCGATGAGCTTGTCCAGCTCCTGGCTCAGCCTCAACAACAGCGCCGAGTCTTCAACATATACGTTGTCGTTCTCGCGAACGTCCCGTCCGAGATGATACAGCTGTTCCGCCGGATCGCCAGGTAGCACGTCGCGCGACGGCGAATGCGGGATGCCGATGATTTCCCTGCCGTTCAGATGGAAACCGCCGCCGCCTGCGCCGCGAATATATTTCCAGTCGCCTTTGCGGAAGGCGAACATGCCTTCGTACGAATGCAAAATGACCGATTCCCGCACAGGGCGCTCAATCTGCTGCCCTAATAGCTCCGGCAGCAGATTAAAGCTATCCTCGCCGGCATTCGCGGGAAGCTCGGATTGAACGATCGCCGAACAGGTTGCCAGTAAATCCGTCAGGCAGATCAGCGCATCGCTTACGGTGCCTTGCGGGATCCGCTTCGGCCAGCTTGCGATAAACGGCACGCGATGCCCGCCTTCCCAGATGTCCGCCTTCTGGCCGCGCAGCTGACCGGCAGGTTCATGGCCGTGCACGGTAATCTCTTCCTTATACGGGTCCGGGCCGTTGTCGCTCGTGAACACAATCAAGGTATTGTCACGCTGCCCTTGTTCCTCCAGCAGGCGCATCAGTTGACCGACCGTATCGTCGATTTCAATAATCAAGTCCGCCCGCGGACCGATGCCGCTTCTCCCGAGGAACGAATCGCTCGGGGACCATGGCGTATGGGGTCCGGTCAACGGCAAATATAGAAAGAACGGCATTCTCCGATCGCTCACGTCATCGTGAGCGCAATGGTGGCGGATGAACTCCAGCGCTTTACGGGTCAACGTCGGATTCACGTCCTCGTCTTTCCACCCAGGCAACATGAGACCGCCGCGTCCGCTCTGACTGAAGTCGAGAGGATCTTTCAGCTGGCTGGGGATTCCTACGGTCCTGTCGTTTTCGATAAAACAATAAGGCGGCATATCGAGCGAAGCGGAAATGCCGAAGTAATAATCGAATCCGGCATCGCAAGGACCTCCTTGAATCGGCCGGCTGTAGTCCGCGCTCCACGAGGCGTTTCCGGAATCGGCCCAGCCTAAGCCGAGGTGCCACTTCCCGATGCAGGCAGTCGCGTAGCCGTGCTGCCGCAAGTATGCAGGGACGGTCAGCCTGTCCGGTTCGATCAATGGCGCATCGTGCCCGTGCAGCACGCCTTTCTTCAATTCCCCACGCCAGCAATATCTTCCGGTCATTATCCCGTAGCGGGAAGGGGTGCAGACGGCGGATGGCGCGTGTGCGTCCGTAAACATTCGTCCTTCGGCAGCCAACCGGTCGAGATGGGGCGTCTGGAAACGGGATGCGCCATAACAGCTCAAGTCGCCATAACCTAGGTCATCAGTT
The DNA here is from genome assembly GCF_056120465.1 of Paenibacillus sp. sgz302148. Classification (NCBI taxonomy): domain Bacteria; kingdom Bacillati; phylum Bacillota; class Bacilli; order Caryophanales; family Paenibacillaceae; genus Paenibacillus; species Paenibacillus sp. sgz302148. The sequence continues at coordinate 39,903 of NZ_JBVYOJ010000022.1, forward strand.
AAAATATATAGGATATTCGGTTTCTCCATGGAAAAGCTCCTTCCGAGATAATTGTACTTCCGGTATGGTCTAATCGTACGACCACATCGTATCATGGAGATGACGCATCCTCCCATGGCAGCGATTCCGGTTTATTTGACATTTCTTACGGCATCATGGAAAGGACCTTGAAGAAACGGAGATGGGACATTGTTTATCCTGAACGAATCGTTTGACGTAGATTACTTGCAATTGCGCGCTCGCTGGATCCGCAACATGCACAAAACAGCGGATTACGCCATCGACGGCATGCGCATTCCCTATACGCTCGTTTGGTTAGTTCTGGAAGGTACGCTGCATGTCGTGATCGACGGACATGAACTGCACGCTGTTCCGGGTGATCTGATCATGTGCCCGCCGAATAAGTCGTTTAGCCTCATCCCAAGAGACAGCAGCGAAACGATTCATTATTTGTCCATGTGCGCGCATATGAAAATCGGCAATATCGATTTGGTCACCTTGTACGGGCTGCCTGCTTTGGCGCACCTAGAGCCGTCTGCCGAGCTGGAGCATTGGACGGCATCTTGGAAGTCGCTTGTCGTTTCGTTTGACCATTTCGGCGCCCTTGTTTCCGCGCATTCCGCCAAGCCCGATTCATCCGAGCACGCTTATGTGCTGCACACGGACGTTTCGATTCATTATTTGGGCTTGCAGGGACTGCTTCATCAATGGTTGCAGATGTGGCTGACGCAGCTAAGAGACCGGCTTCCGAACGAGCCGCTGCGATTCGATCATCGGGTCATGAAGGTGTGCGATTATGTTCGTCGTCATCTCGGCCAACGTTTGCGTTTGCAAGAGCTGGGGGAGCATGTCCATGTCAGCGCAAGTCATTTGAGCTACTTATTTGCGGAGACGTTAGGCATATCGCCGATGGAATATGTTCGCCGAACGAGACTTGAAGCGGCCAAAGAAATGCTGCTGAATACCGACTTGACCGTCAAACAAATAGCCGAAAGCATCGGCTATGAGGATCAGAGCCAGCTAAGCCGGGCGTTCGGGCAAGCGGAGGGCATCAGCCCGATTGGATACCGTAAGGCTTCGAGACGGACAAGATTGTGAAGATATTGCCTAAAAATCGTATTGACAATGCTTCTCAACGCGATTACAATAGGTTTCGGTCATCATTATTGATAATGAATTTCATTTACAGTTATTGAGAGACAGTTTTTTCACGATGGAGAGGGGATATTTAGACAATGAAAGCAGTAAGCATGGCTGTAGGAACACTTCTAATCGGATCGATTTTATTGGCGGGGTGCGGGCAGAACAAAGAGCAAAGCGAGCAGCCAGCGAACTCTTCCAACACAACGGAAACGAAGCAGGAGAGCGGAAACGAACAGAACACAACGAACAATACGGAAAACTCATCGAACGAAGCAACAGGGACGACCGGCTTCACGGAAGCGGCGAAAGCACTCGTCGACGGCATGAAGAAGGGTGCGGAAGCCGGGAAGATCGATTGGGCTCAGTCTCATAAACTATATACGGACAGCGTCAAATCTGTTGTAAAATCCATGGACGACGAATCTGAAAGCCAAACGGACGAGCAATTGGAAGCGGCATTGAAAGCTGGAGAAGAAGGATCGTTTTCTGCCAGCGTTGTCGCTCAGCTCTATGATAAGCTTTTGCAAAAAACCGCATTTCTTATGATGCGCCACGATTTCAAAGAAGCTAATGAGAAGTTCAGCGACCAGACGGTTGCAGCTAAAGAGCTGGCCGAAGCTCGCGAAGTTTACGACGGCATTCTGAAAGGTATGGTTGAAAAACGCGACAAAGCTTACGGCACCTTGCTGCTGGAGGCGATCGACGGCGGTTTTGACCAAATGAAGCAATCGGTTGAGAAGGGAGATAATCTCGCTTACAACCTCGGAAAGCAAGTCGTCGACAAAACGTTGATGAAGGCTTTTTATTTGGCGGCCGGCGCGGAGAAAGGTTATGGGTATAAAATCGAACAAGCGGTGAAGGAAAACTCCCTTGACGAAGCCAAGGTCGAGCAAGCGGAAGGATGGGCATTTTTCCAATCGCTGAAAAAATATTTGGAAGAGTACGACAAAGAAGCCGCGGGTTTCATCGAAAGCCAATTCGACTTGTCGGGCGACATCAAGAAAGTGCAAGGCGAAAAGATCAACCAAGCTTTCGTACGCGCCTTCGCGGCGACAGCGCAAGGGGAATACGGCGAAACGTTCGAAAATTGGGGCAAGGACAAAGCGGCGATTACCGCGATGGAAGGCGCACTGTTCCTTGACGCCATCCGTCTTGATCTACCGAAAGCGCTAGGCGGTGAAGAGCAGGGGAACCAATTGCTGGAGCAAGCACAGAAATTGCTGGATGCAGTGAAATCCGGTGATAAAGCAAATGCGGAATCTATTTTCAAAAACGTAGAAGCTTCGATCGAAAAATTGAAAGCATACGGCAAATAAGCAAGTAATAGAAGAGCTAACGAAAAAGGTCGCGATTGTCGCGGCCTTTTTTTCATTATTTTGTTTGCGGGAAGCTTGTCCGAGACATCGTATTTACATATGAGCAAGTATTCATGTATGATGAAGAGGTAGATTTTCATCACGTATACGAAGGATGATCCTCATGCAAACGGAAGTATTGATTATAGGCGGGGGGCAAGCAGGGCTTGCGGCCTCGTATTATTTGCAACAATCCCGAATCTCTTCGACCATTCTGGATCGAAACAACGCCATAGGCGATGAGTGGAGAAACCGGTACGAATCGTTGACTTTATTCACGCCTCGTGCTTACAGCCAACTTCCAGGAATGAAACTACCGGGCGATCCCGATCAATTTGCCGGCAAAAATGAAATCGCCGATGCTTTGCAGCATTATGCTTCACAATATGAGTTGCCGGTACGGTCGGGCACCGAGGTCTTCTCCTTGAGCCAAGAACGCGGCGGCTTTACCGCGCATACGAATCGGGGGGATTTCTCCGCCCGGCAAGTCATCATCGCTACCGGGCCGTTCCAGAAGCCGAATATTCCCGGCTTCTCCCGGCAATTGGACCCGAGCGTTACGCAACTGCACTCCGCAGCGTACCACAATCCAAGCGATCTGGGATCCGGAACGGTGCTGGTCGTAGGCAGCGGCAACTCGGGTGCTCAAATCGCGGTGGAGCTAACCCGCAGCCATCGGGTATTCGTCGCGACCGGGCACCGGCTCACGCATTTGCCGCTTACGATAGCAGGCAAGAGCATCTTCTGGTGGTTCGATAAGCTAGGGATATTGAACGCACCGTCCGAATCGCGGCTGAGCCGCAGAATTCGCCGGCGTCCGGATCCGATCTTCGGGCTTGACTTCAAGCGTCTTGTGAAGTCCGGGCATATCACGTTAACGGATAAAGCTAAGGATGCGGCGGACCGAACTGTATTTTTTGCGGACGGTACTTCGCTTGCCGTCGATCATATCGTCTGGGCTACCGGATTTCGGTCCGACTATGGCTGGTTGAACGTTCCGGAAGCATTGGACGGGAACGGAAAGCCGGTTCACCGGCGGGGAGTCAGTCCGGTTGAAGGTTTGTATTACGTCGGCTTGCCGTGGCAGTCCTCGCGAAATTCCGCATTGCTCGGCGGCGTCGGGCGCGATGCGGAGCAAATCGTGAAGCATATCACAAACAAGATACGATCTTGATCCAGTCGATTATCGACTGGATTTTTTGCGTTCGGAAAGGAATTTTGCCGACAAATAGGGAATTGTCATAAAATCATTGTTCAAATTCGTTCAGGCAGCGGCATCAATCTTCTTGAGGCCAAGATTGAGGGAGGAAGGTATGGCAAAGGAAGCGAGGCTTACAAAGGAGCAAGATGAGGCGGGACAACGTCAAGCGGAACAGTCCGAAAACGTTCAAACGTTGGTCGACCGGGCGAAGCTAGGGGATACGGAAGCATTCGGCGAGCTGATCGAGCAGCATCGGCACAAGGCGCACGGCTGGGCCGAGCGGATGACCGGCGATCCGCACATGGCCGACGATATCGTGCAGGACGCACTCATTCGCGCTTTTCTGCATCTAGGCTCGCTCACGGATACGAGCCGGTTTCTGCCGTGGCTGTACCGCATCGTGCGGAATCAGGCCAACATGCGATTGCGCCGGGGCGGCCCGCACAGGAAGGAGAAACCGTTTGCGTCGCTAGGTGTTCCGGAGAGCGATGAATACCGGGTCGATTGGGAGGATCTGGACAGCATTCTGTTTCACCTGTCTCGCAAAGTTGCCGATGATCGGGGTACGGGGCAGGACCCGGCCGAAAGCCTGCTGCGCAAAGAGACGTTCGAAACGATCCATGCGCTGCTCCATTGTCTTAGCTTGAAGGAGCGGAATATTTTTAAAGCGCATTTTTTCCAGCAGCTGAGTCCGGAAGAAATCGCGTCCATGTACGGGATGACCACCGGATCCATCTACACGTACATTTACCGTTCCCGCCAGAAGCTTCGTCAGGAACATATCCGAGTCTCGCTTGGCCTTCTACCGGAGAAGAAGGGAGGAGACCGAATGGCACGGAATCAGGTGCTGCAGCTGCCCGATTGGTCTTCGCGGCCGATGCTGCAAGCTACGTTTGTGGACAACGTTAGCCGCATGCTGGCCATGCTGGGCGATCAGCGGGAAGCTGCCGAGCTGATGGGGAATTCGACTTGGGCGTTTCGAATGAAAATTTCGGAGAAGACGACGTTTGCCGACGGCTTGTACATTTTCGATTGGAGACAGACACTGCATGCGTTTATGGAGTATTTGGGCTATGAAGTTTCCGTGTTGTGCGGCCAGTTGTCGGATATGCCGGTCCCGCTTCTTGCGGCCGTCGAGCGGTTCCCGGTCGTACTGCCGATCGAGGAAGCGATGCTGCCGTTTATCCGAAGATACATTGACCTCGGCAAGCCGGTGCTGTATTTCGATACGATGGCCGCGAAGCCTTATGTCCACGAATGGTGTCTCATCTACGGATATGACGACGAGCGGCGCGTCGTCTACGCGACCGACCGAATGCACCCCGAAGGCAAGACGCTTACATACGACGACGTGACGGAAAATCCGGTCCGATTCGCGGCAGGAATCGACGGCAAGGCGACGGCGGCGGAAAAGACGGCAGACCGGCAGGCACGGGTAAGGGTGCTCCGGCAGCAAGCGGAAAAAACGATCGCATTTGCTGTCAAATATGCAAGGCAAGGCTGCGATTACCGTCATTTGACCAATTATTTGCATTATGCATCCGGACTGGCGGCGTATGACCGATGGATCCATCACTTGCGAGGCGGCGGCATGCCGAACCGGTACGGGATGGGGCAGCTAGCCGCTGTGTATGCAGAAGCGAAGCAATATGCAGCGGCATATTTGCGCAGCGTTCCACTCGAAGGTGAAGCGATGCGAATGACGCTGCTTGCATCTGAAGCATACAAGCAGGCGGCTGATGAATTGGATAAGGTCAGCGGAGAAGTACCGTTCATTCGTACGTCCGATACCCTGACATCGGACTTACGCGAGCGTTGCGCAGACTGCTTGAGCAAGGCTAAAGAGTTCGAAGCGGCGGCAATCGGCTATTTGGAGAAAACCATCACTTTGATCCAGGAAAGGAAGTAAACGATGAGAGAAATTCGATTTGTTACGGAAATGGCGTATAACATGGATACGATCTTGGCAGCGAAAGAATCGTTCGAGCGGAAGCATCCGGACGTTCGGGTTATTGTTGAGCAATCGGCCGATCCCTTTGAGACGATGAAAGTTTTGGAATCGGACGAAGCGCCGGATTTGCTGGAAATCGGCGGATTTCCGATCGGCAACCTAGGAGGGACTTTTATCGATTTGAACCCTTATGTGGCTGAGATTGAAGGCTTGGAGGAGGATTTGTTCCCTTGCTTGATAAAAGCCGCTCGGCACGGCGGTACGCTCCCTGCGCTGCCCGTCGAGGTCAGTCCGCCGCTGGTGATGTATAACAAAGAAATGTTCGATCGTGCCGGCTTGCATTATCCGTCGGAGGAATGGACTTGGGACGTTATGGTCGAAATGGCGAAGAAATTGACCCTGCGCAACGAGCAAGGAATCGCCACGCAGTTCGGTTTCGGGATCGATATCGACATTGAATGGTTCGAGCCATTTGTCATGCGCAACGGGGGAAGATATATCGCTCCCGACGGATCGACATCGCGAGGATACGTGGACAGTCCCGCAACGATCGAGGCATTCCGTAAGCTGATCGATGCGTTCCGCGTGCATCGTATCGTGCGCAAACCGAACGAACCGGCGGAAACGGCGCAGTGGCCTAACGAGAATGCGATGACTTTCGCTTTCATCTGGTCCGCTCACCATTACCGGCTGGATGAAGATAAATACGGCGTCGTCGGACTTCCGAACATGCCGGGCCATAACCAATCGAACATGATCTATATGGGCGGAGCCGGCATCACGTCGAAATCCGCGAACCCGCGGCTTGCATGGGAGTTTCTGCGGCATTACTTGCTGGAATGCCACTCGTGGTTTCCGCCGGTTTCCAAATCGCAAGCGGAACAGCGAGGACTGACGAGCCATCCGATATGGTCCCGTTATTTGCAAGAACTCGATCGTATCCAGCTGAGCGGATTTTTTCTCAACAAAAAGTGGAACGCTTCCCGCCAATTGATCAACGAGGATATCCATCGCATGATTCTGGACGGAGCCGACGTTGCGCAGACGCTTCGCTCCTGGACGAGATTTACTTAATCGGCAAATCGTCGTATAGTAGATTCTAGCTTTATACTTCATTAGAACGGTCGGAGGAATCTCGTATGCTGCGCGGATGGAAAGTCCCTATAATCGGAATCATCATCGTTGGATTAGCCGCCTGGATCACGCCTTTACTCGGATGGTCCGAATATACGAAGACGGTGCCGCTGTTCATTTTGTTCGTATTGTTCGTGCTTGGGATGCAAGTTTTGGAATCGATGAAGAAGAAATCAAAAAAATAATAGGATCATTGGCGCGAAGCAGTTGTTGTCATTCGACATCAGCTGCTTCTTTTTTTTATGCATTTGGAACTAATAGCGTATGACAAATCATGATGACATCGAGCGATTTCAACATAAAAATGACATGACATCCATTCTATGAATTGAGTATTTTAACATCTATCGAAATGGAAAAAGTAGGGATATAATGGCGGTGATTAGAGTCTGGGCCGTTTAAGGAGGTTGAAACCGTTTATTTTTTGAAGAGCTTATCGCTGGGAGTAGAACGAGATCGATAAAGTAGTTTTAGTATAAATGCCATTTTTGAATGGGGAGGTAAATCATGAATCGTTCGGACAAACAAGAAACAAAATCGGAACAGGGCACGGACGGCGGATTCGGAGAAAGTCCGTTTTCGGCGATTGCAATGCCGAAAGGAGGCGGAGCGATCCAAGGAATTGGGGAGAAGCTTACCGTCAGTCAAATGACGGGAACGGCTTCGCTGCAAATTCCGATTCAAGTTACTCCCGGCCGGTCCGGTTTTTCTCCGGAGCTCGCGCTGTCCTACGATTCGGGATCGGGCAACGGTCCGTTCGGCTTAGGTTGGAGTCTGTCCGTTCCGGCTATTACCCGCAAAACCGACAAGGGACTGCCCCAGTACCGGGATAGGGAGCAGTCGGATACGTTTCTTCTGTCCGGCGTGGAGGACCTTGTTCCGGCAGCGGATAACTCCGGCGACAGTATCGAGTGGGTCGAGACGGAATCCGGCAGCTTTAAGATAAGCCTTTACCGTCCGCGAATCGAAGGTGCCTTCACTCGAATCGAACGGTGGGAGCATGCCGATACCGGCGTACTTCACTGGCGCACGATTTCGGGCCATAACACGGTTCAAGTATTCGGCCGTTCGCCGGATTGCCGAATCGCCGATCCGAAGGATTCGTCGAAGGTCTACTCTTGGCTGCTCGAAGAGTCTTCCGACAGCAAAGGCAACCTGATCCATTATGTGTACAAGCAAGAGGACGGCGAAGGCATCGACCGCAGCATGGTTTGGGAAAAAAACCGTTCCGTCGATGCAAACCGTTATTTGAAAAGGATTTTCTACGGAAATCAAATTCCGTACGTCCGAGGCGGCTGGTTGTTCCAAGTCGTGTTCGATTACGGGGAGCATGATTCCGGTGATCCTACGGTTGAAGAACGGCGATCATGGCTTGTTCGCAAGGATCCGTTCTCCAGTTTTCGTCCCGGATTTGAACTTAGGACGTACCGTTTATGCCGGCGCATTCTGATGTTTCACCAAATGGATGCATTAGGCGATCGTCCTTATCTTGTCCGGTCGGACGATTTGGGCTATTCGGAACGGACGGACGCGACGCTCTTAGCCGATTTTACCCGCAAAGGGTACAAAAAAGACCCGGCTACCGGCAGCTTTGGCTCCAAAGCGATGCCGCCGATTGAGCTCGAATATTCTACAGTTGTTTTTAACGAAGCGATCCATACGATTCAAGTTGCGGACGCGGAGAATGCACCCATTGGACTGGATGGGACGGTCTATCGATGGACGGATTTGGATAGTGAAGGGATCAGCGGGATTTTGACCGAACAAGCGGAAGCGTGGTATTACAAGCGCAATCTCGGCGACGGTACGTTCGCTCCTCTGGAGGCTGTGGCTGCAATCCCGTCCGGTGCGAAGCTTAACGGAGGGAAAGCGCAGCTCATGGATTTGGCCGGAGACGGGCGAACCTATGCCGTACAGCTAGGCGGGCAAACCCCGGGCTATCAGGCAAGGAACCATGACGGCTCTTGGGAGCCATTCACGGCATTCCCTTCGCAGCCCCACATTCCATGGAACGATCCGACCTTGCGTTTTATCGATCTTACCGGAGACGGACATGCCGATCTGGTTCTATCGGATCAGAACGTATTTACGTTCTATCGTTCGCTAGTCAAGGAAGGTTACGACCAAGGGCGGCAGCAAGTGTTGTGGGACGATGAGGACAAAAGTCCCGTGCTTCTGTTCGCGGATTCGGCCGAAACGGTGTTCCTGGCAGACTTCAACGGCGACGGATTAACGGATATTGTGCGCATACGCTGCGGCGAAGTGTGTTATTGGCCGAATATGGGCTACGGCAATTTCGGCGCCAAAGTGACGATGGACAGTCCGCCACAATTCGATTATACCGATCAATTCGATCCGAAACGGATCAAGCTGTTCGATATCGACGGTACCGGTCCTGCGGATATTCTCTATCTGGGTTCGGGGCAAATCACGGTTTGGCTGAATCAATCGGGCAACGGCTGGAGTTCGCCGGAACGGATTAATGGCTTGCCGCAGACGAATGCACTGAGCTCGATATCGGTTGTCGATTTTCTCGGCAACGGTACGGCATGCATCGTATGGTCGTCATCTCTTTCCGTACATTCGCGGCAGCCGATGCGGTATATCGACTTGATGGGCGGCCGCAAGCCTAACTTGCTGACCGTAGTCCGCAACAATACCGGTGCGGAATCAACGATTGAATATAGCGTGTCGACCCGATTCTACTTGCAGGATCGTGCAGCGGGCACGCCCTGGGTAACGAAGCTACCGTTCCCGGTCCACGTAGTGGAACGGCTGTCGGTGTACGACCGAATCGGGAATACGCGGCTTGTTACGAAGTACGCGTACCACCACGGTTATTATGACGGGACCGAACGGGAGTTTCGCGGCTTCGGCATGGTCGAGCAATGGGACACGGAGGAATTGTCGTATTTGCAAAATCCCGTTCACGGACCGATTGCCGACAACTTGGAGGAAGCGACTTACGTTGCGCCGATCTTGACGAAAACGTGGTACCATACCGGCGCTTATTTCGAACGGCACGATCTAGCGCGACAGTATGCGAAAAGCTATTTTAGCATTGGTTCGGAATCTGTGGGTAAACCGATGCTCCCCGATCCCTCGCTGCCGGAAGGCCTGAATACCCAGGAGCTGCGCGAAGCATGCCGTGCGCTTAAAGGATCGATGCTGCGCAAGGAAGTATATGCGGAAGACGGTTCGGCCAGAAGCGGAGTTCCTTATTCCGTGTCCGAGCAAACGTATTCCGTTCATTGCGTGCAGCCGCAAGGCTCCGGCAAACATGCCGTATTTCATCCGCGCTTGCGCGAATCGGTCGATTATCAATATGAACGCGACCAAGCGGACCCAAGAATCGGTCATCGGCTGAGTCTGGCCTACGATGAATTCGGGAACGTGCTGCAAAGCGCCGAAATCGGTTATGGGCGCCGCCTCGCGGATCCGCTGCTTTCCACGCAAGAGCAGGAGCTTCAGCGAAGAACGAAAATCGTTTATGAAAAAAACGAGTATACGAACGGTCTCAATCTTTTAAACGTGTATCGCACGCCGCAGCTTTGGGAAACGCGAACGTACGAATGGACCGGATTAAACGATCCGGATGAAAACGGCGGCTTGTTTTCTTTGGATCAACTATTGAAAGCAGCCGGCACTAGCGAAACGATATCTTTTGAATGCGAGCCGAACGGTACGCTGCAAATCCGCTTGATCGATTGTTCCCGGTCTTTGTATTACAACGACGATTTGTCGGGGCCGCTTGACTGGGGTCAGCTCGGTTCCTCGGGAATAACCTATACAAGCTACCGGATGGTATATACGCCCGGGCTGCTCGGACAAGTTTTCGCCGGCAAGGGAGCGGAGACGGTACTGGAAGGCACAGGCGGTTATATGTTCTCAGGCGGGGTTTGGTGGGCCCCTTCGGGTAGAACCGAATATGACAAAACGGATTTTTATTTGCCGGTTCGATTTATCGATCCTTATGGCGCCGTTTCGTTTATCGCTTACGACGAATACAGGCTGCTGGTGCGCCAATCGATAGATCCTGCCGGAAGCGTAACGACGGCCGTCAATGACTATCGCGTCATGCAGCCGGATATGGTTACGGATCCGAACGGAAACCGGTCGGCCGCCGTGTTCGACGAGCTTGGCGTCGTCATCTCGACGGCACTCATGGGGAAGGAAGGGCAATCGGAAGGGGATTCCCTGGAAGAACCAACGACGATTACGGCGTACGACCTGTTTCAGTGGATGTCGGCGGGCAAACCGAATTACGTCCATTCCATGCAGCGGGAAGAACACGGCAATCCGCTTGGTCGATGGCAGCAAACGTATGTTTATTCCGACGGCTTTTCCCGCGAAATCATGAAGAAGGTCCAGGCCGGACCTGACCTCTCGCGTTGGGCGGCGACAGGCCGGACATTATGGAACAACAAGGGAAATGCGGTAAAGCAATACGAGCCGTATTACAGCGCTACGCATTTGTATGAGGACGACCTGGAGCTGCGGCAATGGGGCGTTACTCCGATTATGGAATACGATCCGCTCGGCCGGTTAACCGGGATCCGTCATCCGAACGGCACTTTTAATAAAGTCGAGTTCCATGCATGGCATAAAATTGTGTGGGATGAAAACGATACGGCGCCCGAAAGCCGCTGGTACGCGGAGCGTATGGCTCCCGGCAGCGCGGAGGCCGAGCGGCGAGCCGCTAAGCTGACGGAGCTTCACGCGGGAACGTTCAGCATCGAGCATTTCGACGCGCAGGGCCGCACCGCGATATCTTCCGTTCAGAACGGGGAGGGCGTATGGGTCCGCAACCGCACCAATACCGATATCCGGGGCAATGTCTTGTCGGTTACGGATGCGCGAGGTTTTATGGCGTCAGAACAGTGCTTCGACATGTTGAACAGGCCCGTTTATTCGCACAGCCCCGATGCAGGAGAGAGATGGACGCTGCACCGCGCTGCGGGAGAGCCGATACGGGAATGGAATAGCAGAGGGTATTGCTACAGCCGGGAATACGATGTGCTGAAGCGGATGACCCACTTGTTCACGGCAATTCCTGCAAGCGAATCCCGTGCAGGAGAATCTAGCGGGATAGAGCGGACAGAGCTGCTGCTGGAGCGGATTGTTTATGGCGAGAGCTTGCCGCAGGCGGAAGCGAAAGAGGGCAATATGCTGGGGAAAGTTTACCGCCATTACGACCAAGCGGGAGTGGTCACGAACGAAAGCTACGATTTCAAAGGCAACCCGGTCAATATGCGAAGGCAGCTGGCTGCCGGATACAGGTCGGAAACGGACTGGTCACTTCTAGCAGGGATTGAGGACCCGAGGATAATGGAAAGCTTGTCGCGGCCTTTGCTCGAAACGGAAGAGTTCGTTTCGACTTCCAGATACGACGCCATGAATCGCTTGACTCGGCAAACGGCACCCAATCCGGAGCATAGCGAGGTCGGATACGCGTACAATGACGCAGGTTTGTTAAACGGCGTCAACGTTCGGATTCGGGACGATTCAGAATGGACATCCGTCGTCGCGAATATCGAGTATAACGCAAAAGGACAGCGTACCCTTATCGCTTACGGCAACGGGGTACAGACCGTTTATGAATATGCTACGGATACGTTCAGGCTCACCCGAGCGCTGACGACCCGCCCGTCCGCCGGACCGCTTCAAGACCTTCGCTACACGTACGATCCTGTCGGCAATATTGTCGAGCTGCGGGATCATGCCCAGCAAACGGTTTATTTTAACAATGCAGTCGTACAGCCGCACAGCGCTTACGAATACGACCCGTTGTATCGATTGGTTCATGCGGAAGGCCGGGAACATGTCGGTCAAAATGCTGAAGTTCAACAGGATCACTACGATATGCCTCGGAAGAAAGCAACGCATGCGAACGACGTGCAAAGCATGCGCCATTACACGGAACGGTTCGAGTACGACGCCGTAGGCAATCTGTTGCGGATGATTCACCGGGCCGACGGGACGAGCTGGACGCGAAATTATGCCATTTCCGAACATCGAAACCGGCTGGAATCGATACGATTGCCGGGAGACCCGGATGACGGCCCGTATAGCGAAGTTTATGGCTACGATGCGCACGGGAATATGACCTCGATGCCGCATTTGCGGAAGCTCGGCTGGAATGCATATGACCGGCTCGGCTTCGTCGAACTCGGAGGCGGCGGGTCTGCGTATTATGTATACGATGCCGTCGGCAAACGAGTGCGCGCCGTCGTCGAAAGGACGGACGTCTATGCCGAGGAACGGATTTACTTGGGTCATTTCGAAATATTCCGCAAACGAACGGGCGGCGGCGTGAAGCTGGAGCGGCAAACGCTGCACATGATGGATGGAGATAAACGGGTGGCCATGATCGAAACGAAAACGATCGATGCCGATCATCCTGCCCTAGTGCCCGCACCCGTCATCCGTTTCCAGCATAGCGATCATGCGGAATCGTCCAGAGCGGAAACGGATCACGAAGGACGAATCATTTCCTACGAGGAATATCACCCGTTCGGAACGACGTCATATCATGCCGTGAGCGGCAGCGTGGAAGTGAGTTTGAAGCGTTATCGCCATGCGGGGAAAGAACTCGACGAGGAAACGGGGTTGTACGACTACGGATCGAGGTATTACGCATCGTGGCTCGGCCGATGGATTAGCTGCGACCCAGCCGGTTTCGTCGACGGCACGAATATGTACGCTTTTGTCCGGAACAATCCGGTCACGTTATCCGATAAAACGGGCATGTATGCCGAGGCGGGCCATTTTTACACCGTTTATTTCGTGTCGCTCGCCGCAGGCTTCAGTCCGGAGGTAGCTTATCGGAATGCCTTTTACGCCCAGATGCCGGATGAAGTTCATGAGTTTGATGCCAAGGAACTGGAGATCGATTATTTGTCTTCTCTCGGGATGCACGTAAGTGCAGCTCTTGAAGAAGTTAATCGTAAAAAAGCGGAGATGGGTCGATCACTCGACGATATGATGCGTTCCATCGTGGATCTGCCACCGAATTTTGGCTCCATACCGCTAGGGGAAAACCAAAGCAGGTTAATCGGAATGAAGGAGAACAGGGATAATGTCCAAACTGGACTGCATACGTTAACGGGCGGAAGCACGGCCTATGAGCGGTCGTTCCGGGAGAGCAATATCAGGAGTTTGACCCCAGGGACGCTGGAATTCGGATTTAACCTTCATGCCTACGGTGACAGCTTTGCACATTCTACATTCAACAATGAAGGCGTTTTTTATGAACCGGGGTTAGGTCATGCCGTCGAAGTGTTCTCGAGCAGAATTAGCGGAACCTCGCCTGATGAAATCGTGCGCAGGAAAGAGCTTTACTACGATTATGTGGATCATTTGTACCAAGTTTTGTCGGATATGGCAAAAGCACAAGGACTGACTCCGCGATTATCGAAAGAAAAGGTTCGGGAGATGGCGGAAATCATTTCGTTCCGCAGAAACGATGAAAAACAGATCGAAGTCATCAGGGCACTTACGAAAGTCATGATGGGCGTGGAAATGAAAGAATATAGCCCTGAGCTGGAAGACGTACTTCATATGGAGGATTTTGCTTTGCGGCATCCGAACGAGGTTTCGGATCCCGACGATGCGCTGCAAAGAGGTTTGGTTAAATCGAATGCGTGGAGCAAGCAAGGAAGCACGGGCCGTTAAAAAAAAGCGGCCCAATAACATCAGTTTGGGGGATTGAGCATGGAAACGACGAATCGGCTATTTACGGTGCAGGGAAAAATTACGCTGCCTGACGGGACTGCACTCAACCGAACCAAAGTTGAACTCTATCGTAAATCGTTTCGTACCGAAGAAAAAATCGGAGAAACGGCTACGGATCGCCAAGGTTTATATGCAATACATTATCCATTCGATACTTCCGGCAACCCGCAGGGGGACGGAATGCATCTGATCGTGCGAATCGTTGGCGGGGAAGGAACGATTATGGCCGCATCGCCGATCCTCTTCAATGCGGGAGAAACGGAAACAATCGATCTAGTCGCGGAGGTGCCGGAGAACGGGAATCGAACGGAGTTTGAACGGATTGATCAGGCACTGGCACATGAAAAGGATAGTTTTGCCGCCGAGCGGTTGAGTCATGACGATGTATTGTTTTTGGCAAAGCAAACTTCGTTTTCGACCGGGCAAATTGAAGGGTATGCAACGTCGGTTCGGCTATCGGCGGAAACCGGATTGCCTGCGGAATTGTTTTATGCGTTTGCCCGGTATCATCTCCCGATGGAGGTGCCCGAATTGGCGGCTCAGCAGGCAAATACACTGCGGGAAGCAATCGAGCATGCTGTCAGAAGCAGCATCGTCCAAGTAACGTTCCGGGATCAAATCGACTCGTTGATTGAACGTCTGCACCGGCTGCCGCTTGAGACGCGCAATGCGGCAAGGAGAGGGTTGCTTAAGGACGACGGGCTGGGGTCGCTGATCCAAGCGGCAGGGCTGCCGCAGGAGAAACATCAACAGTTGATTGCCTTATATTCGGCGCATGATGGAGGAGCGGAGTCGTTTTTGACGATGCTTCAAGCCGATTCGCAGATGAAACCGGATGCTGAACGGATCGAGTTTGCCTTGCAGCTCGGATCGCTGACTGATCAGAACCTTTCCCTCGTTCAGGCCGTCATGAGGCTGGCTGACGGTAGCGAAGGGCAAATCCAATCGATTCGCGACCTGGTTCGGTTAAGCGAACAGGAATGGATGGACTTGCTCCATTCCGATGACTCACATCGAACATCCGGCGAATCTTACCGCCTCGCCGCTGTTTCCGGAGCGGATGAAACCCACGCACCGATGGACGCGGACGCCTATGTCCAGACGATCGTTCGAACGCTCGAGAACGCCTACCCGACGGCAGCCGTCGCCAAAAAAATTAGGCGTGACGACGGCGGCACGTTCGGCGTTGAGGTTGCCGATTTCCTGGAACTCCATCCCGAATTCGACTTGCGTAAGACACCCGTCGATTCGTTCTTGTCCGAAATCCAAGCCCAAGAAGGCACGTCACGGTTATCACGCAAAACGGATTCTCCGGATTTGTCCGGCAAATTAAAGAGCATGCAGCGCGTATTCCGTCTCGCCCCTTCTTATGAATCGATGAGCGCGCTGATTGAAGACGGGGTTCATTCCGCTTACGGCATCGCCCAGATGGGAAAAGGCGTTTTTATCGAGCGTTACGGCGAACGGCTGGGGGGAGAAGCGCAAGCATACGACATTTATGCCAGGGCATCTCAGGTGACGGCTACGGCGCTAACGTTGTTCGGCCAATACCATGAGGAAGCGAACGCCGTTCAGTTCGCCGCTACGGCTGCAAATACGAATGCGGTTTCCGCAGGTTCGCTGCCGAACTGGAGCGAAATGTTCGGTTCGCTCGAATGGTGCGATTGCGATCAATGCCGCACGGTTTACAGCCCGGCCGCTTATCTCGTCGATATCCTTCATTTCTTGTCGAAGTGCCCGGCCGATCGCGGCAGCGCGCTGGATGTCTTGCTTGGGCGGCGTCCGGATATCGCCAAAATTCCACTATCGTGCGATAACACGAACGTGCTCGTACCATACGTGGATCTCGTCAATGAAACGCTTGAAAACGCCGTTTCCCCGGAAACCGCCGTATCGGCCAACAACACGACCCGCACGGCCGAAGAACTTGGAGCGAGCCCGGAGTATGTCAATACAGGGGCATATGACCGTTTGGCCCGGCAAATCTATCCGTGGAATCTTCCTTATGATTATTGGCTGGACGAATCGCGGATTCATCTCGAGCATTTGGGAATCAAGCGGGATGCATTAATGGCCGCATTTCGTCCGTTCGGCGAATCGTCCGCCTCGGCCGAATTGGCTGAAGCCGCCGAGCTGTTGAACATCTCGATGTTCGAATGCGGCATCATTGCCGGGAATGCGGCGAATCAAGCAGAGCTTTGGAAATATTGGGGATTTACTGAGGAAAAAATCGCCGGCACGTTATGGACCGAGACGTTAAGCTCCGTCCCGAATCTGTTGCAGCGTTCAGGCCTGTCTTACTCCGAATTATCGGAGCTGTTGAACGCCCGTTTCATCAACGCCAGCGGCACGATGAAGCTTTCGTTCGACGGCGCGACTTGTTCTTTGGACAAAGCGCGGTTGACGGGCGCATCGGCACCGGCATTCGGCCGCATGCATCGATTTGTCAGGCTGCAGCGCAAGCTAGGCTGGACGATGGAGGAGCTGGATAAAACGATCGCGGCCGTTAACGGCGGCGTGCTCGATGAAGCGCTGATCATTCGTCTTGCCCGTTTGGTCCGCCTGTTGAACAAAGTCAAACTGCCACTCTTGCAAATGCTTGCCTGGTGGGCGCCTATCGACACACGTTACATTCCTGAATGGGAGAAGTGTTTGTATGATCGGCTCTTCCTGAATCCATCCGTCGTATCTCCGGTGGATCAAGCGTTTCGCTTGAAGGAGCCGGAGCGGAACGAACTGGCCGACACGTCCGGAAGCTTGCGCGCGCATTTGCCGATTTTGCTCGCGGCGTTCGAAATGTCGCAAGCCGAGTACGAGCAGCTGTCCGGCGCGTTTTTGGCCGACGACCGGCTGAACTTGTCGAACCTGTCGGTCCTGTACCGGAACGTTTCACTGGCGCAGGCTATCGGATTATCGATCGGGGACTATGTATCCATGCGGAAAATGATTACCGTCGATCCATTTGCCCTCGGGGACAAAACGGTCGTCGAAACGCTCCGCTTCATCTCCTATGTCGAGGAAATGAAGCAAATCGGTTATACGGTTGGCGAATGGACGTATTTACTGCTCCATCAGCGGAACGACGGAGGAATCGGGGAACCGTTCGAGCGGCAATATATCGAATGGCTCGAGACGATTCGGAGCCGGTTGAAGCAAATCGCGGATGATTACGCCGTCGCTTCGGACCCGCAAGGAGTATGGACTGCGGGTACGCTCGCCGCCATGTTCCCGCAAGACATCGCCGAAGCGATCGTTCAGGTCATTGTGCAGCCGGACTTGGGGGACGAACGCCAATTGTCCATCATCGACAATTATTTCGCAGAGTTCATCGACACGGCTGAAGCGAAAACCATTCTGTCGATGGAGCCGAATAAAGAAGTCCGCTTCGAGTGCTTCTTAGGTCCTTTGGTTTCGACAAGAAAAAATCGTTTGAGCGTCTTGGCCCTTCAAGAGTTGTTATCTGCGTATTTGTCGCTTAGCCAGGAAGCGGTCGGACCGCTGCTGTTCCAGTTCGTTCATTCGCCGGTAGAGCCTCGCGCAGCAATTGGGATCGAGCTTACTCAGGCAGCCTTTATCAACAGCGATGTTCCGATTTCACAAGTCGCATTCCCGTCACAATACCGATCCATCGTGCTGCTGGATAAAATCGCTTCGTTCATTCATCGACTCGCTTTGACGCCGGCAGAAATGAACTATTTGTTCGCCAAGCCGAGCTGGATCGATATGCCGAATTGGACGGCGTTCCCGGTTGAGCCTTGCAGCGTTCCGCCTGTGGCCGCCGAAGACATCATCCGTCTGCATCGTTTGGTGGTATGGCGCGATGGGTTAACCGGCCCAAGAGACTGGTACGCCATGTTCACCGAGCTGCACCGCCGCCAGAACGACAACGCAGTACCGGAGGAAGCGCTCAAGCACTTGTGCCGGCTCACCGGCTGGAAACTCGACGAAGTGAGAACGTTGGTCGGCCCGGATGGCCTGCAGCTTCGTTTCCCGGCGGATTACCGGAATACGCAATGGGTGCTGCGACTGAACGAAACGTTCGCTCTACTTCGCCAATCCGGGGTTATGGCATCGGAAGCGAAATCATGGGCACTGC
This sequence comes from Paenibacillus sp. sgz302148, assembly GCF_056120465.1. Classification (NCBI taxonomy): domain Bacteria; kingdom Bacillati; phylum Bacillota; class Bacilli; order Caryophanales; family Paenibacillaceae; genus Paenibacillus; species Paenibacillus sp. sgz302148. The sequence goes on from NZ_JBVYOJ010000022.1 coordinate 58,517, forward strand.
CCGTTCTGACCGTTAATGAAGCGCGTTCGATCAAGCAGGCGGTCAAAGCAAGATACGACCGCGATCAGTGGCTGTCCGTCGCCAAGGCGCTCAAGGACCCGCTTCGTGAAAAGCAGCGCACGAAACTAGCGGATTATTTAATTCACCAATACGGCCTCTACCATGCCGACGATCTATTTTCGCGTTTCCTAATCGATGTGGAGATGAGCGCGGTTCAGCAAACGTCGCGGATCAAACAGGCGATTTCGTCGGTGCAGCTGTTCGTGCAGCGCTGCTTCATGAACCTGGAGCCGCAAGTGAAACTGAAGCCGGAAGTCGCCCAAGACTGGAAAACGATGAAAAATTACCGGGTTTGGGAAGCGAATCGCAAAATATTTTTATACCCGGAAAACTGGGTGGAACCCGATCTTCGCGACGACAAATCGGTTTTCTTCACCGAGCTGGATCACGAGTTCATGGAGAACGAGGCGACGCAGGCTACCGCCGAGAGAGCGTTCATGAATTATTTGCACAAGCTCGACCAGGTGTCTTGGCTGGAAATATGCGCGATGTATCACGACCACGAAGATCGCGGGGATGGAAGGTCCAACGATATTCTTCACGTTTTCGGAAGAACGCGGAACAGCCCTCATGTCTTTTATTACCGCAGGTTCGAAAACTCGTTGTACTGGACCGCATGGGAGAAGGTCGACGTCGATATCGAAGGCGAACACCTGTTGCCGGTGATTTTTAAAGGCAGATTGTATCTGTTCTGGCCGATATTCACTTCGGCTGCCGACAAAAGGCCATTGACCGCACAAGGGGAGCTGCCCAAAATGTATCTTAATGTTGGGCTTGCTTGGAGTGAGTATCATCTTGGGAAATGGTCGCCAAAAACAGTTACAAACGCCAACTTCGAGATGAAAAACCTGGATTACAAAAGCAATCAACTGTTGTTCCATTCCGTCGTTAATGAAAACAACGATTTACTGATTATTGCAAAATTTTTGTACGGCGGGGGATACACGTATTATCACTCATTGTTTTATTTCAAGCTAAGTAACCCCAACGGACAAATCGATTCTTATGCGATGCCGACTGACTTGATGTATATGCGCTACCCGCTCCCTGTATGGTCGGAAAATTACAACAACTACATCGTAAGTCAGAAAGAATATGCCACCGGAACAGTCGTAATTCCGATGGAAGAATATTGGCAGGGTTATCCTTACCGAATGACGGATATTATGAAATTCACGGAATATTTTAAGATCGTATTCCCGCAAAACAATATCTGGTTTGACGGAACACGTCCGTTTTTTTACCAGGACGGCCGAAAAATGTTGTTTATTACTTCACGCAAGCATTACGGAACGACGGCAGGCTTAAGCTTAACGAACAATTTGCCAGGCGAACGCCTTTCCGACAGGCTGGAGGTTCAACAGATTGCAGGGAATGACGCCATGGCAAGCTTCGGAACGGCGCTTGGATCAGAACATCAAGAAGTCGTGTTCCATACGGCTTATCACCCTTTCGTCAGCGACTTCGTCGAAATCTTGTCTCGGCGCGGCATCGACGGACTGTTGCAGCTTCCGGTGCAAAGCGTCACGCGCGATTACTTCGAATCGATGTATAATCCGAACCCGGATAATGTCGGGACGCCGTATCCGGCGGATACCGTCGATTTCACGACAAGCGGCCCTTATGCGTTGTATAACTGGGAATTGTTTTTCCATACGCCGTTCATGCTCGCAAACCGTCTGAGCAAAAATCAGCGGTTTGAGGAAGCGCAAAAATGGTTCCATTATATATTCAATCCGACCGACGGAACTGCCGGTTCGACGGAACGCTTCTGGAAGCTGCTTCCGTTTTATCGAAACAACGCCCGCTTCTCCATCGAAGAATCGCTGCTTCTGCTGCATTACAACGGCAACGATCCGGAGACGCTGCAGCGCAGGGATGAGCTGCTGAAATTGATCGCCGCCTGGAAGAACAACCCGTTCAACCCGCATCTGATCGCGCGGATTCGCATTTCGTCGTATCAAAAAGCGGTCGTGATGAAGTACTTGGATAACCTGATCGCCTGGGCGGATCAATTGTTCCGGCAGGATACGATCGAATCGATCAACGAAGCGACGCAGCTGTATGTGCTTGCCTCGGAACTGCTTGGTGACAAGCCGCAATACGGCGTCAAACGGCCGAATGCCGTCGTCAAATCGTATGCCGACATCGCGCCGGAACTCGACGCGTTCTCGAATGCGCTCGTGCAGCTGGAAAACGCAGTGCCGGCACTCGTTGCGGACGCGGCGCAGGATACGTCGATGCCGTTATTAATGTCCGCGGGAACCGCGCTTTATTTCAGCATTCCGCCGAACGACAAGCTGCTCGCTTATTGGGATACGGTCGCCGATCGACTGTTCAAAATCCGTCACAGCATGACGATCGACGGCGCCTTCCGCCAGCTGCCGATGTTCCAGCCACCGATCGATCCCGGCGTTTTGGCCAGCGCGGCGTCGTCCGGCGTCGACATCGGGGCCGCCTTGCAGGATGCATACGCTCCGCTGCCGCATTACCGGTACGCGATGATGGCGCAAAAAGCGGCCGAATTATGCGCGGAGGTCAAAACTTACGGAGGGGCGCTGTTGTCCGCGCTGGAGAAGAAGGACGCGGAGAAGCTGTCGCAAATCCGTTCCGGGCACGAGGCGAATTTGCTCTCCGCGATGGTGCAGACGAAAGAATTGCAAATCGAGGAAAACCGGGAGGCGATCGAAGGATTAAAGCTGTCCCGTCAACTTGCCGAAGCGCGTCAATCGTATTATAAAGCATTGATTGATCAGGATAAGAACGTGTATGAAACGAACCAATTGTCACAATTGAACGAAGGGAACTCGTTCCAGCACGTCATCATGCGTTACGAGCTTGCCGCGCAAGCGGCGACGCTGATTCCCAATTTGACGTTCGGCACTTCGGGAGTCGCAAGTCCGGTCATTACCGCCGCATACGGAGGCACGAATTTGTCCATGGCCGCCCAGGCATATGCCCGATATTTGGCCTATAAAGCCGGTCAAGAGAACTTCAAAGCGAACAAAAACTCGATCCTCAGCTCGTTTGAGCGGAGAAAGGGCGATTGGCAACTGCAAGCCGAACTGGCGGAGAAGGAGCAAGCCCAAATCGACAGGCAAATCGCCGCCGCGCGGGTCAGATTGTCGCTCGCCGAGAAGGAGCTGCTCCAGCAGAGGCTGCAAATCCGAAATGCCGTGGAAATCGACGCGTTCATGAAGTCGAAATATACGAACGCGGAGCTTTACGAATGGATGGCCGCCCAAACGTCCTCGTTATATTTCCGTTCCTACCAGCTCGCTTACGATACGGCCAAACGGGCGGAACGCGCATTGAATTACGAACTGGGCCGGGAGAAAACGTTCATCAAGTTCGGCTATTGGGACAGCATGAAGAAAGGGCTGCTTGCGGGCGAGAAGCTGTTCGGCGATCTGAGACGGATGGAAATGGATTATCTCGACCAGAACAAACGCGAGTACGAATTAACGAAGCATGTTTCGATTGGGTTGCTGGATCCGATCGCTCTTACGATGCTCAAGGAAACCGGCGAATGTTATGTGGATCTGCCGGAGAGCGTATTCGATCTCGATTATGCCGGTCACTATATGCGCCGCATCAAGTCGGTGAGCCTTTCGATTCCGTGCGTGACCGGGCCGTACACCGGCGTCAACTGCACGCTCACCTTGCTGCAAAGCTCGATCCGGAAGTCGAATCTGCTCTCGGGCGGCAAGTATGCGAGAACATCCGGCGAAGACGGACGCTTTGTCGACAGATTCGGCATCAATCAATCGATCGTAACGAGCGGCGCGCAAAACGACAGCGGTTTGTTCGAAACGAACTTCCGGGATGAACGTTATTTGCCGTTCGAAGGCTGCGGAGCGATCAGTCGTTGGAAGCTCGAGCTACCGGATGCATGCAACGCCTTCGATGTCAATACGGTATCGGATGTCGTGCTGCATATGAAATATACAGCCAGGGAGGGCGGAGGCCAGCTCAAAAAAGCGGCGATGGAGGAAGTTGTTGTGGCGCAGCCCGGTAAGGAGCACATGCTCATGCTGTCCGGTAAGCACCATTTTTCCGTCGAGTGGCATCGGTTCTTGCATCCGTCGGCAGGTCAAGAAGGGCAATCGCTCAACATCGATATCGCGGAGAAACAATTTCCTTATGCGCTTCGCAGCAGGACGGTCCAAGTATCCCGGGTCGAAATGTTTCTGAAGCTGCGCGACACGTCATCCTATGCCAAAGGAATGCCGCTGAAGCTTTATGTCCATGCGGCGGGAAGCAGTGCTGACAAACCGGCTGAGCTTATCGCTGACCCTGTCTTTGACGGACTGCCTCATGTTGCACTGAAGACGGACAACGCAGGTCTAGGATCGTGGAGCTTCGCGGCCAAAGAGGAAGATGTCGCGGCGCTTGCCGATGTGTACCGTACGAGCGAAACGATTGGGGATAAGGTTCATCATCGGTTGGATGCGAAGGCAATCGATGATTTATGGATTTTACTGCATTATCATGCGTGATTATTGAGCTTCATGGAAGAGAGAGGGCGTTAACCGCACCCTCTCTTTTTTTTATTTCGATGCTATTTTTTCCTGAAATAAGGGAGCAGCCGTTTTCCTAAATCGTCCGTCAAGGAAATGAGCGCGATTGTCCGTTTGGCTTCGGAATCTTGCACCGGTATAACGTCCAGGTTCGGATTTTGTATATGATTGGCGACGATTTCGGGAATAAATGTAATCCCCGCACCGGTCGCGACATAACCGAGAATGAACTCGCCGAAATTGACTTCGGTTTTGATTTCGGGCTTTGCGCCTTCCCGTTCGATCAGCCGGGTGAACAGCTGCCGGATCCGGCAAGGGTGCGGATGAACGATCAAAGGCTCCGCGGCCACCTCCGTTACGGATATTTCTTTGTTGCCCGATAACCTATGATTGGCGTATAAGGCCGCATAATAACGTTCTTCGAATAGATCCGCATTCCAGACGGAAGCGTGAACCGGCAGCCGTTCGCACACAGCGGCGTCCACGGCGCCGGAGTTCAGCATGTCGTACAGCTCGTGCGAAGAATGGGAGACGACGATTTCCGCTTCGATATTTCGCTCTCCGAGCGCAAATACGATTTCGGGCATATAATAGGCAGCCAGACTCGCGAGCGTTCCCAAGCGAATTTTCCGGACGCCATGCATATTCGAAATTTCGGCACGCACTGCCAAGAGCTCGTTATAGAGAGGGGCCAATCTTCTGAGAAGAGCCTCGCCGGCATCGGTTAGCTCCACGCCTGCCGAAGAGCGTTTGAATAACGAGGCCCCGAAGTAATTTTCCACGCTGCGAATTTGTTTGCTTAATGCCGGATGCGTCATGTTCAGTTTTTCGCTTGATTTGGCGATGCTTTTTAGTTTTGCCGTCTCCAGGAAGCTTTCAATATACTCTATGTTCATCTGCCGCACCCCTCTGAACACATTTTTAAACCTAAGCATATCAAATCGATGATTTAATGAAAAGCAATGGTCGCAGGCGAGAATCCATAACGGATGCAACTTTTGGTGTTAGGGCTGCAAAACATTCGAAGTTCCCGCATGCGGCTGCGAGGCGTAAGATTTCTCTATCGACATAGAGGAGTTGATCATTCATGAAAGTAAGCGTTATTGGAACAGGCCGCATGGGGAAAGGACTCGCGGGCGTACTTGCGCCGGTCGTCGCCGATTTGATGTGGGGCTCGCGAACGTTTTCGAAAGTGAAGGAACTTGTAGAGCAGCACGAATATACGAACGTAATTCCGGTAGAGGCGAGCCAAGCGTTGGAGGCGGATGTGATCTTTCATTCGCTGTGGTTTCGGGATTTGCTGCCGTGGGTCGACAAGCATGAAAAAGCGCTGAAAGGCAAAATCCTGGTCGACATCGTGAATCCTTTTACGGAAGACTTTAACGATTTTACGACGGAATGGGGAATCTCGGCAGCGGAATTATTGCAGCAAGCGATTCCGGGTACAAAAGTGGTCGGCGCATTTAAAAATACGTTCTTCAAAGTTCTTGAGACTCCTGTTCACAAGGAGCAGGTGAGCGATGTTTATGTTACATCGGATCATGAGGATGCGAAAGAGACTGTCATGCGACTCTTGAAGGGCATCCCGTTCCGGGTGCTTGACGGCGGTGCTCTGAAAAATAACCGTACCATCGAACGGATGACGTTATTCGAGCGCGAATTGGCAATCCGCTACGGTACGTATCCATACGTGTCCTTTCAGTTGTTTGGATTAAACTAACGATGAAATAAGCGCCAGGTTAGTTAACCGGCTTTTTTAAGATAATTCCGATCTTTTTTGACCCGAATCCATTTGACCGACACGATACAGCTGGCCAGGAGCACGATCGCGCCGAATAAGTACGGCAAATTCATATGAACATCGAACAATATCCCCGCTAGCGCAGGCCCGAAAATATTGCCGAGACTCATGTAAGCATTGTTCATCCCCGCGACGAATCCTTGCTCTTCGCCGGCTTCCTTGGACAATAGCGTGTTGATCGTCGGACGCATGATGTTGTTAAACGTAAAAAACAGCATCGTGATCAGCATCACGTAATAAAAATTTCCCGAGAACAGCATGAGCACCAGTGAAACGGCGGACAACAGGAGCGTACAGTTGACAATGGCCTTTTCCCCGAACCGCTTTGTGAGCCAGTTGGTGAAGACGACTTGGTTGAACGTACCGATCAAGGAACAAACGGTTATAAGGATGGCGATATCGCGTGTCGTGAATCCGTAGCTCTGAACGACAAACAGCGGAAAGATCGCTTCGAAGTGAGTAAGTCCGAACGTAAGCGCAAAAACGATCAATAATAAAACGAAGTACCGCGATTTAAACGAAAGCGCGAGCTGGCGGAAAACACTTTCCCGTTTCTCGTCCGATTGACGCCGTTTCAGACGCAATTCCGAAGACAGAGACTCCGGCAATAAAATAAAGCTGCACAACATCGCCAGAAGACCGATTCCAGCGGATGCGTAAAATGGAGTCCGAATCCCGAATTCAGCGAGCAAGCCCCCGAGACCCGGGCCGATAATAAATCCGGATGACATGGAAGCCCCGAGCCAGGACATGCCTTTGCCACGCTGTGCGTCTGTCGTAATATCCGCGACATAGGCCATGATGGAAGGGATTAAGGCGGCCGCGCCGATCCCGCCGATCAACCGCGATACGTACAGCAGCCACAAATCGTTAGCAACGGCTGCCAGCAGATTGGACAAAGCGAATAAGAAAAGTCCGAGCACGATCATCGGTTTGCGCCCGAATTTGTCGGACAAATCCCCTGCCACCGGCGAAAACATAAATTGCGTCAAGCCGAAGGCGGAGACCAGGTACCCGGCCGCTTGGCCGCCGGCGTCGAATTCCTTCAGAAATTCCGGAAGAACCGGAATGATCAGCCCGATACCGAGCATCGCCAGAAACATGTTAATCAACAACAACGGAAGTGAAGTCTTGGAAGTCACGAATGTTCTCCTTTGCATGGGTTGAACTGAAATTTCTATTATACAAGGATGATCGATGATGTCAATACATAAGGATAGGAAAGGAGGTGACGGCATGTTCGAACCAGGATTGTTGAAGAATAAAGTTGTCCTCATTACGGGTGGCGGAACCGGATTAGGACGCGCGATGGGCGAAAAGTTCCTGTCGCTCGGAGCGAAGCTCGCCATTGCGAGCAGACGGGAGGAGGTGCTCGCACAGGCGGCCGCCGAGATGGGGGGCGAGGACAAGGAAGTCATCCATACGTGCTGCGATGTTCGGGACCCGCAGCAAGTGCAGACGATGATCGAGTCCGTGGAACGTCATTACGGCTATATTGATGTGCTGATTAACAATGCGGCCGGCAACTTCGCGAGCCCGACGGAGCTTCTTTCGCCTAGAGCGGTCGATGCGGTGCTGAATATCGTTTTGCACGGCACATTCTATACCTCGCTCGAGCTGGGTAAACGGTGGATCGAGCAGGGCCGTGGCGGAACGATGCTGAATATCGTGACAACCTACGCATCCACTGGCTCTGGATTCGTTGTGCCTTCCGCTGCCGCGAAGGCAGGCGTGCTTGCTCTTACGCGATCGCTCGCCGTCGAGTGGGCGCGATACGGCATTCGCCAAGTCGCCATTGCCCCCGGATTGTTCCCGACCGAAGGGGCATGGAGCCGACTGGTCCCAACGCCGGAGCTGTCGGAGAAAATCGTGGAACGCGTCCCGCTGAAGCGCGTCGGCGACAAAGAGGAATTGACGAACCTAGCCGCTTATTTGATTTCCGATTATGCCGCATATATCAACGGCGAGGTCATTACGATCGACGGGGGCGAATGGCTCCGCGGCGCCGGTCAATTTAACGATCTTCTGGACTTGACCTCGGAAGAATGGAGCGAGCTTTCCGCATTAACGCGCAAGGGGAAGTCCTGATACTGCTATATGACAAAAGCTGCCGTTGACGGCGGCTTTTTGCATATAAGGAACGATGCTGATCGTGAACAGGAACTTGCCCTGAGACCAAAATCATGGAATGATGGATTGACACTTTCTGTCATTTCGTGTTACTGTACTAATATAATAATACAGTGATACGGTGTTGAGCGGTTTGTGGAGGTTGCGATGGAGTTTAATCAGAAAGAACCGATTTATACGCAAATTATTGACGACATCAAGATGAAATTCATTACCGGCGTTTATCGATTAGGGCAAGAGATCCCTTCCCGTCGCGAGCTTGCCAAGCAATTAGGCGTCAATCCGAATACGATTCAACGGGCTTATCGGGAGATGGAGGATATGAAACTGATCGTGACGGCCAGAGGACAGGGCAGCTTTATGACTTCCGATTCGGCGTATCTCGATTCGCTGCGGGAGACGGCACTGGATGGTGCGGTAAGCCGAAGCGTGGAAATGCTGCGTTCGTTCGGCAAATCGGATCAAGATATATTGGAAACCGTAAAAAAGTACTTGGAAAGGGGAAATCCTCGTGATCAAAGTGGATCAAGCCGTAAAGTCGTTCCGGAATAAAATTGCGTTAGATCATGTCTCATTCAACGTTGAAGAAGGGAAGATCGTCGGATTGACCGGAACGAACGGAGCCGGGAAATCGACGCTACTGAAAGCAATTGCGGCTCTGATCCGTCTTGATAAAGGAAACATAACGATCGACGGAAAATCCCCTTCGATCGAAACAAGAAGCTTAGTGACCTTACTTCCGGACATCGACGCGTTTTATCCGTGGATGAGCGTGGCGGACGCAATCCGATATATGAAGGATATGTATTGGGATTGGGATGACCGGAAGGCGGCGCATTTGCTTGAGTTTTTCGAGTTGCATGCCGGCATGCTCATCAAAGAGGCATCCAAAGGCGTAAGAGCCAAAATCAAACTATTTCTTGCGCTCAGCCGCCAGTCCAAATATTTGCTCCTGGACGAACCTTTATCCGGCATCGATCTCTTCGCCAGAGAGCAAATCGCGAACGCCATCATGGAAGATTTCCTGGAGGAGGGCCAAACAATCCTGATATCGACCCATGAGGTGAGTGAAGTGGAGCGATTGCTGGACGATGTGCTCTTCCTGCACGAAGGCAAGCTGCTCCTATCGGGCCATGTGGAGGCGCTGAAGCAACAGAAAAACCGAGCTTTCATGGAAATTCTTAAAGAGGTGTATGACCATGCACGCGTTTAGCCGATTGCTCAAAACCGATCTGCGACATCGCAGAAATACGTTATTAGTTACGCTCGGGGCCATTATTTTGTTGAATGCTGCGATTACGTTATTGACTTCCCTGTACGTTCCACCGAATGGGTTAAGTTTGATCATGAGTCTTAATGTCGGGATTTTCGTCGCCGTGCTTGCGATTCCGTTGATTCATTGTTTTACCGCATGGCGGGATGAATGGAGACAAGGGACCATTTATCAATTATTGTCTTTGCCCGTTCCAAGGACGTATTTACTCTTGGCCAAATATATAGCCGTTATTTGCGAGACATTGCTTATATGCGCGGCTGCGGCGATCGGCTTGTGGCTACAGCATGCATTCGTCCAAGAAGGCGTTTTATTCAGAGCGGAGCCATTGCTTGCCTGGAACGGGGCGAAGGTTCTATTGCTGCTGAACTGGATCATCGCGGCAAGCGGCATCGTGTTCTTAAGTTTTACGTGCGTGTTTATCGGAAAATGTTTCGGAAGACTTTCCCTGTTCGCTGCGTTCCTCAGCTTCGCCGTTGGGGTATTCGTTTCGATTTTCGCTTACGCCATGTTTCCGTCGATCATCACATTGCTAGTGCTCTGCCTCATATACATTGCGACAAGCGTTTATTTGCTGGAGAAGAAAGTAGGGGTCGAATGAAAAAGCCTTCCTTCCTCGGGGAGTTCCTGGTACATTCCGGCCAAGTGGGCAGCGTGAATCCAAGCTCTCGGTTTCTGATTCGTAAGATGCTTCCGGCAACGATCCCTTGGCACAAAATGCTGCGTATCGCCGAGCTTGGTCCTGGTACGGGCGTGTTCACCGAATATATCGAACGGCACCGAGATACCCGGAGCGAGTTCTATTTGTTCGAAAAAAACGAAAGCTTTAAATCGGAACTGAAGCAACGTTTCCCGCACCTTCCCCTGTACGACGATGCGCTGGGGCTCGCTGAAATCGCGAAGCTAACAGGTCGGCCCTTTGATCTCGTCGTTTCGGGTCTGCCGTTCGCCAATTTTCCAGTTGAACTGCAGGATCGCATCTTTCAGAGCATTCATGATAGTTTAGGCGACTACGGCACCTTCGTCGCCTTTCAATACACGCTGCTGCTGAAGAAGAGATTCCAATTATTTTTCCAGGTTACGGATACGGGACACACGTGGATGAATGTCCCGCCCGCCTGGGTGTTCAAATGCCGGAAGCGCTCAAAATGCTCATGAACCGGTCGACCGGTAATGGCGTACGCCGATACGCCAAACGATCAGGCATGGAATCAGGAACAGAAATCCAGACAGAGGCGATAACGCGTAAAGGATGCCGCTGCCTTCCGTCCTTCCGAGTATAAACATGAGCGGCAAATAGTTAAAGCAGCCGAACGGAATGACGAAGGTGAAAAAACGCCGAACCCACGTACGATAAATGCTCAAAGGATACTGCGTTATTTCGCGGCCGCCGTCGGTGAAGATGTTCGCGATTTCGAGCCCCTGTACGGTCCAAAAGCTGACGGAGGCGGCTGCAATGAAAACCCCCGTGAAAATGGCGACGCCGCTAGCGATCATCAAGAGGAGGGAGATCAGCTTAAGCAATGTCCAGTCGACGTTGACATGAACGGCTGTCCAGATCAGAACGCCCGTGCTCAGAATCAGCCGCCCGATGCGGGCGAATTCGAACCGGGAGCCGAGCACTTGTACGACCGTGCTGCGCGGACGAACGAGCAGCCGGTCGAAATCCCCGCTTACGACCAAGCTTGAGAACGTATCGAAGCCGCGCGCGAAAATCTCCGTGATGGAGAAGGTGATCATGGTCACTGCGAAGCATAGCAGCACCTCGTGCAGTTCCCATCCTTTCAGCTGTCCGAATCGGTCGAACATAAAGTACAAACCGGCGAATGCCGTAAAGGGCGTCAAGCATTGTCCTAGCGTAAGAAAAAGAAAAGAAGCACGGTATTGCATTTGCGCTTTGAATAACAGCAGCATGTATTTAAAGTAAAGTTTCATCCGAGTTACCCACCTTGTACAACGACGCGCCGCAGCGCTTTGTCCATGGCGAATTTGCCGATTGCGACAAGCGCGGCCAGCCAGATTAGCTGACCTCCGAGTCCCACTATGGCGTCATCCTTCGACAGGTTGCCGGTGAACACGCGAAACGGAAAATCGGCGGTCCAATGAAACGGCAGCAAATAAACGATTTGCTGCATCCAGCCGGGCATCAGAGGGACAGGAATGATCAGTCCGGCCAAAAATTCCCCGAAGATGCTGAACAACAGCAGCGAACCGGTTGGCGACATCGTGACAAAGACCGAAATGTAAATCAGCATGGATAAGGCGACAATCATGAGCAATCCTACGATTAGAACGGCGGCAAACAGGAGGAACGAAACAAAATCGGGAGGCAGCTTGAGTCCGTACGGCTCGGGCAAAAAAACAACGACGACCAGAATGGGGAAGCAACGGAGCAGGGCGCTCGATAAACGTTGGGCGAGCAGCTTGGTATACCACAAGCCGTAAATGCCGCTGGGCCTGCACAGCTCGTAAGCAATATTGCCGCTTGTGATGAGCTGGAACAGTTCATTATCCCGAAGCCACAGAACAATGAGGGCAAGAAACGCTTGCTTGAGCCACGTATATGTAATGACTTCGGATAACGTCATCGGGGGCTCGCCGCTTGCATTCGCGTAAAAGGCCTCGAAAATCATGATGAACATAAAGCCGAAAAAAAATTGCGTTCCGATACCGGCTAACGCGGCGGCGCGGTATTGCAAGCCGTTGTTGATCCGCAGCTTGAAAACGGATATGTACGCCTTCATCATAGCTGGTACTCCTTATACATCTGAACGATAATGTCTTCGATCGGCTGGGTATCGATCGTGACGTCAAGCAGTTCCACCTGGGCGGACAAGGAGGTGATCGCATCCGATATTATCGTTTGCTCCGTGTCTATGCTTATGACGGCTCGATCCGGCGTCCATGATAAAAGGGATGCTCCCGGAATGTCCAGAGGCGTGGCGTTCTCCCGGTAATCGGCCGTAATCGTTCGTTTCGTCCCGAACCGGCTGCGCAACCCTTGAACGCTGCCGTCGTAGAGCAACGTGCCTTTGCCGATTAACAAGATCCGATCCGCGAGCGCTTCGATATCGTTCATATCGTGCGTAGTCAGGATGACCGTTACGCCTTTTTCTTTGTTGATCGTCTTGATGAAATGACGCACGGCGATCTTCGAGACGGCGTCCAATCCGATCGTCGGTTCGTCGAGGAAGAGGATACTCGGACTGTGGAGTAGAGAAGCAGCAATCTCGCAGCGCATTCGTTGTCCGAGACTCAGCTGGCGCACCGGCGTATTGATGATGTCTTGCAGATGAAGCGTGTCGATCAGCAGCGCCAGCGTATCCTTGTATTCCGCCGGCGGGACGTTATAGATGTCGCGCAGAAGCTCGAACGAATCCATGACGGGGACGTCCCACCATAGCTGAGAGCGCTGTCCGAATACGACGCCGATGTTCCTTACGTAGGCTACGCGATCCAGCCACGGGGTAAATCCCTTGATGGAACACGTTCCGCGGTCCGGAACGAGGATGCCGCTCATGATTTTAATCGTGGTTGATTTTCCTGCGCCGTTTGGCCCGATGTAACCAACAATCTCGCCCGGGGCGATGGAGAAGGAAATGTCCTGAAGCGCTTCCACAATCGTGTATTCTCGGTGGAATAACGATTTCACGGCATGCCACAGACCCGATGGCCGCTTCGACACCAGGAACGATTTGCTAATCCCTTGTACTTGAATCACAACTTGAACCCTCCAATCCTTTTTAGAGTGACAGGAACAACATACTACCATTTCAAGGGAATATGTGTCAATCGTTATTTTCAACATGATCTTGACTAGCATAAACCCCGGATGCAATCAACATAATAATGCTGGAATATGTTGTGTGATTCACTACAAAAAGGTGTGAGGTGCGCCATGAAAGCCGTTACGTATCAAGGGGCAAAATCGATTCATGTGAAAGAGGTGCCGGAGCCAGCTATAGAAAAAAAAGACGATATCGTCGTGCGGATTACATCAACCGCGATATGCGGTTCCGATTTGCACTTATATCAAGGCAATTTCCCGCTGCCGGATAACTACATCATCGGCCATGAACCGATGGGCATCGTCGAAGAAGTCGGCCCGGAAGTCACTCGCGTGAAAAAAGGGGACCGCGTCATCATCCCGTTCACCGTCGCATGCGGCCATTGCCATTACTGCAAGCACGACATGGAAAGCCAATGCGACAACAGCAATCCGCATTACGATTCGGGCGGATACTTCGGCTACTCGGAGAAGTTCGGCAATTATCCCGGAGGACAAGCGCAGTATTTGCGCGTGCCGTTCGGCAATTTTACGCCGTTCGTCGTTCCGCCTTCGTGCGAGCTGGAGGACGAATCGCTGCTGTTCCTGTCCGACGTGCTTCCGACCGCTTATTGGAGCGTGGACAACGCCGGCGTCAAACCGGGCGATACGGTCATTGTGCTAGGCTGCGGTCCTGTCGGGCTCATGGCGCAAAAATTCGCCTGGATGAAGGGAGCCAAACGCGTCATCGCGGTGGATCATGAGTTATATCGGCTGCAGCATGCCAAGAAGATAAACGACGTCGAGACGTTCGACTTCACGAAGCAAGACGATATGGGCGAGCACTTGAAGGAAATCACGAATGGCGGGGCGGACGTCGTGATCGACTGCGTGGGCATGGATGGCAAAAAATCGCCGCTGGAATTCATCGAGCAAAAGCTGAAACTGCAGGGCGGCACGCTCGGACCGATTCAAATTTCCACCAAAGCGGTGCGCAAGTTCGGTACCGTTCAAATTACCGGTGTGTACGGCGGCTATTACAATCTGTTCCCGCTCGGCGCTTTTTTCGCCCGGAATATCACGCTGAAGATGGGCCAAGCACCGGTCATTCATTACATGCCTGAACTGTATAAAAAAATCGAAAGCGGCGAATTGGATCCGAAAACGATCATCACGCACCGTTTGCCGCTGGACGAAGCGGCTCATGGTTACCAAGTGTTTAACAATCACGAGGAGGATTGCATTAAAGTCGTCTTGAAGCCGTAGGTTCAGCTCCGCCGAAGACTTACACTTTCAGATACAATAACAAAATCCCCACCGGCCTTAAGGTTAGTGGGGATTTTATGACGAGTTTTCTGTTTATTGGAAGTTTCTGTATGTGTTGCTCGGTGCGTTCGTGTTATAAGCCTGTTGTTGGTTCATTTGATTGTACATCATGCTTTGCATGCTTTGCTCAAGTTGTCTGCAAATGCCTTGAATTTGCTGCATTTGCTGCATTGCCGTTTGATGGCCTTGCAGGACGGTTTGAATCATTTGGGACGCTTGATGCTCCCGATGCGCCAGCTCTTCCAGGCGAGCCGCGTTTTGCTGCTCTTGCTGCAGCATGTGCTGGTACATTTGCGTCGATTGCTGCGTTTGGTTCATCATTTGACGGACGATTTGCTCGCATTGATTGATTTGGTTTTGGAGTTGATGCATGTTATGATTCTCCTTTTTTGGATTCGATTTGGCTTTGGCCCGTCGTTTATTGTCTACAATTATCGTTCTTTTATGCAAAAAAATGCCCCGCCTGGTCGTAACCAGCCGTTACGAAATAGGCGAAGCTTGGGTTAGGCGGGAATTCAGCAAAATCATATTCGGGGTTTTGCCGGATTGCAATGAGGAGCGGGCAAAACGCCCGTTTGCGCTAATTTCGTTAAATAATAACATTCTTCCCGAGCCATATGGTCCGGCATTAACGGCATCATTCGGCTCAGCACCTCTGAATTGATTTCCATTTCTTCAAGCTCATGCAGAAATTTAACGAATAAGCTCAATTCCATGTCTACATCCCGGTGGAATCTACGAAATGCGGGATAATCCTGCAGCATCGTTCTCATGTATCCCACCATCTCTACTGCTTTTAAATACAAATCGTTGAAGTGTTTTTCATATTCGGTGCTTTTATGAATCAGCGCGCTTTCCACACGATCCAGTCCCGAGGCGATCGCCCCAGCATGTCCCGACGCATCGGATAACCAAATCAGATCATAATGCAGCGGATTATACAATGGAACCGGCCGCCCGGCAACCAACTCATTCAAAATAAGCACATATTCCTCTAATTCATTGACCATGTGATTCAGAAAAGTCGGCGGCAAACCGATAGATAAATGGCCCTGCAGCTTGCGCTTAAGCAAATCCAGCTTGAATTGCCGAAATTCCGTAGTCAATTGCAAAGCTTGGCGGTTTAACTCGGCTAGGTTCGTATTCGTATTGCGAGAGGTTTCCAACAGCTGGTCATAGTGTCCGATGAACTGCTGGGCAAGGTGAATGTCATTCGTTTCGTTCGGTGCCAGGGAGACAAAGATGAATCGGCCGTGATCCCCTAAAATCTGGAGCCAAAATTGATGCTCGAAAAAAGCTTGCTGAGTATCTGTGGTTACTCTCAATTCATTCCCTCCATTAACATTTATGAATAAAACATTGTATGTGCAAACGCCTATAAAAGTGAAATCTCAAAATCATGTGCAAAACAGCATAAATGGATTATAATGGGGTGCGATAGCTAAATCCTTATAAGAAGAAAGTAGGAATTGTTTTGACATCCGTATCGATAGGCGAACTCCACGAGATTTATAGATATCCGGTCAAATCGTTTGCGGGAGAACGCGTGGAATCCAGCATCATCGAGTCCTATGGAATTTACGGCGACCGCTCGCATGCATTTATAGATGAAACGAAAGAAGGCTGGAACAAATATTTTACCGCGCGGAACAGCTCCAAGATGCTAGGCTACAAGGCAGCGCTCGTCGGCGAAGGAACTGCTCATTCTTTTCCTGACGTCGAAATTGCATCGCCGGATGGGCGATCGTTCCATTGGGATGAGCGACTGTTAGATGAGATCCAAGCCTACTCCAGCAAAAAACTGTCCATGATCAGCCATGAGCCCGGAAGCTCCGAGCTGCTTTCCGTTGATACGGGGAGCATATTGATCGTAACGGACAAGTCGTTACGCAGGCTGGAAAGCCTGTGGGGGAAAGGCTTGGATAAACGACGTTTCCGTCCCAACCTGGTCATTGTTCTTGCCGATAACGCGCCGGATGAAAGCGAATGGATCGGAAAGCGATTGAGAATTGGAACGGCAGAGCTTCATGCGGATTCGTTCTGCGAGCGCTGCTCCATGATTACGATCGATCCGGATACGTTGGAATCGGACCCGACTCTCTTGAAGACCGTATACAAGGAGATGGGCTTGAATTTCGGCGTGTATGCATCGGTTGTCCAGGCCGGCGAAGTCAGGGTAGGAGATACGATGTATTTGACGGGAGAATCATAATCGGTATCATGAAGCAAATACGACATCAATAGAAGAGGGGAAAAGGAATGGAGCATGTTCATGGTTCCTATGATTCGCTGCTCGTTGTTTTTTCGTACGTCGTTGCCGTTGTCGCGTCGTATACGGTACTGGATTTGGTAGAGAGAATCAGCACTTCCTTGGGAAGAAACCGATGGTTATGGCTCTCGTTCGGCGCCATTGCGATGGGAATGGGAATATGGTCGATGCATTTCGTCGGCATGCTTGCTTTTTCGTTAGCGGTTCCGGTCGCCTATGATTTGGCTTACGTCGTGTTATCCGTCCTTGTAGCTATTGCCGCGTCTTTTATTGCTTTATTCGTCGTCGGGCGAAGTCGGGTGACCTGGCGTCAACTGATCGGAGGCGGAGTGCTCCTTGCGACCGGCATTTCCGCGATGCATTATATCGGCATGGCGGCAATGGTTGTCGATATTTCGTATGACCCGGTTTATTTTACCCTTTCGATCATTATTGCGCTAGTCGCATCGATCGCGGCGTTATGGCTGTCTTTTTATTTTCGCAAAGGCGCTCCGCGAGGAGACGGCTGGAAGAAGTTCGGCAGCGGATTGATTATGGGTGCTGCAATCGTAGGCATGCATTACACGGGCATGGCAGCCGCCCATTTTCATCTGGGGAATCCGTCTTCCGGGTCCATAGGCATGATGTTGGATCAGAAATGGCTCGCCTATTTCATTTCCGCCGGCACGTTGTTTACGCTCGGCTTATCGATTCTCGGCATATTCATCTCCAAAAAATTCAATCATAAAGATTCGGAGATTCAGGCCAAAGCGGACGAAATTTACGCCATGAACCAAGAGCTGCGTCAGTTGAACGATCATCTGGAGGAGCTGGTGCGCGAACGTACTGTTCAGCTGGAGCAGGCTCACGATGAAGCGATCAAGGCGAACCTGATCAAAAGCCAATTCCTCGCCAATATGAGCCATGAGCTGAGGACGCCGTTGAATGCGATCATCGGTTACAGCGAGATGCTGCTGGAGGAAGCCGAGGAGCTTGGCCAACAAACGTTCGTAGAGGATCTTGGTAAAATTGGTAAATCAGGAAAACACCTTTTGGCTCTTATTAACGACATTTTAGATATTTCGAAAATTGAAGCGGGCAAAATCGAGCTGTATAACGAAACCTTCGATCTGGAGGAGCTTATTCAGGACGTACTGACAACGGTCAAGCCGTTAGTTGCGGCAAATGGGAATCTGCTGGAAACTCGCTGCATTGCAGGCAGCATGACAACCGATATGACAAAGCTGAAGCAGATCTTGATCAATCTGCTCAGCAATGCGAGCAAATTTACGAAAGACGGAACGATTGAGTTCGAAGTCTCTCGCGAAACAAGAAACAATATTTCCGGCTATTGCTTCCGTATTCGGGACACGGGCATCGGTATGACGCCCGAGCAAGTGGACAAGCTATTTCAACCGTTCACGCAAGCCGACTCTTCCACGACGCGAAGATACGGCGGGACCGGATTGGGGCTCGCGATCAGTCAAAGCTTCAGCAAGATCATGGGCGGTATCATTGAAGTGAACAGCCAGCTGGGTGCCGGAAGTTCATTTCGTTGTTGGCTGCCGCTGGCACCTGTCGAAAGGGAGTATCACATTGGATAGAAATCGTAGGAAGGCACCGGAATCCGGTGTCTTCTTTGTCGTTCCGGCTTTGCTTTGCAGGACTCGCAGGCCTTTTTGCCGAAATACTAATCGATTGAATCCACATACAATACATCGTGAACGTCAACATATACTAGGAAGTATGTCTTTTAGGGAGAGTTGTTATGGTTTTTGAATTAAGCGGATTCGCCCAGCGAGAAAACCGTTATATCGTCGGTCGGCGGAATGAGATTAAGGATATTAAGATTTTGTTGGAGCAATCCACATCAAACGAGCAACCGAAAATCGTTCACATTTACGGCACCGGCGGTGTCGGAAAAAGCACGTTTTTACGATTGTGCAGCCGTTTGGCCGAAGAGACGGGAGCCGCATTCTTTATGCTCGACAGCCGCGATTTTGTGCATACCGAAGAAAGCCTCACTTCCGCATTGTTTCGTTTGATGACGGGCAACGATTCGATGCGAACCAAGGAAGCGGGATACGGCGATACGAGAGGAAGATGTCTGGACTATATTTCTCAGATTGCGGGCGAACGGCGGGTCATTCTTGCTTTTGATACGTTCGAGGAAATGTTCGATATGGAAGCTTGGCTGCGCGACCGATTCATCCCGTGGCTTCCGGAAGGGTCAATAGTCATGTTCGCGGGTCTGCATCCTTTGAAAGGCGCTTGGCTGTTATCGCCGGCATGGCGGGAAGCAATATGGCAAATACCGCTCAGCCATCTAAGCCGGGAAGATTGCATGAGTTATGCAAGATTGTGCGGCATTGAGGAAGAGGAGCGAATGGAATACTTGTGGAGAAGGTCCCAAGGCCATCCGCTGACATTATCCCTTGCCGTAGCCGCGCAGTCCTTCGGGGAGGAATCCGTCATCGCGCCGGGATCCGACTGGTTTGGAGAAGTAGCCGCAAGGTGGCTCAAAGAAGTTCCCGATACCGAGCTTCGCGAGGTGGTGGAGGCAGCATCCGTGCTGCGCAGGTTCAACCAGGAGCTGCTTTCTTTCGTGATGGAACAGGATATTCCAGTCGATGTATTCGAGAGGCTCAAATCGCTATCCTTCGTGAAAAAATCGGTAAACGGCTGGCAATTGCACGACTTGATGAGCGATATTACGAGTAGTCAATTTAGAGAGCGTACCCCGGGACGATGTAAACGGTACATGGAACGAAGCGCGATTTATTATGCGGAAGCGTTGCTAAGTTCTACGGGAAACCGGGAAATGTCGTGGGAAGTCGGAGAGCTGTTCCGATACGCCGACGTCAAGCTGCTTCGGGCGCTGGCGAGCGGCAGCGCCGATCAATCCCATTATTGGGAGCCGGTAACGGAGTCGACGTTGCCCGAAGCGCTAGATTTTATCCGTTGGCGCGAGAATTGCGAAGAAGGCATTTCCGGGGTCGAAATCGATCCGGATACCGGCGAACAGTTTCGTATCGATTATACGGTGGAGGCTCTCCGCTACAATACCGCATGGCTCGATGTAGAAGCAGTGTTCCGGCTCGCGCCGGAATCGCTGAAGCTGCTAAGGGACAAGGAACGGCGCGTGCATGCGTTGTCCGTCATCATTCCGCTGCATGCGGAAACGATCCCTTGGCTTGAACAAGATCCGCAATGTCAGCCGTTTTTCGCTGCATTGACGCCTGACGAAAGAAAAAGACTGGAAACGCCGCGCGATCGGCCGGCTGGTTGGTTCATGCGGATGATGGATTTTATCGATGTCATGAATCCCTTACCCCGGACGCAGGGTGTCAATTTGATTTTTGCTCATATGTGCATGGGGGGAATATTCGTCTGCTCCCCTTATCCGTCGGAGATCAGCAATAAGGTGTACCCGGAGCTCGGGTTCCACGTCGTTGAAGGGGCTACCCACTATCATTTCGATGGTGTTACCGCAATTCCTACGTACGCCATCGATACAAGAGGGAGCAAGCTTCGCGATTTTCTTGTAGGATTGCTCCGCAAAGCCGGTCTTGAATGGAAAGGAGTCGCGCCTGCAGAGGTCGTTCCGGAAGAAAAGAGCGGGCGCAAGAACGATTTGATGAAGCAATTTACGGCTCGCGAGCAGGATGTGATTGAACTGGTTCTTGCGGGATGCTCCAATGCGGAGGCTGCCGGTCGGTTGTATCTCAGCGAAGCGACCGTGAAGAAACATCTGAAATCGATCTATGCGAAACTAGGAATTAATACGAGAACGCAGCTTGCCAGCAAAATGATGGCGGATTAATGCCGACGCGCTATAGGACTGCAGCGTCTTCCATTGAATGGAACGGTTCTCATTGACATAACCGGCAGCGATTGAGATAGGGACAATAAAATACGGGCATTCCTCATCTTCAACGATGCTGGAATGCCCGTTCGTATTGTTTGTATACTGGATCTTATCTGTATGTCATGACACTCAATTATTGCGGATCAATAGATAAACAATTAGTCCCATCACCGGGAAGAACAGCAGACCGACCAGTACGATTAAAGCAAATTCTTGGCTGCGGCCTCTGCCGATACAGTCCCGATATCCCCAGACACAGACCGCGATATGCAGGATAAAGAACATGAGCGCAATGAATAAGCCAAAAAAGACGATTCCCGCCATAAAATAACCTCCCTTGGAACAATCTTGATCCATATTACGGGAAAAGAAGAGGAACGTTTCGCAGTCTTAATTGATTCTCGAAACAATACGGGCGACCCTTGTCGTGTTACTTGACGGAAACTGGGAAGCTGAGTCGAAAAACCGCTCCGCCGCTTGGGTGATTGAGGGCCATAATATGTCCATGGCAGCGTTCCACGATAGCTCTCGAGATGGCAAGGCCTAGTCCGGTTTCGCCGCCGTTTCCTTTGGCGAACCGCTGAAACAGCTGCGGCAGCAATTGCGCCGAGATGCCTTCGCCATCATCAGTGATCTCAATCTGAATGATTTGCTCACGCGATGTGGCGTTGATGCTTATCGTTTGTTTGGCGTAACGCGCCGCGTTGCCGGCTACGTTAAGAAGAGCTTGCAGCATTTTCTCACGGTCGGCGTAAATATGCTGTGCATCCTTTGCGGTGTCGCAGTCGACTTGGATGATCAGTCCGTTTTTGACAAGAAGCGGGTTGATCCGTTCGACGGTTTCATGGATCAGGTCGCGGATCAGCACATGATCCATATGGAAAATGCCGTCTTCGTTCTCGAGCTTCGCAAGAAGGATCATTTCGTTGACGATTTTTTTCAATCGCTCGCATTCTCCCGCGATGACGTCCAAACCTTTGACCGCATTGTCCCCCGTGAAGATGCCGTCTTTGATTCCTTCGGCATAACCTTGGATCGACATGAGCGGCGTCTTTAATTCATGGGAGGCATTCTGGAAAAATTGCTTTTGCAGCTTTTGATATTTTTCCAATTCCCTCGCAAGTTGATATACGCTTTTGGCGACTTCCCCGACCTCGCCGTCCGATTCGACGAGACGTACTTCCGAGAAACGGCGGTTTTCCACCTTCTCCAGCTCCTTGCGAAGCTTGGTTAGCGGCGTGACGAGTCTTTTCGTGATGAACATGCTCAAGAGAAAAGCCAATATCCCGCCAATGGCAAGAATGATCATCAGCCGTCCGAACAACGCGAGCTGCATCGATTTAATCTTGCTGACCGGTGTAGTCATGATCGCTGTGAAAGCAGCGGATGCCGGGAGGACGCCGTTTTTGCGCGAGGTTATCGTCTCGACGATATACCGGTCGTCCTGACCTTGCCAGATCCCTTTGCCGAAGCTGCTCGATTGCGATAAGTTCGCCCACTCCGTCGCTTTTTCATCCGGGAGGGTGCTGTACAACACTTTGGAGCTCGGCGACAGAAGCACGGCATTCGTTGACGATTGGGACTGCTTTTGCTCCAACTCTTTAAGGGCCTCCGTTGTGCTGGCGGCAGGCATAATCGGCATCGCGGGAACTAAGTTCATCAGCATGCTGCCTTGCTCGCGCATTTCTTGCCGCTGGCTTTCCACGAGGGAATCGAACAGCAGCGGATAGAGGAGCGTCGCCGTTATCGCCAATATGCAAAGAAGCAGCAGCCCGAACGACAAATTGAGCTTATAGATCAATTTCATGTTAGGATACCTCGCTTTCGACCCGGAATCGATACCCATGACCCCAGACGGTTTCGACAGGTAGGCCGTTCAGTTTGCGGCGGAGCCGTTTGACGAGATCGTCGATGGCGCGGTCGCTCCCGAAATAATCGTCTCCCCAAACCAGGTTAAGCAGCTCATCTCTGGAGAACGCTCGGTTCGGCTGCTCGGCTAATGTTTGCAGCAGCTTGAATTCTTTGAGCGTCATTTCGATTTCCGTTTCCCGCCAGAACACGCGTCTTTCCTCAAGCATTAACCGCAGCTCGCCCGCAGAGAGCATTGTTCTGGTCAGAGGATAGGAAGGATGCTCCTGGACAGGGGGCTTTGCCGAGCTGAGCCGATGGAACAAACGGTTCACCCGGGCAACCAATTCCCGCGGGCTGAACGGCTTGGTCAAATAATCGTCGCTGCCGAGCTCCAGCCCGAGTATTTTATCCACGTCCTCGTCTCGCGCCGAAATCATCACGATCGGCACTTCCGCTTCCTTGCGAATGTTGCGGCACAAGTCGAAGCCATTCATTCCCGGCAGCATGATATCGAGAATCCACATGTCCGGCGGATCGTTCTTCCACAGCTCCCAAGCTTCCTCGGCCGACGACAGCGGAACCGTCCGGTATCCTTCCTTTTGCAAATAAGCCTCTACGATTTCCCGTATTTGAACATCGTCGTCGACGACGGCGATTTGATAACATTTCATGCTTGTCCCTCCACGCAACAATCTCAACCCATTGTAGCAAAAAAAGCGACCCCCGCATGCAATTCCATACTTTTTCCACATTTGCTCCGAACTTTTGCCGGAGGTTGTCTTTAGACTGAATACTGTGAAGCCGAGCGCCCCGACGAACAGCAATAACAACAGTTAACCCATGGAGGATACCTTATGAAAATGCAGCGTTTGGCGCGAAGGGAGCTCCTGGTCGCACTTTGCTTTCTTGCTCCGAGCCTGGCCGGATTCGCCGTTTTTTATTTGATCCCGTTCGGTCAAAGCATCCTGAATTCATTGCAAGACCGCCTTGGAACCAGAGGTCTGACGTTGGCCAATTATGCCGAATTGATCCATAGCTCGTCCTTCCAGAAAGCAGCATCGAATACATTTTCGTTCACGGCGATCAGCGTACCGATATTGGTCGCATTATCGCTTACGTTAGCCTTGCTTTTGAACCAAAGGGTCTTCTTCCGCAACTGGTTGCGGACAGCCTACGTGCTGCCGCTCGTCGTACCGGTGGCGTCGATCGTATTGGTCTGGCAGATCCTGTTCGATTGGAACGGCGCGCTGAATGCACTGCTGGAGCATTTCGGCGCGGAGCGGCACGATTGGATGAAATCGGACTTTGCGGGCACCGTCGTTATTCTGATTTATGTATGGAAGAACATCGGATACAACGTCGTTTTGTTCCTGGCGGGATTGCAAAATATTCCGGAGCAGTATTACGAGATCGCCGATTTGGAAGGCGCGGGTCCGGTTCGCAAACTGTTCGGCATCACGCTGACTTATTTGACGCCGACCACATTTCTTGTCGTGCTCATGTCCGTGTTGGGTTCGTTCAAAGTGTTCCGGGAGACGTATTTGGTCGCCGGCGCGTATCCGCACGACAGCATCTATATGATGCAGCACTATATGAACAATATGTTTCTGTCGCTCGATATTCAGAAGCTGTACGCAGCGGCGGTATTGATGGCGATTTGTATACTTGCGCTCGTGCTTGTGCTGTTCCGTACGGAGCGAATATTCCGTTCTTTTATGGAGTAGGAGAGTGGAGTCGATTCGTTGGATTTGGATTTCATGGGGGGTGAATGCATGAAAAAAGAGCTCGCTCTGCCTTCGCTGCGGACGCTTCTCTTGGTGGCGATCGCGGTGCTGATGCTGACGCCCGTCGTGCTGACCGTCGTCAACTCGTTCATGACGGAGCGGGAGATCATGTCAAATTACGGCATGCTCGGAAAACAAGACACAAGCGTTTTCGTCAATTTGAAATGGGTGCCCGATTGGGTTTCGTTTCAGCAATATGACAAAGTATTGATCGCTACGCCCAAGTTTTTGATGATGTTCTGGAATTCCGTCGGGATGGTCGCTCCGATCATCATCGGTCAAGTGGCGGTTGCGACGCTCGCTGCCTTTGCGTTCGGAAAGCTGCGTTTTCCGGGCAGGGAGCCGCTGTTCTTCCTTTATCTGATCACGATGCTCATGCCATTCCAGGTGACCTTAGTACCGAACTACATGATGGCGGACCGGCTGGGATTGTTGAACCGTCCAAGCGGCATAATTCTGCCCGGCATCTTCGGCGCATTCGGGGTGTTCCTGCTGAGGCAGTTCATGATGCATATTCATTCCGCTTACATGGAAGCGGCCAAGATGGACGGCGCCGGATATTTGCGCATCTTCGTTTCCGTGGCGCTGCCGATGGTCAAGCCCGGCATTGCCGCACTCATCGTGCTATTGTTCGCCGATTATTGGAACATGGTGGAGCAGCCGCTTATTTTCCTGCAGGATGCGGAGCTGCAGCCGCTGTCTGTCTTTCTGTCCCGCCTCCAAGAAGAAGCGCTTGGCGTATCGTTCGCTGCTTCCGTCTTGTATATGGTGCCGATGGTGCTGCTGTTCTTGTGCGCGGAGCGGTATTTTATCGAAGGCATCCAGCTTTCCGGGGTGAAAGGGTGACGGAAAGACGCGATGTTCCATACAACAGCGTGAAGAAGGAGGAACAGCATATGGAGTTACGAGGACAACGGATGGCAAGCGTGCTCTTTGTATTATTCTTCGTCGCGTTAGCTGGCTTAACGTTGTTCAGCAACACATTCCAGACGGCGATGCTGCCGAAAGTGACGACTGAAAAACCGGAGAAGAAGACGTTGTCGCATGTTATCAAAGGCAGCGGCGTTCTCGCTCCGCGGGATACAACCGTGCTTGTGAGCGAAAGCGGGTGGAAGGTCGCCAAGGTGCATATCGGCAATAACGATATGGTCAAGAAAGACCAAGTGCTCGTGACATTCGACAGTTCCGAAGCACAGCGGCAGTTGCTGGATGCCGAGGATCAATTGAAGAGGATGAGCTTGAACCGTGAAGTGTTGAAGGAGCAGTTTGTCCATGCTCAGCAGGAAGGGAACGAGGAAGCGATACGCAAAGCAAAACGCGATTTGGCGATCGATCAGCTCGATTGGGATGCAGCCGAACGTAAATTAGACGCCATGAGGCGGGATCTGGTTGGCAAACGTACCGTGAAAGCGCCGTTCGACGGCAGAGTCACCATGCTGAAGGCTAAGGAGGGAACCGCCGTGCCGCAAGGCGGGCCTGTGCTCACCCTCGTTCGGACAGGCGAAGGGTTTCAGTTTTCTTTTACGACAGATGCCGACTCCGCAGATTTGTTGATGAAAAATGACAAAGTTCCAGTGGATATCCGAGGCGAAAAGCCGAGGCGGCTGGAAGGAACGATCGCCGAGATCAAGGACGCAGCCGCGGATAACAGTTCAGGCGGCGGAACGATGGGCGACGGGGGAGGTACAGACCAAGGTGGAGGCCAAGGTCAAGCTCCCATAGCTCAAAAAGCGATCGTCGTCACCGTTTCAGACGACGGGATTCAAGGGGGTGAGCTAGCGAGCGTAACTGTCGGCAAACAGGCGAAGGAGCAGGGACTTGTTATCCGCAAAGCGCTGCTGAAACAGCAAGGATCGCAAAGCTACGTATTCGTCGTTCGCGAGAACAAAAGCTCACTCGGCAATACGTACACGGTACAAAAGGCGAATGTTGCGACAGGGGATCAGAACGATGATGAAATCGTCATCCTGGGAGGACTTTCTCCGGAGGATGAAATCATTTCGGAAAGCAGCGAGCCGCTGCAAGAAGGAAATCGGGTTCGATTACAATGAAGGGATGGATAATGTTGAACATATTGAAAAAACCGCTTTTCGCAATGATCGCATTAGCATTAATGTTAACGGCTTGTTCCGGCAATAGCTCCGGCTCGAAGGATTCTGCCGCTATTCCGAAGGATGGCGCGGAGGGAGAAGGCAAGAAGACGGTGGTCGTCGCCGTTCAATCGTCGGACCGATTCCTGGAAACGGCGGTTAAGAGGTTCGAGCAGCTTCATCCGAATATTCATATCGAGATTCAAGAGCATTTGGCTCAGCCCAAATCGGATGGCGGGATGGCTGCAGCGATTTCATTAGCCGATATGGAGAAATACATCCAAACGGTGACGACTCAAGTCATCTCCGGCAAAGCCTCTGACTTGATTGCGATGGACAACTTGCCGCAGGATAAATTCGTCGAAAAGAACTTGCTCGTGAACTTATACGATCTGATGAAGAATGATCCGAAATTCGATAAGAGCCGTTATTACGAGAACATTTTGAAGTCGTCGCAGAACGGAGACGGTTTGTATGCGATGCCGTTCAGCTTTTATGTGGATGGGTTGTTGTCCGGAAAACCTTCCATGCTGAAGGAGTCGAACATTACGATCGACGACAACAGCTGGACTTGGGACCAGTTCAGAGAGATTGCCAAAAAGCTGCAAGAGCAGGAGGGAAGCGATTTTGTAGCGCTGATCAACATGTTTCCCCAGCAAATGCTATACGATTACATCGAAGCGAATTATTCGAAGCTGGTCCAAGACGGAGAGGCGCATTTTGACTCAGACTTGTTCCGCAGCATGATGCGCCAGATCAAATCCATGTACGACGAAGGCGTTCTAAAGGAGGAGTTCTCATACGATTATAGCAAACAATTATTTTCGGGATTTAGTTTGTACTCTCCGCAGACGGCCTTAACGGAAATGCTCCACCCCGATACGCAATATTTCCGGGCTCCGACGCTTAACGGACAGTCCGCGGGCATTACATTTCGGACGGGCTTTACGCTAGGTTTAAACAGCAAATCGGAGGTTCAGGCGGAAGCGTGGGAATTCATGAAATTTCTGCTGTCGGAGGAGATGCAGTCTTCGCCGGATTTGAAAGGTTATCCGATGGATAAAAATGCCGTCGAAAAGCTGATTCAAGACGAGAAAACGAAAATCGAAAAAGGCGAAGCGGAATTGAAGGGCGGCATCCCGGATGCCAAAACAATCGACGAGCACATTCAAACGCTGAAAAAACTGCTGGACAGTGCCGGAATAAAAAAGTCCAGCGATATGAGGGTTGTTTCCATCGCAACGGAGGAATTCAATTCGTACATGAGCGGGCAAAAGTCGGAGGACGCTGTCAGCAAGCTGATCCAAAACCGCGTCACGACGTATTTGAACGAATAAATTTTATATTCAGCTTGATACAAAAAAAGGAAATGAACTCACCGTCACGAACATAATAGGCAAGTACGGATAATTCAATTCGAGGAGAGATGATCAATGAATGCTCCGAACGAAACGAATGTGAAGACGTTGCGCTTGAACGGAAAAACACGGATCTGGATGTACGTGGACGATTTACCCCGATCGGTGAAGTGGTACACGGAGACGCTTCAGCTGCAATCGACGCATAACATCGGCATTGCCTACTTTTTCCCGCTTAACGAGCAAACGGAGCTGGCTTTATGCTTATCGGAATTAAACGGCGAAATTCTCGGGCCGACGCCAAGCGAAGCTCTTGACTTGGCTTGCGACGATATTTTCGGCGCTTACGAGCAGCTCCGCGATCGAGGGGAACTCATCGACGAAGAAATGCAGAATCCCGCCGGTAACTATTACGAGTTTTTTGTATCGGGTCCGGATCGGAACAAGATTCGAATTCATGGGTTTAAAGATTAGTAAACTGGAGCCGCTTCTTCATGCGGCTTTTCGCCTCTTTTATAGCAAACACCTATAAAGTGCGCATGTATTATATATTAGACCAATATCGAATCTGTCGTTATGATATGTATATAAGATAGAACGATCATGGCGGAGGTGTTTTCGATGTCGATTTATTCTTTTCAAGTCCAGACAAGTCAAGGCAAGCCTGTTGAACTTTCGCTTTTTCGCGGGAAAGTGCTTCTTATCGTCAATACGGCAAGCAAGTGCAGCTATTCCCGGCATTTCGCCGGTTTGCAGGAGCTTTACGCGAAGTACCGGGATAACGGGTTCGAAATCTTGGCTTTTCCATGCAATCAATTCAACGGAAAAGAGCCGGGCAGCAATTCGGAAATTCAAGAGATTTGCACTCGCGAGTTCGGCGTGACGTTTCCGATATTCGACAAAATGGATGTAAGAGGTTCGTCGGCTCATCCGCTGTTTCAATATTTAACGGATCAAGTTCCTTTCGGCGGTTTCGATCTTCAAACGGAGAACGGTCGGTGGATGCAAAGCTTTCTGCAGGAAAAATATCCGGACATTTACGCCGGGGACGGAATCAAGTGGAACTTCACGAAGTTCTTAATTGATCGTGACGGTACGGTCAAAGGCAGATACGAAACTCCCATCGAGCCTGCTCAAATCGAATCTGATATCAAATTGCTTTTATAACGGATCGGCGCAGCTTCTAAACACCAAGTTCATCGGCCAAATCAACGTATTTGTCCAAATAATCCGGCTGGGAACGGTATTTTCCTAAATTAACGGTATCGAATTCGTCCATGCCTTCGGTTGCTTTAACACCCAAATCTTGTAAAGCTGCGTTTATGGTAGGGATACCCTTATCCGCCAACCGTGAACCCTCGTAAACATGTGCCCATTGCTTGCCGACGCCGCCAAAGTATTCTGAAAATATAATGGCATACATCGGTTCGTCGAGCCCGGAAATTTTGGACATGAGAACGGAGATTACAGCTTCATTTGGGAACAAAGAAGGATGCCCATTCTGTACAGGCAAGCTGCCTTCAATATTTATCATCTTTTGCCAGCAGGCCGTATAGTAATGATCGATGGGGAACATTGTCAAATCATACCCTAGATTGATTCCATGTAAATCGTATGTATTCGCCTGGTTCATGTCGTACCGGTTTTTTAGGATCAGTGCCGTCATTTGATGTGCCAAAATCTCAAATCCTTTCACAAAGCTATTTATTATAATTATCCTATATCGATTAGAGAATGGGAATAAGTCGAAAAATTCTTGTGGTACCCTTTACACCGGACGATGCACGGAATGGGCGCTTCTCCTGTATACTGCAGTAGTATGAGATAAAGGAGTTGCTGTACGCGATGTATTTTTCACCGGCTCATTATTATTACCCCATTCGAAATGAAGCTCCGATGGCTTGTTGGACACCATCTCAGGTAGAGTTAAACCGGAAGCTTCGGTTGTTGTGGGAACAGCATGTATACTGGACCCGATTAACGATCAACAGTATAATCGGCCGTCTGCCGGATGAAAGCGAAACGGTAAAGCGGCTGCTTCGAAACGGAGCTGATTTTGCGGCGGCTCTTCTGCCATTGTATGGTCCGGTTATTGCAGCAAAATTCGGGGAACTGATGCGGGAACATCTCGCACTGGCGGCTGAAGTTGTCAAAGCGCTGGCTGCAGGTAATCCGGCGGTTACTGCCGACGCCAATAAACGTTGGTATGCCAATGCGGATGACATTGCCAATTTCTTGGCTAGTATCAATCCCTACTGGTCTAGAGAACAATGGCAAAAAATGCTCTACGAGCATTTAAAGATTACTACCGAAGAAGCCTCCTCGCGGTTGGCCGGCGACTATGCGAAAAATGTCGCTCTCGGCGATCCGATCGAAGCGCAGGCGCTTCAGATGGCTGATGTGTTGACGACGGGAATTATTCAGCAGTTTCCGTCTGCATTTATGGGCTAATTCACTTTTCCTTGAGAAGCAGGTTACCTCGGCAGCCTGCTTTTTTCATGTTGTGGCTGGAATACAATAACAGGAATTTCGTAACTTTTCGCGAAATATAGGGGCAAGCGGCAACTTTTTTGGCAAAATAAAAAAAAATTCGAAAAACAAGATAGATTCTTTGATCGGTTGGCATTAAAAAGAATAGGGGAGCGAAAGGAGCTTGTGCGTGTATCTGACGTCAGATTATGCAAAAGACGAGTACCGTAGCAATAGAACAGCCAGCCGAGACGAAGGATACGAAATCCTCCACGAAGAAGACCATCTTGAGTCGTTCTCGGAGGAACGGCTCACTACGATGGCTAGAGACGGCGATCGTCAGGCGTTCGGCGAGCTTGTGCGGCGCAGCCGCGCCAAAATGTACAGCTATGCGCGTTCACTTACGCAGGATCACCATATGGCGGAGGATGTCGTGCAGGAAGCGCTGGTCCGCGCGTTTCTGCATGTCGGCCGGCTGATGGACCACAGCCGGTTTCGGCCATGGCTTGCGCGGATCGTGCAGAATCAAGCCTATATGAAGCTGCGCCGCGGCGGGCCGTATGCCAAAGAACGGCCATTCTCCGGACTCGAGGCGGGAAACGGCAGTGAATCTTGGCATAAAGGCCGAATAGGGCTGGCTGGCATGAGCAGCGGTAGTACGGAAGATTGGCGCGATATCGATCGCGTACTGTTTCACTTGAGCCGCCATACGGAAGAAGCCGCTCGCATGGCGGGCGACCCTGCAGCCGCGCTGCTGCGCAAGGAAATGGTCGATGGAATCCGGCAGCTGTTCGCTTGCTTAAGCACGAGGGAGAAGGACATTTTCGAAGCTCACTTCTTCCGGCATGTGTCGCCGAATGAGATCGCGCTTGTATTGGATACGTCCGTTGCGAACGTATACAACAGCATTTCACGAGCCCGCGGCAAGCTGCAGCGCGAACGCTTGCGCCAGCACGTCAGCATGTACATCAAGCAGCGCCGGGAAGCCGGCAAGCCAAAAGCCAAGCTTCTCGCTCCACCCATCCTATTCCAGCCTAAGGAGTGTTAGTAACCATGAATCGACTTGATTACACCAATCATTTTAAACACACCAATATGACCGATACCGGTTCGATGTATTCCATCCTGCAATATACCGATCTCAAGGACTTATCTCTCGTCGAAGTCGCCGGGTATACCGCGAACGCGTTCCGCATTATCATTGACCGCGAACGGGTGAACGTGGCGGGATATTCCGCATTCGAATGGCCTCCGCATCATCAGGAGCAGTTCGCAAACTTAGGCGCAAGCACCCGGTACGAAGGCGGGCCGACTGAAATTCCGCCGACGCCTGAGGAGCTGGAGCGTGCGCTCGACATGATTCAATGGAGCCTGGATCGCGGGGTTCCAGTCATGGCATGGGACTTGTTCGTTCCCGAGTTCGGCATGATCTACGGCTACGACGACGAGTCTCGGACGCTTCGCTGCCGCGACATTACGAAGGACGGCGAGCTGTCGTATGAGAAGCTAGGCCGAGGCCAGGTTCACGAGCTTTACGTTATGGCCGTAACGGAAACGCAACGCGTCGACAAACGTAAAATGCTGCACGGCGCGCTGAAATTAGCGGTGCGGCATGCACGCGAACAAGGTTACAAGCGCGAGGATTCGCAATACCGCAATGGTCTGGCGGGTTATGACGCATGGATCGAAGCGTTCGGGAAAGGAAACGTCGAGGCATACGGCAACACGCTGCACGGCATGTATATATTCGATCAGCGTATCTTTGCCGCGGAGTTTTTGAAGCGGATTGCCGCGGAATGGCAAGGCGATTCGACGGCGGATCGGCAGTTGCAGTCGCTCGCGGAAAGAGCGGCCGTTCATTACGATCGGGTCGCGGATCAATTCAACGAGTTCGTGACGTTATTCCCTTTTCCCAAAGGCGGCGAACCGAACGATCCGGACCAAGCAGCCGCAGCAATCCGGATTTTGACGGCAGCAAGGGCGGAAGAGGAGAAGGGCGTAGAACTGTTGGAAGAAATGCTCCGCGTTATGGAAGAGAATGCGTCAATCGTTTCGCAATAGGTCGGAGAGGCTGTGAGTCGGGAACCGGCCCGGCTCAATGTCTTGCATGTTAGAATGCACGTCTCAATCACGGGTGAGCCCTTGCGGCTGCCCGTTTTTTGTGTTGTACAAGTGTAAGCTACAAGATATAATCGGTAATTGTTGTATATTTTTCCGAAAGCGAGGGCGATTGTAAATGGATCAATATTTCATGCGTGTACGGGTGACGGGGATTTATATCGAAGGCGGAGAAATACTGCTTGTGAAACAAAAAGTGAGCGCGGATCGGGATTGGTCATTGCCCGGCGGCAAGCTGGAACGCGGGGAATCGCTGGCCGAGGGGATGACGAGAGAAATGAAAGAGGAAACCGGGCTGGACATGAAGGTAAAACGTCTGCTGTACGTGTGCGATTTGCCTGAAGCGGAGCCACCGGTCATTCATATGACGTTTCTATTAAATAAAATATCGGGCGAATTGACGATGCCATCGAATGAATTTGAATCGACGCACATCCACGATATCTGCATGGTTCCAATACGCGATTTGGAGACCTACGGCTTCTCGGCAAAATTCGTTGAACTCGCGGAACAGGGCTTTCCGGATTCCGGAAGCTACCAGGGACATAAACGTAACATTGGTTTGTAGACATGAAAGCACGTAACGCGCGTGAAGAAACCGTTCGCATAGTTTCGAACGGTTCTTGTTCGTATCCGTTATTGCTCCGATTCTTTGAGCTTGAAAAAACGATCTTTCGCGAAAAATACATAGAACAAATACGAGATTAATGTATAGCCAATCGCCGTGATGGTGAACGCATAAGCGTAGCCGTAATAACTGCCGTAATGGGCGACAAGCCCCGTGCTGATCGGGGAGGCAATGAACCAACCGAGATTAAACATCGCTTCGCCGGAGCTGGAGGCAAGCCCGCGCATCGAGCGGTCGACGTATTTCATTTTGATCGTGCTATAGAACGGGTTGGCCGCATTC
The DNA here is from genome assembly GCF_056120465.1 of Paenibacillus sp. sgz302148. Classification (NCBI taxonomy): domain Bacteria; kingdom Bacillati; phylum Bacillota; class Bacilli; order Caryophanales; family Paenibacillaceae; genus Paenibacillus; species Paenibacillus sp. sgz302148. The sequence goes on from NZ_JBVYOJ010000022.1 coordinate 92,089, forward strand.
ATTAACGCTTGCCGGAACAAATAGCCGGCCCCCGCCAAATAAAAGTTCGAAGAATACGCAGTAATAAGCAAAAAAGGGATCGAACCGAGCTGCAGCCATACGACAGCACGAACTTCGCCAAGCTTACGCGTAATGACCGGACCGAGCAGATAAGCGATTGCCGTAGCACCCTGTCCCAAGGAAACAATCAATCCGATAACCGTCTTGGACACCTCGAAACGATCTTCAAAGTACACATTCAAATACGGAACGATCATGCCGCCGGACGTGGAAGAGAGCAAACTCAAGAAAGCGAACAATGCAATCACCAACAGCGTAGGCTTGTTGTTTCGAATCATTTGGCTCCATTTCGCCTTCGGTTGATCCAAGGCAGCGGGTTCAGCCTCGCTATTATCCGGCCTGTATTGCAGCACGGGAATGAAGCTGAGTGCCGTGATGCCGACTCCGATCAGCAGCGTGAAGCGCAAGCTCTGAACTTCCGTATAACCCATCGCCATATGAAAAATATCGCTGAACATGCCGCCGGCTATGTTGCCGATTACGCTTGCGAACATCACAAGCGCCATATTAAAACTGAATAAATGCACGCGCTGCCGCGGAGTGGAATGATTCGCCATAAAGGGCAGCACCGTCGAGCTAACGACCGCTTGTGCCATTCCGCAGCCAAAAGCGGAAATCATCAAGCCTTGCTCCCCTTCGATCAAGGAACGCGCCATCAAGGCGCCGACGACGAAAAGAAGCCCAAACGAGGCGACTCGTTTGGACCCGAAGCGGTCATTCATAATGCCTGCGGGAATGAGGATGATGGCTGATGCGATCGCAGACATGCCGACCAAGCTGCCGACCATCGTTGGCTCATAACCGAGTTCCCTGACATACAGATTATATACAAGCCCGAACATGCTGATTCCCAAATTCCATAAGAGGTTGAATAAAAAGAAAAATCGTATATTCCGGCTGTAGCTTTGAAATTGTTGCTTCCATTCATCGATAAATAGCGACATATGCGTTTCCGTCCTCCGTCGTTGTCGTTCTTGTTGTCGGTGACTCCTATAAGAGTAACCGATTTATTCGAGGAGAGGAACTGTTTTTTTATGCCGATTCAGCATGATACTACTTTTATACGATGGAATATGAGAAAAAATATCTTGATAGAAACTCCCCCTCGACTTGACACTGTCAATGCAAGTAAGATATGACTAAATGTGGTCTTTTTAATCTGCAGTCACTTGGAGGGTTTATTGATGGAAAGGAATACGGGGTACCCTGACAACGATCCGTTGCTTCGACTTTATCCTGATGACACGGATCTGACGAAAATATGCGAAGAATTTGGCCTAGGCGATCTGTTATGCAATCACGGCGATCTCGGCGGATTATATAACGTCAATTTAAAGATTGAAACAAATAAAGGGATGTACGTTATTCGCATTGCCTCGGGACTTGCGAGTGAACGGCACCTTCGATACGCGAAGCAGGTAATCGATGTTTTGCATCATGCTAACATACCGGTGCTGAAACCAATCGTAAATGAACAAGGGATGAATTACACGACATATAAGGATCGTTTCGTTCAGATAACGCCATTTATCGAGGCATTTGCTTTTCAAACAAACCATAGATTTGCGAACGCCTCCGGGCGAGTTCTACGAAAAATGCATGACACGCTGGTAAACGCTCAGGCGGGACCATTGCCGGAATGGTCCAATTATCCATCCTCCATCGTTCTGGAAGAAGGCATGTCTCTTCTGAAGCATGTGTGCCGAGTTCCGCGCAATCAGCTCTCAAGCGCAGAAAGGTTTTATAATGGGGTCATGAATGAATGGGAGAAGTTGTGCTATGACTTGCCCAAGACGATTATTCATGGGGATTGGCACATGTGGAATGCGCTGTACGACACGAACGGAGAGGTTCGTGCCGTCTTGGATTTTGATTTTGTGCAGCGAGCCGAACGAATACACGACGTAGCGTACATGATGTGGGCGCTTTTGCCGAACGACTCTTTTCCGCAACTAGGCAGTGCATTTTTGCAAGGATACGGCGAGTTATCTGACATCGAAAAGAGGATTCTTCCTGTGGCGATCGCCAGAGCCAGTGTTTTTTTTATTTGCACTTCGTCGTTTAATCCCGTCCCGATAGACGAGCTCGAGCGCCAACTCACCCGGCAAGGCCCATTCATTGAATGGTTGCTTTCGAATGAAGGGAGAAGACGAATTGCCGATCTCCTGCCGGAATCAGCTCCAGACTAGAAAGCGGCCGCCAACCGCCGCGCTCGTTCGATGGCATCGGCCAATATGATGTTGGCGCGATCCGGAAACTGGTTGTGCCCTTCCACAAACAGGCCCTCGATCGAAGGGATTCCGAAAAAATCAAGCACGACGGATAAATGATGATGTCCGGATTCTTGCTTCGCCGCTTTTCCCTCCGAGTAAAGACCGCCTCTGGATTGAATGTGAATTGCTTTTTTCGTCCCGAGCAGGCCTACCGGGCCGTTTTCCGTATATTTAAACGTTTTGCCGGCCACGGCGATGGCGTCGATATATGCTTTTAGTACCGGAGGGTAGGAAAAATTCCACATCGGCGTTACAAAAACATATTTATCAAATGCTACGAACCGGTCGACGAGCTCGTTAAGACGGGTTATTTTATAGCGCTCGTCGGGAGATAACGACTCTAAGGCATTTCCTTCGCCTAGCTTCTTCCAACCTCTGAACACATCCGCATCCAGCTGTGGTATTCTGGAATTGTATAAATCGAGATGCTCGATTTCATCTTGCACATGATGAATGCGGTAGGCTTGCATAAAGGCTTTGCCCACGGCAAGACTCGAAGAGTTGGATTCATCCAGCGGATGCGCCGTAATATAAAGTACTTTGGACATCATTGTTCTCATCCTTTCAACATTGGGAATGAGAACATCATAACGGCATGACCGACCGCGGGATAGGCCACAAAAGATACTGCTGTCGGATATAGTAGTATAATCGAACCTGGTTGCAGTACTAGGATAACATGAAGGTGAGGGACGATATGCCATCCATCGAAGAGCAGCGTCGCAAAGCTTTGGCTGATTTTTTGAAAACACGCCGTTTGAAAATGCATCCCGATAAGGCCGGCATTTCCCAAGGAGCGAGCCGACGCCGGACGCCGGGATTGCGAAGAGAGGAATTGGCGGTGTTGTCCGGCATTTCATTGCCTTGGTATACCGCACTGGAACAGGGGAGAGATATTCGGGTTTCGGAGCAAGTGCTCGACAGTCTCGCGCGTACATTGAAGCTGGATCGAGACGAAAGAAACCATATGTATGCCTTGGCCAACCAGCAAATCCCGGTTTCTCCAGCGGCGCTTCCCTCCGAGACAGTCCCTTCTCAACTGCAGCTGGTGTTGGATCAGTTTCAACATATTCCGGCCTTTATTCACGGAACACGGTGGAACATCGTTGCTTGGAATGCGATTGCGTCCATGCTCTTCGGTAATTTTGAAGCTATGGATGAGGCGGAACGGAATATTATTTGGCAGATGTTTATGAATCCGACTTACAAGGCTTGGTATCTCAATTGGGATATGTTAGCTGCGAACATGATCGCGCAGTTCCGTGCGTTTTACGGCAAACATATGGAAGACCCTTGGTATTCGGACATGGCAACCAACCTACGCAAGGAAAGCCCGGAATTTAACCTCCTATGGGGGCGGCACGATGTTGCCGGCGCTCCCGAAGAAATCAAACAAATCATGCATCCTGAAGTCGGCTTACTTGTCTTGAGGCCGACCAGTTTCCGTTCCACGGAAAACGACGAACTCACCTTGAAGGTTTTTACGCCGGAACCTGGAACGGAATCTGAGGAGAGACTGAAGCGTTTGTTTTCGAGGTAGACAACAGACAATTTGAGAAAAGATCCGTCGGAATTTCTGACCTATCATCGATACCTTCCGAGTTGCTCCGCGGAAGCCGTGGCGAGAAGGGCGAAGCGGCAAGCGGTGTTCTATCGAGGGAATCTCGTATCGGGATCGCTATCCTAATTCACGAAGAAAACCTATACCTGTCGAAAGACAGGTTTTTTCAATGAAGAAACGTATTGCGTTCAGGCAGAGCCTGTGTTAAGCTCGGATGCATCTTGATTATGCAAGGAGTTTATCTCACCATGAACGAACTAGTAAAAACAAGCCGCGGGATCAACAAAATGTATGCATTGCAGCTCGCGACGATCTTTTTTGGATTCATCATTTTCGGATTATCGGAAAATATTAAAGGACCGGCCATTCCCCGGATCCAATTCGACTTTCGCCTTGATGAGCAGCAGATCGGTTCGCTCTTATCGCTGAACTCCTTCGGCTATTTGCTCGCATGCTCGTTCACGGCTTATCTGACTCGAAAAATAGGCATCAAGGCGGTCAGTTTGCTTGCCTTTGGGTCTATGCTGGTTTCGGGCTTCTTCATCTTTGTTTCGCAGAGCTATCCCGTTTTTTCCTTCTCCTATTTCTTCATGTACATAGGCAACGGTATGCTTGAGATCGGCTTGGCCATTCTTGGAGCACGTATATTTGTCCGAAACACCGGCACGATGCTGAATTTGTCTCATTTCTTCTATGGTCTGAGCTCGACGGTGGCGCCAATGATTGCGTCGGGATTAATGTCCGTCAGCGTATTCGGATACATGCTGGACTGGCGGGGTATGTATCTGCTAATGCTCTCGTTATCCGTGCTGCCGATGATTCCGGCGGTGCTCAGCAAGTTTCCCGGCGATGATTTGTCGCATGAAGAGAGGGTTCCATGGCAAGCGCTCGTGCGTGACCCGGCGCTGTGGATGATCGTCCTCATCCTGACGTTTGGCGTTGTTTCGGAACTCGCGGTAGGAGGGTGGCTTGTTAACTTTTTGGAGAAAGCTTACGAATGGAACAGCGTTTCCGCTTCCGGCATGTTGTCCGCGTTTTTTCTATGCTTCTCCATCGCAAGGTTAGTATTAGGCCCGTTAACCGATAAAATCGGGTTTACGCTGTCGCTCATCTTATTTTCCGGATTTTCTGCGTTGTGTACGTTTGCCGCGATTGTAGGCGGGGAATCGATGGCTTTCCTGTTCGCAGCCGCGGGGATTGGCATTTCGCCGATTTATCCGACCGTCATGGCTCTAATTGCCAAACGATATCCTCGAGGGACCGACACAGCCATTACGTTTACCGTTACGCTGATGGGGATCGGCAGCGTCATTGGCAATTTTGCGATCGGGGCGATAACAAGCGGCATCAAAAACGTCTTCGGAACGGATTCGGGCGTCGGATTGCTTCGTGGACTTCAGGCCGGGTACGGTTTTATCGGCTTATGTGCACTCATCTGCTCATTATCCGGTTGTATTTTATACAGGTATTTGAAATCGCGCAAAGAATTGTTATAGTGTCGCAGGTAGCAATCACGAGAAAACAGTCCGTAAGATAAACGTCTTCATTACGAGGAGGGATTGTTCATGAACGAATCGATTAAACTGCAATTGCATGAAAATGCTGAGGAAGGTTACCGGAAATTTTCCGCTGCATTGATCCCGAATATTAATAATGTGTTAGGCGTCAGATTGCCTGCATTACGCAAAATAGCCAAAACAATCGCGGCGGGGGACTGGCGATCCTATCTGGAACAAGCAGACAACGAATATTTTGAAGAAGTGATGCTGCAAGGCATGGTAATCGGCTACGTCAAAGCTGATATTGAGGAATTATTGCGTCATGTCGCCGATTTTGTGCCGAAAATAGACAATTGGTCGGTATGCGACAGTTTTTGTATCGGTCTTAAGTTTACGAACGCGAATAAAGCGCGCGTATGGGAGTTTCTGCAGCCCTACCTTCAGTCGGACAAGGAATACGAGCTGAGATTCGGGATTGTGATGCTGCTCGTTTTTTATGTGGAAGAGGGGTATATCCGTCAAGTCCTTCCGTTGTTGGATCGCATCCGGCATGAAGGTTATTATGTGAAGATGGCGGTCGCTTGGGCTCTGTCCATCTGTTATATTCACTTCCCGGACATGACGATGGCATACCTGCATAATAATACGCTGGATGATTTTACGTACAACAAAGCATTGCAGAAAATTACGGAATCGTATCGAGTCGACGATCCGACCAAACAAATCATTCGCAGCATGAAGCGAAAAAAATAACCTGACGGGAGGCGGAGAAATGGGTTCGTTACCTTCTCCGCCTGCTCTCAAGGCTATTAATGGCCGGCCACTTATTTGGCGTCATGAAAAATAATGCCTAGACTAAATCGGGTCCCCGAAGTAACCGTACTTACTCCATGCCGCAGCGTTGATTTATAATATCCGCGAGTTCCCGCCACCGGGCGATGTTGGGTCGGAAAGATTAGACCTTCGCCTTGCTCCAGCGTTATGGCATGCCCGCGGCTCTGGGCGCGTGGCCGCTGCTCCACAAGCATGAACTCTCCACCCGTATAATCTACTCCCCGTTGATTCAGAACAAAAACGACCTGAAATGGGAAATATACATTTCCGTACAAATCCTGATGTAGACAATTGTACCCGCCGGCTTCATATTTCAAGAGGAGCGGAGTAGGGCGGGTCTGATCCTCCTTATGGCACTGCTCGAGAAACTCGGTTAACGTTGCGGGATAGGATGCTTCGCCACCCAACTGCCCGAGCCAGCGATTAGCTGCAACCGCCAGTTCCGGATAGAAATGTTCCCGCAGCTGCTGTAACCACGTTGGCAGGGGGGCCGCAAAATATTTGTACTCTCCTTTGCCGAAACGGTACCTCGCCATGTCGATCGTATTCCGAAATCGATGCGGCTCCTCGTAGGTGGCAATCATTTCGCCGCATTCTGTTTTGCTTAATATTGCGGGCAGTTTCGCATAACCGAACTCGTCCATTTGCTGCTGAATCGAGGTCCATTCCAACCCGGCGATTCGATCTACTAGCCGATCAGGCATGTTCTGTTCCTCCCTGTTCGAATTCATCGTATTCTTCATGTGACTCATTGATACTCCTTCGTATCTTCCATTGAGCTATAGACACAGTATAACCTCAACTCTGCTCATTGGGACGTTTTGCCGAATGGATGAGCAAGATCGCCAAAGTAAATTCATCTCATCTCCATATATACCCATATGGAACATTCAAGTATAATAGGATTGACCTGACTTGTTGACGAAAGGTTGTGTAAGCTGAAGGTCTGAATATCCGAAGAACGGAATAAGCGGAGGTGTTTGTATTGAGGTTAACGTATGCGCAGAAAAAGGATTTTATGGAAAATGGATTTGTGAAAATCCCCGGTGTCATCCCGAAATCCATGATTCAGCAGACTGTCAAAATGATCAACCACTCTCTCGGTTCTGAAGGAATGAATAAAGTAGATTTGCCGCAATTCCGGTCGCTATCGTATTGCCCTGAACTGCAAAATGCGCCGATGATGGCGGATCTTATTTACAAGACACCTGCCGCCGACTTAGTTGAGTCCATTATCGGTGAAGGCAATCTGTCAGAAACTCGGCATGCGCAAATTGCTTTGCGGTTTCCTACGATGGCGGACCGTACCGGTCCGATCGGCTATCATCTGGATGGCATGCACGCTAAGCTTAACGGCGTGGAAGAAGGGACTTATTCCAACTTTACGATGTTGTTCGGCATCATGCTGAGCGATCTTCCCGAAGAAAATGCGGGCAATTTGTCCGTTTGGCCGGGCAGTCACCATCTGTATGAGCAATATTTTCGCGAACATGGATCCGATATTTTGTTAGAAAAGCTGCCACCGATCGATATCGGCAACCCGGTGCAAATTACCGGTCAGGCCGGAGATGTCATCCTATGCCATTATCAGGTAGCCCACGGCGTTGCGCCAAACCAATCGCCGAATACGCGCTATGCGTTGTATTACCGCTTGAAGCATAATCAGCACGATGCCGTCTGGAAGGAAACGTATAAGAACATATGGATGCATTATCCCGGCATTCGGGAGTTGTTGAAAGAATCCTAAGTAACATAGATTTTTTATCATAGCGGGAGCAAATGCTTCTGCTATTTATTTTGAAAGTGATGGGAGCGTTAGTATTTAAGATCTATAGAGTCAAGCATCTACTAAGATTGTTTGAGGAAACGAGGAAGCGATGGGAAAAACTGTTTTTGGCGTTTCGGGGAGTACGATCTTATCGGATCCCGCGCAATTTGAATCGTTATTCTGGGATGGAATCGATTCGATTGAAATCGGCGAGTTCTCCGATGAGGCGGCGTTCCGCGGCTTTTTGGCATTAACCCGCAAAAACCAAATTCCGTATGGCGTACATTCGCCGCTTGTCCGCAGCGGAAGCAAATATGATCTGATTCAACATGTCCAAATGGAACCCGACACGGCTTGGGAGCTATTGGAGCAAGAAATGGAGCAATTATCCGATCTTGGGGCGCAATATGTGCTTGTTCATTTTCCTTATTTTAAAGAACATGTGCCCGAGACAGTAGATGTCAACGAGATGATTGAAGACGGTTTGTACAAGCTGTATAGGCTACAGGAGAAATATGGCATGCCGATCGTGTGCGAACCAAAGCTTGGGTTGAATCGTTCCCCTGTAGGCATCGAATATTTACATCGCTTTCCGTTGGAAGTATGGCGGAAGTATAAGATGAAGCTTTGTATTGATGTCGGGGATTATTTGATGGCGACAGGTGAGCAGGCTTTGACGTATATTGCGAAATGGAAAGAGCATATCAAAATTATTCATTTACATAACGTAGATTATGTTAACGATAAATATGTTTGGATTCCCGTCCATCCATCGCATGAACAAAATGGCACACAGTTTAAACTCGCGAACATCATCGAATTTTTGGCGACATGTGATGATGCCGTGTTCATCTTCGAACATACGCCGCATTCCAATCCAAGTGAAGAATTCGTTCAATGCGGCTACCAATGGGTGCGCACACTGGTAGAGAAGGTACGCGGAAGCCGCGCGATAGAACATCATGATGAAGTCACAAATAAAGACAGGTGTAAAATAACGCGCGACATCGGCTAATATGATAGAATGAATGTTACCCAAGCGTTTGAATAGGAGTGTGCAATGTAATGGAAAAAGTTATGTTTATTGAAATCGGTATGGGTATTGATTTACATGGGCAGAACGTGACCAAAGCCGCGGTTCGCGCCGTACAAAACGCGATCCATCATAACTCGATGCCGGGTCTGCGATCGGTGCTGCCGAATAATGACTTGCATAACATGAAAGTTAACGTGAGACTTGCCGTTCCAATCGATAAAGACCAATTGGAACTTGAAGTCGTTCGTAAAGAATTGCCTTATGGAGAAGTCACGTTCGAGGTTGTTGACGGCGGTATGTTGACGAGCAGCGGTGTCGTGCTTGTTGAAAAAGAAGATAAAAACGATCTGATCTACGTCGTCATCGCCTCTGTCGAGGTCGGGTATTAAGCAGTCTTATCATATAGATATCATAGGAGTGAAGTGAAAGTATGATTTTTGTTTTTGACCTGGATGGAACGATCTGTTTTAAAGGAAAACCTGTTAGCGAAACGATCCTGCAAGCCTTGGAAAACCTAAAGTCTCAAGGTCACGAAGTCATCTTCGCTTCGGCAAGACCGATTCGCGATATGCTGCCGGTTCTGCATCAACGGTTTCATGCTTACACGATGATCGGAGGAAACGGTGCGCTCGTCTCGCAAGACAGCAAATTAACTCATGCGGCTTCGTTCACGGACGCTCAGCTCGATACGATAAAATCTTTATTGAACGAACATGAAGCTACCTATCTCATTGACGGGGAATGGGACTATACGTATACAGGCACTCCGGACCATCCGATTCTGAATAACGTGGATCCTGCCAAATTGGCGAATAAAGTTCCGCTGGATCAGCATCGATCGATCGTCAAGGCATTGATTCTAACGGCGAACGACATGGAAGGTCTCGCGCTAAAATTGAGCGCACTGGATGTAGTCGTACATAAGCACCGCAACGAAAATGTGCTGGATGTGAGCCCGAACCATATCGACAAATGGGAGGCATTGCGCAAACTGAATATCGAGCGAGGGACTTATGTAGCCTTCGGCAATGACGCCAATGATATGTCGATGTTCAGGCATGCCGTTCATTCCGTCATGATCGGGCATCACGACGAACTTGCCGGGATTGCTGCGGAATCAATTTCCTCGTCGGATCAGTTGGAAGAGTTAATCGCGGAAAAGCTGAAGCAGCTTGCCGAAAAATATCAATAACCGTTTATCGGTGAAACAAGCATAGAAGTGGAGCAGGGCATAGTCTGATATGCTCCCCTTACGGTAGACAGGTGAAATAATAAAACCTGCTACGGTAAGGGGAGCTTTTTCATGCAAAAACGATCCTATTCGGCTTCTGAGAAACTTACGAT